>NZ_JAQJCQ010000004.1:0-283403 GCF_038442435.1 Xanthomonas protegens | reverse complement strand
CTACGGCGTTCTCAAATCGGGCACTGCGTTCGACCCGAAAAGAGGCCTTGCCTGCTAGGGGGTAAGACGGTATCTACGAGCGGTGTCTCGCTAGCGCGCATGCTCCTGTGGGAAGAAGGTCAACACCTGCAACGGCACGCTTCGCCTGGCATCACGTTGCCTCGTAGGAGCGGCTTCGGCCGCCACGGGCGTTACCGCTAGCGCCTCGTCGCAGCTGAAGCCGCTCCTGCACCTACGCCTGCGGCCGATGCCGCAGGCGTCATCGCGTCACTGCGGCCAGGCGAATGTGGCGATCACCGGGAAATGGTCAGACGGCCAGTGGCCCTGCGGCCGTGCGTCGAGCGTGGCGTAGTGGGTGGCCTTCAACCCGCGCGAGAGGATCCAGTCGATGCGCCGGTCGGGGTGGCCGGTGAAATCGTGGAAGGTCGCTTCCGGGCCCTGCGGTTGCGCCACCTGCGTGCGCGCATCGGCCAGGCTGGCGGTGAGGGTGCGGTAGGTCGGCGAGTCCGGCACCGTGTTGAAGTCGCCGGTCAGCACCACCGGCACGTTCGCCGGCAGCGCCTTCAGCCGCGACACGATCAGCGCCGCGCCCTTGGCGCGCGCCGCTTCGTCCTCGTCGCGATAGGGCAGGTGGGTGTCGAACAGGTAGAAGCGGCGGCCATCGCCGATGCGCTCGAACAGCCCCCAGTTGACCATGCGCGGCAGCGGATGGCCCCAGCTGATGCTGCCCATCACCTCCGGCGTGTCCGACAGCCAAAAGTGTCCCGAGTTCACCAGCTTCAGCGTGTGGCTGTCGTAGAACACGCCCATGCGTTCGCCGTCGTCCTTGCCGTCGCGGCTGCGGCCGAACCAGCGGTACTCCGGCAATTGCGCGGCCAGGTAGTCGGCCTGGCGCTGGACCAGTTCCTGGGTGCCGAACACGTCTGGGTGCTGCGCGCGGATCAGCGCGGCCATCGCGCTGCGGCGCACGTCCCAGCGCTTGTCGCCGTCGGTGTCGACCGGCACGCGGACGTTGAAGCTCATCACCTTGAGCGGGGCCGGTGCGGCGGGCGCCGCCGGCTTGCGCGCCTGCGCCGGCGCGATGCACACGCCCAGTACCAGCAGCAGAGGGAGCGCGAGCTTGCGCGCGGACGACAGCGACAGCGACATGGCAGATCTCGACAGGAGCGGAGCACGCGATGGTGGCACGGCGGTGGTGTCGATGACCACCGCGTGGCGCGCCTGCCGAGCGGCGATCAGTTGAACGCCGACAGCGCCTGGGTCAGCTTCCCGTTGTTGTCGACCGCGCCCATCGTGTAGCCCTGCCAGCCCGGATACGCGTCGGGTTCCCAATAGAACACGCCCAGGCCGCGGCTGCCGAGTGCGCGGGTCTTGGTGAGCAGATCGGCCAACATCGCGCGGGTGGTCGCGGCCTGCTGCCAGTCCATGCCGACCTCGCTGACGATCACGTCCGACCCGTAGCGCGCCACCATGTCCTGCATGTTGCTGGCGATCTGCGTGTTGGCGCTCTGCCAGGCATTGGGGGACGGGTAGTGCGACATGCCGACCACGTCCCACTTGCCGCCGGCCGACTTGAGGCTGTCGAAGAACCAGCGGAAGGTCGCGTTGTCGTGGCCGTTGGCCAGGTGCACGATCACCTTGGCGTTGGGATAGACCGACTTGCTGGCGTTGTAGCCGCTGTTGATCAGTTGCGCGAGGTTGCCGAAGTTGGGCGTCTTGCCGTCCGGCCACAGCATGCCGCTGTTGATCTCGTTGCCCACCTGCACCCAGCTCACGTCGATGCCGTTGGACTTGAGATAGGACAGGATGCCGCTGGTGTGCGCATACACGTCCTTCACCAGGGTGGCGAAGTCGTGGTTGTTCCAGGCCGCCGGCTTGGTCTGCTTGCCGGGATCGGCCCAGCTGTCGCTGTAGTGGAAGTCGATCATGATGCGCATGCCCTGCGCCTTGGCGCGCTTGGCCATGTTCAGCGTGTCGGCGCCGTCGTTCCAGCCACCCTGCGGATTGACCCACACGCGCAGCCGGATCGCGTTGACGCCGGTGCCCTTGAGCAGCGAGAAGAAATCGGTGGTGGCGCCAGAGGCGTTGCGGAACACGCGCCCGCTGCTTTCCTGCTGGTCGATCCAACTGACATCGGCGCCCTTGGCGAAGGTCTGTGCCATGGCCGGCGCACACAGACAGGCGAGCAACAACACCAGCAGCCAGGCGGACACGCGCTTGCTCGATCGGTTCATGCGATTCTCGCGGTGATGGGAGGAGGGAAGGGGGGCGTCGTGCGGCCCCGAGGAGTGGGCGCCGCGACGTGCCGGGCCGTCCCCCGCGGCCGCGGCGCGCACGAGGCTAGCGCGATCGTCACGGCGACGCGCGCTGCACTGCAGCGGTGTTGTCGCGACGTCCGCAAGCGCTGTCTGGATAGCCGATGAATCTGCGCGGTGCGTCACTTGACGCGATGCGGCATCGGCGTAGCATTCCGCTCACGCCAAGGGACAGACCCGCGGCGATCCACCCAACCGTGAGGGATGCTCATGGAGTTCGACTATCTGGTGTTCATCGGGCGCTTCGAGCCCTTCCACAACGGCCACGCCGCCGTTGCCCGCCACGCCCTCGCGCGTGGTCAGAAACTCATCTTCCTGATCGGCTCGGCCGAGACCCCCCGCACCATCCGCAATCCCTGGACCGTTGCCGAGCGCAGCGTGATGATCCAGGCCGCGCTGGAAGGTGCCGGCGAGCGCTTGATCCTGCGGCCGTTGCGCGACCATCTGTACAACGAAAGCCAGTGGATTGCCGCAGTGCAGTCCACGGTGGCCGAAGCGGTGCGCAGCGACGGCGGCAGCGCCGAGGCGCGGATCGGCCTGATCGGCATGGACAAGGACGCCAGCAGCTATTACCTGCGCGAGTTCCCGCAGTGGCCGCTGGTCGATGTGCAGCACACCGAGACGCTGTCGGCGACCGAGCTGCGCCGCTATCTGTTCGAGGCCGGCAGCATCGATTTCCACGGTGCGCTGCTGATGCTGCGCGGCAACGTGCCGACGCCGGTGTTCGACATGCTCGAGGCGTTCCGCAAGAACTCGCCGTCGTATGCCGAACTGCTCGCCGAATACCAGTTCATCGAGCAGTACCGCGCTGCCTGGAAGGAGGCGCCGTATCCGCCGACCTTCGTCACCGCCGACGCGGTGGTGGTGCACTCCGGGCATGTGCTGCTGGTGCGCCGCCGCGCGGCGCCGGGCAAGGGCCTGTGGGCGCTGCCGGGCGGCTTCGTCGGCCAGCACGAGAGCATCCTCGACGCCTGCCTGCGCGAGCTGCGCGAGGAGACCCGGCTGAAGATCCCGGTGCCGGTGCTCAAGGGCTCGCTGAAGAACCGCCACGTGTTCGACCATCCCGAGCGCAGCCTGCGCGGGCGCACCATCACCCACGCCTTCCACTTCGAGTTCGTGTTCGGCGAACTGCCCGAGGTGCGTGGCGGCGACGACGCCGACAAGGCGCGCTGGGTGCCGGTCAGCGAAGTGCTGGGCATGGGCCCGAAACTGTTCGAAGACCATTTGCACCTGCTCGAATTCTTCCTCGGCCGCGGTTGACGCGGCCTCCCGGCCGGCGGACAGACCGCCGGCTTTCCCAGACGCGAAGGAGCTTCCGTCATGCAATGCCTGAACAACCTGCTGCTCAATACCGATAGCTACAAGGCCAGCCACTGGCTGCAGTACCCGCCCGGCACCGACGCCACGTTCTTCTACGTGGAATCGCGCGGCGGCGTCTACGACCGCACCGTGTTCTTCGGTCTGCAGTCGATCCTCAAGGAGGCGCTGGGCCGCCCGGTCACCCATGCCGACATCGACGAAGCGCGCGACCTGTTCGCCGCGCACGGCGAGCCGTTCAACGAGGCCGGCTGGCGCGACATCGTCGACCGCCTCGGCGGCCAGTTGCCGATCCGCATCCGCGCCGTGCCCGAGGGCAGCGTGGTGCCGACCCACAACGCGCTGATGACCATCGAATCCACCGACGCGCAGGCCTACTGGGTGCCGTCGTACCTGGAGACGCTGCTGCTGCGCATCTGGTACCCGGTGACCGTGGCCACGGTGAGCTGGCACGCCAAGCAGACCCTGCGCCAGTTCCTGGAGCGCACCAGCGACGATCCGGACGGGCAGTTGCCGTTCAAGCTGCACGACTTCGGCGCGCGCGGCGTCTCCAGCCTGGAATCGGCGGCGATCGGCGGTGCGTCGCACCTGGTCAACTTCCTCGGCACCGACACCGTGTCCGGGCTGTTGCTGGCGCGCGCGCACTACCACGAGCCGATGGCCGGCTATTCGATCCCCGCCGCCGAGCACAGCACCATCACCAGCTGGGGCCGCGAGCGCGAGGTCGAGGCCTACCGCAACATGCTCAAGCAATTCGGCAAGCCCGGCGGCGTGGTCGCGGTGGTGTCCGACAGCTACGACATCTTCCACGCGATCCGCGAGCACTGGGGCACTACGCTGCGCGAGGAGGTGATCGCCTCCGGCGCCACCGTGGTGATCCGCCCGGACTCCGGCGATCCGGTGGCGGTGGTGCACCAGTGCCTGGAACTGCTCGACGAGGCCTTCGGCCACAGCGTCAACGGCAAGGGCTACAAGGTGCTCAACCACGTGCGGGTGATCCAGGGCGACGGGGTCAACCCGACCAGCATCCGCGCGATCCTGGAGCGCATCACCAGCGCCGGCTACGCCACCGACAACCTGGCCTTCGGCATGGGCGGCGCGCTGCTGCAGCGGCTTGACCGCGATACCCAGAAGTTCGCGCTGAAGTGCTCGGCCGCCCGCGTCGACGGCCGCTGGATCGACGTGTACAAGGATCCGGTCACCGACAAGGGCAAGCTCAGCAAGCGCGGCCGCATGCGCCTGCTGCGGCACCGCGAGTACGGCAGCTACCGCACCGAGCCGGTGGCCGCCGATGCCGTCTCTGCCGAGGCGGTCGCCGGCCCGGCGGGCTACGACGATGCGATGGTCACCGTGTGGGAGAACGGCCGCCTGCTGCACGACTGGACCTTCGCCGAGGTGCGCGAGCGCGCGAACGCCGCGCGCCTGTAGGAGGCACCCATGCATGCGTCCCTGCCGAGTCCGCCGCCATTGAGCGGCGGCTCGCCGCTGTTCGCCGCGCTGCGCGCCAGCACTCCGCATCTGGAATGGCGGGTGCCGGCCGCGGCGGATGCCTCCCGCTGGCGCCAGCAGCACATCGGCGCGCGCGAATACCGCGTCGCGCAGCCGGTGACCTTCACCCCTTACGCATCGGTGCGGCCGTGTTCGGCGCGCTGCCGTTTCTGCTCGGAAACCCTGCGACCGCAGGCCGGCGGCACCGCCGCGGCGAGCCTGCGGCCACCGCCGGATTATTTCGCGCACTTGCGCCAGGCGCTGGTGCAACTGCGCGGGCTGCCGCTGTCGCACTCGCTGTCGGGACTGGAGATGACCGACGACGAAGCCTGGTTCGTGGAACTGCTGCAGACCCTGGGCGCGGCCGAGCGCGAGGGGCTGCTGGTCGAGCAGCGGGTGCTGTACAGCAACGGCGCCGGTTTCGCCCGCAGCCAAGGTGAGGTGTTGCTGCAGGCGTTGCAGCGCTTCGGTCTGTCGTGGATCGAGCTGTCGCGGCACCATCCGCAGCAGGCGCGCAACGACACGATCATGCGTTTCCGCGAAGGCGAAGCGATCGCCGACGCGGGCGTCTTCGTCGCCACCGCGCAACGCATCGCCGAAGCGCTGCCGCTGCGCCTGGTGTGCATCCTGCAGCACGGCGGGATCGCCGATGCCGACGGCGTCGCCGCCTACCTGGACTGGGCGCGTGCCTGCAGGGCACGCACGGTGATCTTCCGCGAGTTCTCCCGGCTCGGCGACGGCTACCGCGACGGCGGCACCGCACGCTATCTGACGCAGGCGCGGGTCGCGGTGGAGCAGGTGCTCGGGGCCTGCATGGCCGCGCCGTGGTGGCGCACGTTGCAGCCGCTGCAGATCACCGAGGGCTACTATTTCTGGAACCTGCGCCTGGCCACCGCCGACGGCATGGAGGTGGTGTTCGAGACCTCCGACTATGGCGCGATGCACGCGCGCCATGACAGCGGCGACATCTACAAGCTGGTGTTCTTCGCCGATGGCCGGCTGTGCGCCGGCTGGCAGCCGGATCGCGATCTGCTGTGGCGGGCGCCGCATGGATAGCCGCAGCTGGTGGACGCCGTTGCCGGATCCGCCCGAGCATCGCCTGCCGGAGGACCTGCGCCAGCGCGATCCGCTGGGCGCGCGCGACTGCGGCTGGGTCGGGCAAATGCGTCCGTTCGTCCGCCACTTCAGCGCGCCGGGCGAGCGCGTGCTGGATCCGTTCTGCGGCTTCGGCAGCACGCTGCTCGCGGCGGAACTGGAAGGGTGCCACGGCATCGGCCTGGAGATCGACGCGGCGCGCGCGGCGCTGGCGCGCGAACGGCTGCAGCGGCTCGGCCTGCACGCCGAGGTGCTGGACGGCGGCTTGCCGCACCGCGCGCCGTCCGCGCCGGTGGACCTGTGCCTGACCAATGTGCCGTACTTCGGCTGCGCTTGGCCGGCCGCGGCAGCGCCCGCCCAGCTCTACGCCAGCGCCGACTACGCTACCTATCTGCACGGCCTGCGCGCGGTGTTCCATGGGGTACGCCGGCACCTGCGCGAAGACGGCTTCTGCATCGCGATGGTGGAGAACGTGCAACTCGGCGCAACCACGGTGCCGCAGGCCTGGGACCTGGCGCGGATCCTCGGCAGCCTGTTCGCGCCCTGTCCCGAGCGCGTGTTGTGCTATCCACGCGAGACCGCGCAGCCGCTGGCGCCCGGCGACACCCGCAGCGACCGCAGCCACGAGTACGCGCTGATCTTCCAGCACCGCCGCCAGCCCATCGACCTGCCGGGTACGGCGCAGTTGCTGGAGGCGCTGCGCGCCGACGGTTTCGTCTTTGCGCTGTACGGCAGCTATCCGCGTTGGCTGGCCGATCCGGCGGCGGCACCGCGCCTGCCCGGCGACGCCGATCTGTTGCTGCCGCGCGATCTGGACGGGCTGCTGCGGCTGCTCGACTGGCTGCGCGCGCGTGGCTTCCTGCTGAGCCTGTGGGGCGAACCGCTGACGGTGCCGCCGACGCTGGAAGTGCTCGACGCCCATCATTACCTGCGTGCCGAACGCCGCGACCGCCACGGCGGCTTGCTGCGCGTGGACCTGGCGCTGGAACCCGCCGTCGCCTGACGCGGTGGCGGCGCAGACCGCCCATCTCGCTAACCGCGGGATGAGCGGCCGCGGTGGCGTCAAGGCCGCGCCGACGCGCTTGCGGCTATCCTTTGCTGCGGTTCCCTCTCTCCGGTCAACGGCCTATGTCCGCTCCCTCCAAGGTTCTCGCCATTCCCGCGCTCGCGCTGATCGCGATCGGCCTGAGCGGCTGTTTCGCCCGCAAGCAGGACGGCCTGGTGAAAGAGACCTTCAATTCCGACAACACCTATTCGCGCAACTACCCGGTGCAGCCGGCGCAGGCCTGCGAATCGGCGCGCCGGGCGCTGCTGAGCCAGGGCTACGTGGTCTCCAAGGCCACCGCCGATGCGGTGGAAGGCACCAAGAACTTCCAGCCCAGCGACGATCTGCACGAGCAACTGGAACTGCGCGTGTCCTGCGTGGCGCACGGGCAGGACGAATCCTGGGTGTTCGTCAGTGCCTTGCAGGACCGCTATGCGTTGAAGAAGAGCCCGACCTCGGCCAGTGTCGGCGTCGGCGTGCTCGGCTCGGTGTCGCTGCCGATCGGCAGCAGCGACGACTCGATGGTGCGGGTGGCCAGCAGCACGGTGCAGGACGGCGACTTCTACAAGCGCTTCTTCCAGCTGATGAGCGAGTACCTGCCCAAGAACAAGCCGGCACCGGAGCCGCCTGCGCATCCACCCGCGGCGGTGACTGCGCCGGCGCCGGCAGCGCCCGCACCTGTCCCTGCAGCGTCGACGGTGCCGACTCCGCCGCCCGCCGCAGTGCCCACGCCGCCGCCGGCACCCGGGGCCGCGGCCGCCACTGCGGCGCAGCCGCCCGTCACGACCGCGCCTCCCAGCGGCGAGCCCGGCGGCGCCGACTGATTCAGGCGTTGCTACACAAGCTGAATGCGGCCGATTTCGCTTCACGAACCATTCGCGAATCCGGTGAGAAGGTGGCGCCCGTCGAGAGCGCGGTGCTTGTGCATCGGCTCCGCCACCCAGGAGCAATCAGCATGAACACTCTCAAGTCCGCCTTGTGTCTTTCCGTCCTCGCCATCGCCACGGCCGCCGCGCCGCTGGCCGAGGCGCAGCGTCACTACGGTCCCGAGGACGCCGGCCGCCGCTTCAGCGACGGCACCCGCGTGCACTGCAAGAAGGTCGCGGTGCGCAAGAACAGCACCGATCCCGACCGCATCGGCGGCACCCTGGCGGGTGCGGCGATCGGCGGCCTGCTCGGCAACCAGATCGGCAAGGGCGATGGCCGCAAGCTGGCCACCGTCGGTGGCGCGGTTGCCGGCGGTGCGACCGGCCGCTACATCCAGGGCCAGCGTCAGCAGGCCAATGGCAACCGCGTGGTCGAGACCGTCTGCAAGCGGTATTGAGTCGCGCGACCGCATCGTGTTGGTCGGCGCCTGACTCCGACCTTGCAACCTGATGCAGCACGCCCCGGCGGAGGCCTCCGCCGGGGCGTTTTTTTGGGTGCTGGTTGCGACGTTGCGCGATTCGGCGCCGCGGCGGCTCAATCGGCGAGCAGATCGCGCAGCGCCGCGTCCAGTTCCGGATAACGGAACACATAACCCTCGCGTTGCGCACGTGCCGGCAGCACGCGCTGGCTGCCCAGCAACAGCTCGGCCATCTCGCCGAAGCCAAGGCGCAGCGCCGCCGCCGGCATCGGCAGCAGCGCCGGACGATGCAGGGTCGCGGCCAGTTGCTGCGCGAACGTCGCATTGGTCGCCGGCGCTGGCGCGGTGGCGTCGTAGGCGCCTTCGCCGCCTTGCTGCAGCAGCCACAGCAGCAGCCCGACCTGATCGTCGCGGTGGATCCAGCTCATCCACTGGCGGCCATCGCCCATGCGTCCGCCCATGCCGAAGCGGAACGGCAGCAGCATCCGCGCCAGCGCGCCGCCGTCGCGGCCCAGTACCACACCGGTCCGGACCAGACTGGTGCGCACGCCCAGTGCCTGCGCGCGCAGCGCTTCCGCCTCCCAGTCGCGGCAGAGCTGGGCGGCAAAGTCGTCGCCCGGCGTGCTGTCTTCGTCCAGCACCTCGTCGCCGCGGTCGCCGTAGTAGCCGATTGCCGAGCCGGAGATCAGGCAGCCCGGGCGCTGCGCGGCGTCGAGTCCGCTCATCCAGTCGATCAGGGCGCGGGTGGTGCCGATGCGCGAGGTGCGGAAGCGGCGCTTGCGGGTGGCGCTCCAGCGGCCCTCGGTCAGCGGTTCGCCGGCGAGATTGATCACCGCATCGGCCGGTGCGGCGCGCTGCAGATCGTCCAGCACCTGCACCGCCGGCAACAGGCGCGCCGCGCGTGCGGGGTCGCGGGTCAGCACGCTGACCCGGTGCCCGGCGTCGAGCAGGGCCGGGCACAGCGCGCGGCCGATGAATCCGGTGCCTCCGGTAACGAGCACGTGCATGCAGGGGATCGCTTGCGCCAAGGGAGCCGCAGTGTAGGTGCGCCGGGCATGGCGGAAGAGTGAACGCCGGGGGCGTCGGTGCCGCGGCGGCGGGCTTCGCGACGCCTGCACGGGGTGCAGGGCAGGCTGCGCAGGCGCCGCCTGCCGCGCGGCCACTGGAAACTGCTGCTCGCGATGTCCGTTCCATGATCCGACCACCCAGGTTTGCTCGCACGCCGCGTCTGCGCCGCGGTGTCGGCCTGTTGCTGGCCGCGCTGCTCGCCAGTGCCGCGGCGACGGCCGCACCGGCGCCGTCCGACCAGGCCAGCGCGGCCTGCCTGGGCGCACTGCTGGAGCGGCTCGGTTGGCGCATCGGCACGACCACCGCGGCGCAGCCGCAGATCGCCGCCGGCGCACCCTGCGAGCGCGGTTCGCTGGCCGAGGCGCAGGCGCACGGCGATCTGCAGGCGGCCTTGCCCGCTGCCTGGAACGACGCGCAACGGCAGCAGGCCTTGCGTGCCTTGCTGGACGCGCCGGCCACGCAGTGCGGCTACTTCCTGCAACTGGGGGCGGCCACCACGCGCGCGGTCGCACGCCTGCAGGACAATCCCGGCTACCGTTTCTCGGCGCTGCAACTGGGCTGGATCGGCTTCGGCCTGCGCGGCGCGCAGGCGCAGGGCTGGGAGCGCTTCCGCAGCTTCGGCCGCGGCTATCGCCCGGCAGGCGGCAATGCGCAGGCGATCGAGGCGTTCTACAGCGGGCACGTGCGTTCGGAATGCGGCGTCGGCCGGCAGATCGCGCAATTGGCGACACAGCGCGAACTGTATGGCGACGCGGCGTTCGATCGTGCGTTCAGCGCCGACGAGTTGTCGATCGGCACCTTCCTCACCCTGCACGACACCGACAGCATCCTGCTCGGCGCCCACGCCGGCGAGTTCTTCGCCGACGGCAAGGCGGCCAAGACCGCGCAGCGCGGCCGCGCCGCCTTCCTCGGTGCGCCCGGCTACATCGTGCACGTGTTCGAGCGCCGCTACCTGGACGACATCAACAACCAGGCCGAGAACTTCGTGGTCGCCGCGGTCAGCGCCGAGGCTGCCGCTGCGCTGCGCGCGCACGGCGGCTTCGCGTACTACGACGCCCAGAACCGGCGCATCTGGGAGCTGGCGCGGGCGCTGCGCGGCCCGGGCCGCGAACGCTTCGAGCGATTGCTGTACGCGCGCGACCCGGCGCTGCGTGCGCGCCTGGATCCGACGCAGCAGGCGGTGCTCGCGCAACTGGACGCCTTGCTCGACGATCCGTTCTACCGTGGCTTCGCGGTCTACGTGCATCCCAAGGGCGTCAAGCCGATCGGCTATCACGTGGTGCGGCTGCTGGATCGCAATCCGCGCACGCCGTTCGCGATCGAGCTGACCCTGCATAACCTGCACACCACGCTGTACCGGCGCTGGCGCGACCTGCAGCTGCGCGACTGTGCGCAAACGCCTCCGCCGGCACCTGCCGCCGCATCGGCGCCTTAGCTGCGCGTCACGTCGGCATCGCCGCTTCGTGAGACCCTAACCCTCCTTTTTTCGAACCGGGAACGACGCATGGAACTGGGACTTGTAGGCTTGGGCCGGATGGGCGCCAACATGGCCGAGCGGCTGGTGCGCGGCGGGCATCGCGTGGTCGGTTTCGACCTGGGCGAGGCCGCGCGCAGCGCGGCGCAGCAGCGCGGGGTCGACGCGGTCGACAGCATGGCCGCGCTGATCGCGGCGCTGCCGGCGCCGCGCGCGGTGTGGCTGATGGTGCCGGCCGGCAAGGTCGTCGACGACACCCTGGCCGCATTGCTGCCGTTGCTCGGCAAGGGCGACGTGGTGATCGACGGCGGCAATTCCTACTACAAGGATTCGATGCGCCGCGCCGGCGAACTCGCTGCGCACGGCATCGCCTATGTCGACTGCGGCACCAGCGGCGGCGTGTGGGGCCTGCGCGAGGGCTACAGCCTGATGATCGGCGGCGACACGGCCGCGGTGCAGCGCCTGCACGACGTGTTCGCGACCCTGGCGCCGGCCGCCGATGCCGGCTGGGGACATGTCGGCCCCAGCGGTGCCGGCCACTTCACCAAGATGGTCCACAACGGCATCGAGTACGGGATGATGCAGGCCTATGCCGAGGGCTTCGCGCTGATGGGGCGCAAGCAGGAATTCGCACTGGATCTGCACCAGGTCGCCGAGGTCTGGCGCCAGGGCAGCGTGGTGCGTTCGTGGCTGCTGGACCTGTGCGCGGATGCATTGGGCGACAACCCGACCCTGGCCGGGATCGCGCCGTTCGTCCAGGACTCCGGCGAGGGCCGCTGGACCGTGGCCGAGGCGATTGACCTGGACGTGCCGGCGCCGGTAATCACCCTCTCGCTGCTGGAACGGCTGCGCTCGCGCGACGACGATTCGTTCGCCGACAAGTTGCTTGCGGCGATGCGCAACCAGTTCGGCGGCCATGCGATCAAGCACGAGGGCGGCGACGCGCCCGCGCCGGGCGGTACGCGCCCGGCCTGAGGCCCGGCGCTCAGTCCAGCGTGACGCTGCATCCGGAGGCGGCGCTGCGCACGCCGGCCTCCAGCAGCCGCATCACCGCCAGCGCCTGCGCCGCATCCACCGGCGCGGGCGCGCGCCCCGCGATCGCCTCGCGAAAGGCTGCATAGCAGTCGCGGTAATCGCCGCGCGGCGCGGGCAGGGTCTGCACGGCGTGCGTGCCGTCGGCGCCGACCAGGCGCAACTGGCCGGGCAGGGGATCCTCGCCCCAGCCGGGCGCGCCCGGCGCGACGCCTGCGCGCAACTGCGCTTCCTGCGTATCCAGCCCGTGCTTGATGTAGCTGCCGCCGCTGCCGTGGACCGCAAAGCGCAGGCCGTTGGCAGCGACCAGCGACCCGGCATGCAGCACTACGCGCAACCGCGGATAGCGCAGCACCGCATGCACGTAATCCACGGCCTGCGCGCCCGGGCGTTGCAGCGCCAGATCGGCCTGCAGCGCCTGCGGCGGCCCGAACAGTTGCAGGGCCTGATCGAGCAGATGCGGCCCCAGATCGAACCACAGCCCCGAGCCGGGGAGTGCGTGCTCGCGCCAGCGGTCGCCGACCTGCGGACGGTGGCGGTCGAAGTGCGAATGGAACTCGGCGATCTCGCCCAGCGTGCCCGCCTCCAGCAAGGCGCGCACGCCCAGGAAATCGCCGTCCCAGCGCCGGTTCTGGAACACGCTGACGATGCGGCCGGCGCGCTGGGCCTGGGCGAGCACCTGCTGCGCTTCGGCCACGTCGAGGGTGAACGGCTTGTCCACCAGCACGTGCTTGCCCTGCGCCAGCGCGGCCAGCGCCAGCGGTGCGTGGGTCTGGTTGGGCGTGGCGATCACCACCGCGTCGATCTGCGGATCGGCGAAGGCCTGTGCCGCATCGGCAACCACATGCGCCTGCGGCCAGGCCGCGTTCACGGCCTCGGCCTGGCGCGAGACCACGGTGTGCAGGTGCAGGCCGGGCGTCTGTGCGATCAGCGGCGCATGGAAGGTGCGGCCGACGTAGCCGAAGCCGAGCAGGGCGAGATTGAAGTCGGACATGGGCGCAGGCAGCAGCGGTGGGACGCCAGTATCGCCTGGGCTGTGTGGGCGGATTGCGCATTCACGCTGCGGCGATTCTTCGGTCACGCCGCCTGTACGACGGCCTGGCGGAGACTGCGCGCACATTCAGCGGAGGAAGACACGATGAAGACGATCAATGCACGCACCCTGCTTGGCGCCACCCTGGTGGCCGGTTTCGCGTTCGGCGCGGGCCAGGCGTTCGCAGCCGGCCAGGCCACCAGCGCCAAGGACCACGGCACCATGGGCCAGCAGGACACGATGCAGCACGACACCACGGCCCATGACGCGAGCCGCCACGACTCCAAGGAGCCGGTCACCGACACCTGGATCACCACCAAGGTGAAGGCCGATCTGCTGGCCACCAAGAACGTGTCGGGCACCGAGATCAAGGTCGACACCGTCAACGGCACGGTCAAGCTGTCCGGCGCGGTCGCGACCAAGGCCGAGAAGGACAAGGCCGTGGCGGTCGCCAAGAAGATCGACGGGGTCAAGAAGGTGGATGCGGCCGACCTGAAGGTCAGCGCCGCCGCCAAGAAGTAAGCATTGCGATCCGCGGCGCGGGTGGGGATGCGACGAGGCGCCCCGCCCGCGACAGCCGGCCTGCGACGCACCCTGCGGGGTGCGTTTTTTTTGGGGGCGACAAATTCGCGACGGCCATCGCATTTCGCGTCGCATTGACACCCGCTCAGACATCATTCCTTCATGTTCGTCAACGGATCACGCGCGATGTTGGAAACCCAACCCCATCCGGCTGCGGGGCACGCGGCCGCGGCTGCCGAAGCGCTGGGCGCCGCGTTGTCTGGCCATGGCGCGCAGCCGTCGCTGCTGCTGCCGGCGGTGCGCCGGCTGGAAGCCCAGTTGAGCATGCTGTTGACCACGTTTCACGACGACACCGGGTTCTGGCCGGCGTTCTCCGCGCTGATGCAGGAACTGGATCAGGGCCTGAGCCAATCCGAGCGCCGGCGCCTGCGCAGCCATGCCGATTTCCTGCTGGTCCGCGCCGGCATGCCGGCCTGGACCCTGATCGGCACCTCCGCCGGTTCCATTCCGCCCCCGGCGCGCCGGCCCTGAGCGCGGCGCACGCGTGGCGCTCCCGCGGGCGTCCGCAGGCCGCCCGTTTCGCCGTGCGCGCGGCCTGGGATAGAGTCCGTGCGGGTGCCGCGATCGGGGTATCGCGCTTCCGCTGAATAATTCATCTGCTGCCGGGGAAGATGGGCGACAATGCGCGCCCGCGATGGCCGCAGCCGTTCCTTCTTCTAACGCACCAGCTATGCAGACCATCGCCAAACACGATGCTTGGGACCGCTGGCGGCTGCCGTTGCTGGCGCTGGCCGTCGTCCTGATCGTCATCCTGCCCTCGCTGCTGCTGCGGCAGATGAATGCCAGCACCCTGCGTGCGGCCGACTGGGTCGGCCACAGCCAGGAAGTGACCGCCACCTTGAACGCGATGGAAGCGGACATGCGCGACATGGAGTCGGCGGCGATGGCGATGTCGCATGGCGCGCAGTCGCCGATCCTGACCGCGCGCTTCAAGGATGCGCGCGCGTCGTTGCAGCCGACCATCGCCCATCTGGCCGAGCTGACCCGCGACAATCCCGACCAGCAGATCCGCATCGGCCGCCTGCAGAGCACGCTGGAACGGCGTGCCCTGCTGGCCGAGCGCATCGCCCAGGCGCGCGATCCGGAGCGGATCCGCGCGCTGATCCAGGACATGACCGCCGACAATCCGGTGCGCGGCCTGATCGCCGAACTGCAGCGGCGCGAGGACGAACTGCTGAGCGAGCGGACCGCCGACGCCGAGCAGCGCCGCATGCTCGCCTCGATGATGAGCTGGACCTCGCTGGTGGTGCAGCTGTTGTTGCTGGGCCTGGTGATCTGGCTGCTGCAACGGCAGATCGGCCGGCGCCTGGACGCCGAGCGCCACATGCTGCGCGCCAACGGCCGCGCCGCGGCGGTGCTGCAGACCGTGCGCGAGCCGATCGTGCTGCTCGACAACGGGCAGCGGATGCTGATGCACAACACCGCCTTCGCCGAACTCTACGGCATGGACTTGGCGGATCCGCCGAAGCTGCTCGCCGACGTCGGCGACGGCGTCTGGCAGGATCCGGTGATCGTGCAGCGATTGGCCGACGTGCTGCTGCGCGGACGCGAATTGTGGGATTTCGAGCACGAACAACTTGGCGCGGACGGCGTACCAAGGACCATGCTGCTGAATGCGCGGCGCATGCCGCTGCCGGACAGCGAGGACGAAGTGGTCTTGATGACGGTCAGCGACATCACCTTGCAGAAAACCGCGCAACAGCGCATCCAGGAGCTGAACCGGCAGCTGGAGGGCAAGGTCGAGCAGGTGTCCGAAGTCAATCGCGAACTGGAGGCGTTCAGTTACTCGGTCTCGCACGACCTGCGCGCGCCGCTGCGCCATGTCGCCGGCTTCGCCGACAAGCTGGCCCGCCATCTGGGCGAGGGCGCCGACGAGAAGAGCCGCCACTACCTGGAGGTGATCGGCACCTCGGCACGGCGCATGGCCTCGCTGATCGACGACCTGCTGGTGTACTCGCGCCTGGGCCGCAGTGCGCTGCGCCTGCAGGCGGTGGACATGCAGTCGCTGGTGGCGGAGACGCGCTC
Organism: Xanthomonas protegens; assembly: GCF_038442435.1. Classification (NCBI taxonomy): domain Bacteria; kingdom Pseudomonadati; phylum Pseudomonadota; class Gammaproteobacteria; order Lysobacterales; family Lysobacteraceae; genus Xanthomonas; species Xanthomonas protegens. The sequence goes on along the minus strand of NZ_JAQJCQ010000004.1, from coordinate 267,584 downwards.
GGTGCTCGATGCCAACTACCAGTCCGATCACGGCGACAGCGGGCATCGCATCGAGTGGAGCATCGCGCCGTTGCCGATCCTGGTCGCCGACGAGAACATGATGCGGCAGCTGTGGCTGAACCTGCTCGGCAACGCGGTCAAGTACAGTGCCAAGCGCGAGATCGCGCAGATCGAGGTCGGCTACCAGGTGCAGCCGGACGGCAGCCACCACTTCAGCGTGCGCGACAATGGCGCCGGCTTCGACATGACCTATGCGGCCAAGCTGTTCGGCGTGTTCCAGCGCCTGCACAAGGCCAGCGAATATTCCGGCACCGGCATCGGCTTGGCCAGCGTGCGCCGCGTGCTGACCCGCCATGGCGGCCATATCTGGGCCGAGTCCGCCCCCGACCAGGGCGCCACCTTCCATTTCGTCTTGCCCCCGGCGCCCGAAGCGCCCACTACCGAGTTCATCGCATGACCGCCATCCGCACCATCCTGCTTGCCGAAGACAGCCCCGCCGATGCCGAAATGGCGGTGGATGCGTTGCGCGACGCGCGTCTGGCCAATCCCATCGTGCACGTCGAGGACGGCGTGGAAGCGATGGACTACCTGCTGCGCCGCGGCGCCTATGCCGACCGCGAGGAAGGCCTGCCGGCGGTGCTGCTGCTGGACATCAAGATGCCGCGCATGGACGGCCTGGAAGTGCTCAAGCTGGTGCGCAGCGACGAATCGCTCAAGCGCCTGCCGGTGGTGATCCTGTCGTCCTCGCGCGAGGAGAGCGACCTGGCCCGTAGCTGGGACCTGGGCGTGAACGCCTACGTGGTCAAGCCGGTGGACGTGGACCAGTTCTTCACCGCGGTGAAGACGCTGGGCACCTTCTGGGCGCTGATCAACCAGGCGCCGGACAAAGAGTAAGCGCGCATGCCCACCACCGGCCCCAGGCTTGGCCCGATCCGGATCCTCATGGTCGAGGATTCGCCGGAAGATGCCGAGCTGCTGTCCGACCAGTTGCTGGACGCCGGCCTGGAGGCGACGTTCCGCCGCGTGGAAAACGAGCCGACGCTGCGCGAGGCGCTGCGCGAGTTCGCGCCGGACATCGTGCTGTCGGACCTGAGCATGCCCGGGTTCTCCGGGCACGAAGCGCTGCGGGTGGTGCGCGAGGACGGCAATGCGGTGCCCTTCATCTTCGTCTCCGGCACCATCGGCGAGGAGACGGCGGTGGAGGCGCTGCGCGACGGCGCCAACGACTACATCATCAAGCACAACCCGACCCGTCTGCCGTCGGCGGTGGCGCGCGCGATCCGCGAGGCGCGTACCGAGCGCGAGCGGCAGCGCGTGGAACGCGAACTGATGCGCGCGCAGCGGCTGGAGAGCCTGGCCCTGCTCGCCGCCGGGCTCAGTCACGACCTGCGCAACATCCTGCAGCCGCTGCTGATCGTGCCGGAACTGATCGTCGGGCGCAGCGACGATCCGCAACTGCGGCACTTGGCCGACGTCATCGCCGAGTGCGGTCGGCGCGGCCACGAAATGGCCGAGTCGATGCTGTCGTTCGTGCGCGGCTCGCGCACGCCCAGCGAGCCGGTGCGCATCGCCGAGCTGTTCCAGGCGGTGCAGATGCTGCTCAAGAGCAGCCTGCCGGAGCGGGTGACGCTGCAGGTGGACGTGGCCGATGCGGCGCTGTCGATCGAGGCCAACTACACCGAGCTGCAGCAGTGCCTGCTCAACCTCGGCCTCAACGCGATCCAGGCGATGCCCGACGGCGGCCAGCTGAGCTTCTCGGCGGCGCCGGCGATCGGTGCCGACGGCAGCGAGCAGGTGCGCATCTTGGTCCGCGACAGCGGCATGGGCATGAACGCGGAAACCCAGGCGCGGCTGTTCAGTCCCTTCTTCACCACCAAGCCGGACGGCACCGGCCTGGGCCTGATCTCGTGCAAGCGCATCGTCGAGAGCTACGGTGGCCGGATCGGCGTGGACAGCACGCCGGGCCAGGGCACCTGCTTCGAATTGCTGATCCCGCTGCGCGCGCCGGTGCCGTCGTTCGAGCCGGAGCCGTCGCTGCCGATGGGCAAGGGCCAGCGCGTGCTCCTCGTCGACGGCGAGGCCACGCGGCTGTCGCTGCTCGGCAATGCGCTGTCCAGCCAGGGCTACCGTCCGCAGTTGGCGTCCGATGGCGCCGCCGCGCTGCGCGACGTCGAGGAGCACGGCCTGCCGGACCTGGTGATCGTCGACAGCGACATCATCCTGCTGTCGGCGGTACGCCTGCTGCTGGCGCTGCAGGACCTGGGCTACCAGGGCCCGGCGATCGTGCTCGAGGACACCGGCACCAACCTGGAACGCGACCACTTCCCCGCCGACATCGCCGTGCACGTCCTGCGCAAGCCGCTGGAAATGCAGCGCGTGTTCCGCGCGGTGGCGCATGCCCTTGAGAGTGGTTGAGGCGCTGGGATTCGGGAGTCGGGATTGGGGATTCGTTGTGAAGCGGGGATTGGGGAGTCGGGAGTCGGGATTCGCTTAGGGCAACAGCAACAGCCGTGGCCCCTTCGCGCGTGAAGCGCAGCAACGCTTTAAGCGCGTTGTTTCAATCCTAGCAATCCGCTCTTGCCAATCCCCAATCCCGACTCCCTAATCCCGGCTTTTCACTGTGAAGCGGGGATTCGGGATTTGCCCAAGGCAACGGCAACAGCCTATTGCCCCTTCGCGCGCGAAGCGCAGCGACGCTCTAGGCGCGTTGTATCAGCTACCCAGAAACCCGCTTTTGCGAATCCCCAATCCCGATTCCCCAATCCCGGCCCCTCACTGCTGCGCCGACTGGTCTTCCGGGTCGCGGCGGGCGGGGGAGCGGCGGGGGGGCAGGGGCGGCAGGGCGTCGCGCGATTCGGTGTCGTGGTCGGCGGACAGGGCCGGTTCCCAGGGGAAGCGCGGCAGGGTGCGCACGGCGTTCTCCAGCTTGCGCGACCAGGTGTCGTGGATCTCGGCGTACAGCGGGGTGTCCGCTTCCAGGCGCATGCGCTCGGTCACCCGCAGGTCGTTGCGGCGGATCAGCGCCACATCGATCGGCATGCCCACCGACAGGTTGGAACGGATGGTCGAGTCCAGCGACACCAGCGCGGTGCGCGCGGCGTCCTCCAGCTGCATCTCCGAGCGGATGATGCGGTCCAGGATCGGCTTGCCGTACTTGGATTCGCCGATCTGCAGGTACGGCGTTTCCGGCGAGGTGGCGATGGCGTTGCCGAGCGGGTAGATCATGTACAGCCCGGGCCGTTCGCCGGCGATCTGCCCGCCCAGGATCAGCGTCGACTGCACGTTGATGCCGCTGTGCTGCGATTGCTCGGACAGCTTGACCTGGCTGGAGGCCAGCACTTCGCCGACGTACTCGGCGACCTCGAACAGGTGCCGGAAGGTGCGCAGGCTGCGCGGCGCGTCCGGATCGTCGGCGTCGCGCTGCAGGCGCGAAAGCGTCAGCTGCGTGGTCGCCAGGTTGCCGGCCGACATCAGCGCGAACACCGCCTGGCCCGGATACTCGAACACGTGCAGCTTGCGGTGGACGCGGACGTCGTCCAGCGAGGCGTTGGTGCGGGTGTCAGCGGCGAAGACCAGGCCTTCGTCCACTTCGATGCCGACGCAATATGTCATGGCGCTGCCGAAAACCGGGTACGTCCCGATTCTATGGGGGCGGCTCGGGCTTGGCTAGCCGTTGACGCTCGCGGTCGCGGCATGCGCGAATAGCGCATGACCACCGTGCTTCTGAGCCTGGGCAGCAACCTGCGCCCGCATCACCATCTGGCCGCGGCGATCGCGGCGCTGCGCCGGCAGTTCGGCGCGGTCGCGGTGTCGCCGACCTATCGCACCGCGGCGGTCGGTTTCGACGGGCCGGCCTTCCTGAACAACGCGGTGGCGCTGCAGACCGACTGGGAGCTGGCGCCGCTGGACGACTGGCTGCACGCGCTGGAAGACGCGCATGGCCGCGACCGCAGCGGCCCGCGGTTCAGCGACCGCACCCTGGACATCGACGTGGTGTTCTACGGCGACCGCATCGTCGAAGGCCCCGGCCACCTGCGCATCCCGCGCCCCGAGCTGCGCCACGCCTTCGTGCTCAAGCCACTGGCCGACATCGCCGCCGACTTCGTCGACCCGGTCAGCGGCCAGCGCCTGGGCGCGCTGTGGCAGGCGCATGCGGAGCATGGCAAGGCGTTCGAGGTGGTCGAGTTGGATGAGTAGTGGGGAGTGGGGAGTCGGGATTGGGGATTCGCTGTGAAGCAGGGATTCGGGATGCAGGGATTGGGGATTCGCTTCAGGCAGCAGCAACAGCGAGACCTCATCGGGTAAGCGCAACGACGTTCGAGCGGGCGCTATCGGGCCGCTGCAATCCGCTTTTGCGAATTCCCAATCCCGACTCCCCAATGCCGGCCTCACATCAGCCCGCGCCCGCCATCCACCCGAACGGTCTGCCCGGTGACGAAGCTGGCGTCGTCGAGCAGCCAGCGCACGGCCTCGGCGATTTCCTCGACCTGGCCGGTCCGCGCCAGCGGGGTGCGTGCCAGCAGCGCCTGTTGCGCGGCCGGGTCCTTGCCGGCGTCGGGCCACAGGATCGCGCCGGGGGCGATGGCGTTGACGCGGACCTGTGGTGCCAGTTCCAGCGCCAGCGAGCGGGTCAGCATCGCCAGGGCGGCCTTGGCCGCGCTGTACAGCGGATGCGCGCGCAGCGGCGTTTCCGCGTGTACGTCGGTCATGTTGACGATCGCGCCGCCGTGCTGACGCAACTGCGCGGCGGCGGCCTGCGCCAGGAACAGCGGCGCGCGTGCGTTGACCGCGAACAGGTCGTCCCATTGCGCCGGCGTGGCCTCGTGCAGCGGCGTGGGATAGAAGTTGGAGGCGTTGTTGACCAGCGCATCGAGCCGTCCGAAGCGCGCCACGCACTGCGCCACCAGGTCGGGTAGCCGCGCGGTGTCGCGCAGGTCGGCCTGCAGGGTCAGCGTGCTGCCGGCGCGCATGGCGTCCAGTTCCTGCGCCAGCGCGTGCAGCTCGGCCTGCGAGGTGTGCGCATGCAGGGCGACGGCGTAGCCGGCCGCGTGCAGGCGCCGGGCGATGCCGGCGCCGATGCGCCGCGCGCTGCCGGTGATCAGGGCGACTTTGGTCTGGGTCATGTACGGATTCCATGCTCGGCTATGCTGTGCATTGTCCACGCAATCCGGCACCGCATGCCCACCGACCTTCCTTTGCCAGATGCCACCGCGCTGGCCCACAGCGAGCGCCTGGCCGCGCATCTGCGCGCCGAGATCGCCGCCGCCGGCGGGGCCATTCCGTTCTCGCGCTTCATGGAGCTGGCGCTGTACGCGCCCGGCCTGGGCTACTACAGCGCCGGCAGCAGCAAGTTCGGCGAAGAGGGCGATTTCGTCACCGCGCCGGAACTGGGGCCGCTGTTCGCCGCCACCGTGTCCAATGCGTTGGCGCCGGTGCTGCAGCAACTGGGGCCGCAGGCACGCATGCTGGAAGTGGGCGGCGGCAGCGGCGCGTTCGCCGAGGTCATGCTCAAGCGCCTGCTGGCGCTGGATGCGCTGCCCGAGCGCTATGCGATCCTGGAGCCCAGCGCCGACCTGCGCGAACGCCAGCGCGAGCGCCTGGCGCGCGCACTGATCCCGCCGGTGTTTGAGTTGGTGGAGTGGCTGGACCGGCCGTTCGACGACGACTGGAACGGCGTGCTGTTCGCCAACGAGGTGATCGACGCCTTGCCGACGCCGCGCTTCGCGCTGCGTGACGGCGAGGTGTTCGAAGAGACCGTGACGCTGGATGGCGAGGGCCGCTTCCGCCGCGGCGAACAGCCGGCCGATCCGCTGCTGGCGGCCGCGGTGCGGCACATCGAGCGTTATCTGCAGATGCCGTTCGCCGATGGCTACCGTTCCGAATTGCTGCCGCAGTTGCCGTACTGGATCCAGGCGGTGGCCGGCGGCCTGCGCAGCGGCGCGATGCTGTTCGTGGACTACGGCTATCCGCGCCGCGAGTTCTATCTGCCCGAGCGCGACGAGGGCACCTTGCGCGCGTTCTACCGGCATCGCACGCATGCCGATCCGTACCGCTGGCCGGGCCTGCAGGACCTGACCGCGTCGGTGGACTTCACCGCGCTGGCCGAGGCCGGCACCGGGGCGGGCTTCGACCTGGCCGGTTACTGCAACCAGGCCAGTTTCCTGCTCGGCAATGGCCTGGACGCGCTGCTGGCCGAGGCCGAGGCGCGCAGCGACACCGCCGCGCAACTGCGCCTGCGCCAGCAGGTGAAGCAGCTGACCCTGCCCAGCGAGATGGGCGAGCGTTTCCAGGTGATGGGCTTCGAACGCGACGTGTCGCTGGCGCCGGCATTCCTGTCCGGCGACCTGACCTGGCGGCTGTGATGGCGGCAGTGCGCGCGTTCCGCTGGCCCTGGCTGTGGCTGGGGCTGTGGTGGCTGGGCATCGCGGTGCTGATCTACGTGTGCATGATGCCGCACCCGCCGCAGTTGTCCGACCTGCCCGACAGCGACAAGGCCGAGCATTTCATCGCCTACCTGCTGCTGGCCGCCGCGGCGGTGCAGGTCTATGCCGGGCCACGCGCCTGGACCTGGGCCGCGCTGGGCCTGCTGGCGCTGGGCGTGGGCATCGAATTCGCGCAGGGCGCCTGGACCACCACGCGCTCGGCCGATCCGCTGGATGCGCTGGCCGATGCCCTGGGCGTGGCGGCCGGCATAGCCACCGCGGCCACGCCGTGGCGCGATCTGCTGTGGCGGCTGGAGCGCGGCAGCCGCCGTTGAGCGACGTCACCGCGCGGTCTACGGCGTCGGCCAAGTTGTGGAATTCCCGGCCGCGCGCAAGGCGCGGCACACGCACCGCGTCCTAGAGTGCCGGCGCCGGGCAGGTGCCCGGTCGCCGCGCGGCGACTCCGCGCGCCTGTGCAGGAGAACACGCATGCAAGCACGCTACTCCCCCCGTGCCGCGCGCGGCGCCGGCCTGTTCGTCGCGCTGTGCCTGGCGGCCAGTGCCGCCGCACCCGCCAATGCCGCCTGGAACGATGTCTGCAGCGGTACCGCCACCTACACCAGCTCCGGCTATTCCGGCGGCGCCCTGCTGCTGGATCCCATCGACCCGACCGCGACGATCACCGCGCTGAACCCGGCGCAGCTTAATTACGGTGGCGTCCAGGCGGCGCTGGCCGGTGCCTACCTGCAGGTGCAGGGACCGCGCGGCACGGTCACCGTGTACGTCACCGACCTGTATCCGGACGGCGCCGACTGCGGGCTGGACCTGTCGCCCAATGCCTTCGCCGCGATTGGCGACACCAGCGCCGGGCGCATCCCGATCCGCTGGCAGGTGGTGGCCGCGCCGGTCACCGGCAACGTGGTGTACCGGATCAAGGAGGGCAGCTCGCAATACTGGGCGGCGATCCAGGTGCGCAACCACCGCTATCCGGTGGTGAAGTTCGAATACAAGAAGAACGGCGACTGGGTCAGCTTGCCGAAGACCGCGTACAACCATTTCGTCGGCGAACAGATGGGCGCGCAGCTGCTGGAGATCCGCCTCACCGACATCCGCGGCCAGGTGGTCACCGATACGCTCGGTGCGTTGCCCAGCCAGGGCGACAAGGGCGTGTACTTCGCCGACGGGCACGTGCAGTTCCCGCGCTGAGGCGCGTTCACGCATGCGCGGCGGTTGCGCCGGCGCATGCGCTATCGGTCTACGCGCGCCTGCGCCGCGGAGATGACCCCGCAGCGCAGGCGCGGTGGTGCGCTCAGAACTTGAAGTGCAGCGTCGCCATGTAGCGGCGGCCGTTGTGGTAGCGCCCGGCCGGGTGGTCCTTGTCGCCCAGGTACTGCAGGTATTCCTCGTCCAGCAGGTTCTGTGCGTCCAGCTGCAGCGACCACTGCGCGTTGAACGCATAGCCCACGCTCGCGCCCAGATCGGTGTAGGCGTCGACGCTGGCCGGCGCGGCGCCGGCGACGTAGCCGCCGGCCAGGTAGCTGTCGCGCCAGTTCAGGCTGATCCGCGCGTTCCACGGCCCCTTCTCGTAGTACGGACTGAAGGCGACGCTGTTGCGCGACTGGTAGGGCAGCGGGTTGCCGCTGTTGTTCTCGCCGCTGGCATAGGTGTAGTTGGCGGAGAGGCCGAAGCCGCTGTCGCCGAACGGCTGCTGGTAGGCTAGCGTGAAACCCTTGACCTTGCCGTCGCCGGCGTTGCGCGGGCGCTGGATGCTGTAGTCGCAATAGCCGTCGGCGGTGCAGCCGTTGCTACCGAGCATCTGCGCCCAGGTCTGCGGCGAGGTGTCGCGGATCGCGTTGTACTGGCGCTCGATGGTGGCCGAGGTGTCGATGTAGTTGTCGATCTTCTTGTAGAAGATGGACCACGCCACCACCGCCTGCGGCGCGAAGTAGTACTCGGCCGAGAGATTGAAGTTCCACGATTCGTAGGGCGAGAGCGCGGCATTGCCGCCGCTGCCGGTGAGCGTGGTGTCGTTGAGGAAGGTGTTGTTGACCATCTGGTTGTACGGCGCCCAGGCGATCACCTTGCCGGCGCCGAAGCGGAACACCCAGTCGTTGTCGGTGTCGTAGGCCAGGTTCAGCGACGGCAGCAGGAAATGCTCGGTCTGCGTGCGGGTCTGCCACTTGCTGTCCAGGTCCTGCAGGGTTGGCGTGCCGCTGTAGACGAAGCCGCTGCCTTCGGTCTTGGAGCGCACGTAGCGCAGGCCCAGGTTGCCGCGCAGGCCGGCGTTGGAGAAGTTCAGCTGCACGTAGCCGGCGTTGTTGGTCTGCTGCAGCGCCCAGGTGTTGTTGAGGTAGCTGGAAGGGTCCGGATTGGCGTAGTCGACCGGGCTGTTGCGGATCCAGTCGATCACGTTGCCGCGCCCGGCCTGCACGTGCTGGCCATGGTCGGGATAGAACCCGCGGATGTCGGTCAGGCCGATGGTGCCGATGTCGGCCAGCGTGGCCGGGGTGACGCCGCCGTACACGTTGAGCGCGAAGTCCTCGTCGTGCTTGCCCTCGCGCACGCCGACCAGCAACTGGTTGAACACGCCGTCGAATTGCAGGTCCAGATCGAGCTGGCCGTAGCGGTCCTTGCTCTGGGTGGAGAACACGCCGTTGTTGCCGATCCAGCCGCCGGCCGAGCCCCAGTTGGCCGGATTGCGCGCGGCGGTGGGATCGTCGAAGCGGATGCCGCGGTCCAGGTCCCAGCGGAAGCCGCCGTTGTAGAACGGCTCGATGAAGTACTGCGCCAGGTGGTCGTTGTCGGACTTGCTCTGGCCGACCTGGCCGCGCAAGGTCCAGCGTTCGCCGCGGTAGGCGCCGCGCAGGTCCAGGCCCTTGGTGGTCACCTGCGACTGGCGCACGTTGTTGTCGTAGATCACCGTGCCGCCGCCCGCATTGGCGTTGGCGCTGGAATGGCCGCTGTTGACCACGCCGTTGCGCACGTCGCCCAGCGCGTCGACCGCGGCCACGGTGCCCGGGTTCCAGGTGAGGAAGCTGTACATCGACTGGTTGTAGTTGTCGAAGTCTTCCTTGATGTACAGGCCGCTGAGGTTGAACTCCAGCGCGTCGCTGGGCTTGAGCTGCAGATTCACCACTGCGCTGTCGCGCTTGCGGTCCTGCTGGAACCAGGCGGCGTTGATCGAGTTGGGCACGTCGGCATCGGCGGGTACGCCGGTGGCGTTGGCGAAGGTGCTGGCCTTGGCGTAGCCGAACACCTCCAGGCCCTGGCGGTCGACGCGTTCTTCGTAGTGCTGCGCGGACACCGCGACGCCGAAGGTCTCCTGCGGATTCTTCCAGCTGTACAGCAGCGACGCGTTGGGCTTGCCCTCGCTGGCCTGCTGGCTGTAGCTGTAGCCGACCGAGCCGGCGATCTCGTTGGCCTTCAGGTCCAGCGGCTGGCGGCTGTGCATCAGCACGGTGCCGCCGAGGCTGCCTTCGGTCAGCCGCGCCTCGGTGGACTTGACGATCTCCGCGCGGCCCAGGATCTGCGGCGACAGCAGGGTGTAGTCGAAGCCGCGGTTGGGCTGCTCGCCGTACAGCCAGATCGCCTGCGCCACCGGGTGGCCGTCCAGGAACGACAGGTTGAGGCTGGGATCGGTGCCGTCGATGCTGACCCGCTCGCCCTGGCCGAAGCGACGGTCGATGGTGACGCCGGGGATCTGCGCGAACGCCTCGGCGACGTTGGTGCTGGGGAACTTGCCGATGTCCTCGGCGGTGATCGCCTCGGACACGGTGACGTTGTTGCGCTTGGTGTCCAGCGACTTCTCCAGGCTGGCGCGGATGCCGACTACCTGGACCGCGTCCAGATCGGTGGCGGCGGAATCAGCCTGCTGCGCCTGCGCGGCGAAGGCGAGGACGCTGGCGGCGATGGCGGCCGACAGGACGGAATGGCGATATTGCATGATGTCTCTCCCTCATCATTCAATGGATCAACGCGATTGCGCGGACGTCGGGCCGCGCGCCGGAGTGGCCTGTTGCCTTACTGCCTGTGATGCGGATGCGGGCTGGGATGCCGGGTGGTGCGGAACGTGGAGACCATGCCGTGTGCCACGGGACGCCGGATGCTGCCGATGTGGTGCGCACGCGCAGGCCCGACCGGCCTGGGCGCGTGCAGGGCGCCGGGACGTGAGCCGGGTGTTTGTGTCGGCGAGGCCGCCGATCGCGGTCGATCGGACCACGCCTCGCCAGCGGGACGCCGCAGGAACAGCGGCAATGGTGGGCTGGGCGCGGCGGGCGCGCCCGGCAGGCGCTGTCTCTGTGCAGGCCACGAAGTGCCGCCTGCGACACGCGATGCGTGCGAACGGATCATTGCGATCACATGCCTCCCTTGGCCCGCTTTCGCGCCGCACATGCGCGGCGACACCCCCGTGTGCGCCGATTCTTACGAGGCTATGACAACGATGTCAAGTCTCGATGAGAAAATTTGTCTGGTTCTGGTTTTGCCGCTCAATATCGGCAATGGATCCCGGAAAGGGCGCTGCGGTGGAACGCGAATATAGATTTATCAATGGCTTGCGTGAGGGATCGGAGCGGTTTGCGCCCGTGCGCAAATGAGAATGCACTGCGGTTATGTGGCGCCGCACAAAATTGGTCTCGTTCTTGCAATTGGTGCGGCATAGGTATCGTGACAACGATGCGTGGAAAGCGCCGCGGCATGAATATTTTATCAACGCAAGTAATTGATAAATAATAACTTTGCCGGGATAGGGGTGCGAGTCCAGAGGTCATTTTGCGATTTCGTGCGGCACGGCGTTGACACAATCTTTCTAAGACCATAAGAATCGAAGCGCCTGGAATTGGTCCTTGCCAATTCGGGCCAGATCCCCCAAGCCGCACCATGCAGTCGCCCGTTCCGGGGAAGGGACGGGGACGCGCCACCTGCAACACAGGGCGCAGGAACAGCCAGAACGCTCCATCGACGCCGGTTCTGCACGGACGGCATCGCCCTGCGCGTCGCGTGGGGCGCGAGGGAGGGTGCTGCCTGCCGATCGCCGCCCTGGATGTCAGCCGTCGTCGTGCCGATCGCCATCAACCAGGATAGCCCAATGCCACATGTCGCCCCCTCCCGTTCGCATTGTTGTCCCCTGTCCGTCCTCGCCAGCGCCATCGCGCTCGGCCTGTTCAGTGCCGCTGCGCAGGCGCAGGAAGCGCCCGCGTCCGATTCGATTTCCCAGCTCGACACGGTGACCGTCACCAGTTCCTACCAGAAGAGCCTGATCACCGCGCTGGACAACAAGCGCGAGGATGCGCGCATGACCGACGGCATCTCCTCGGAGGACATCGGCAAGTTCCCGGCCGAGAACATCGCCGAGGCGATCCAGCGCATTCCCGGCGTGCAGATCTCCACCATCAACGGCCGCGGCTCGACCATCAGCATCCGCGGCCTGGGCCCGCAGTACTCGGCCACCACGATCAACGGCCAGACCATCAAGAGCGCCGATTTCACCGACGGCTTCCGCTACGACATCATCCAGCCGGAGGTGGCCGCGGCGATCGAGGTGATCAAGTCGCCGTCGGCGGACATGGATGCCGGCGGCCTGTCCGGCACGGTCAACATCGAGACCACCAAGCCGCTGGACTACAAGGAGCGCAAGCTGATCTTCTCGGCGAAGGAGCAGTATTCCGAATTCGCCGGCGGCGCGCCGACGCCGAAGGGCGTACTGACCTACATCGACCAGTTCCATCTGGCCGATGGTGGCGAACTGGGCGTGTTCGTCAATGCCGGCTACCAGAAGCTCCGTGACCGCGCCGACTACCTGTGGATCGACCGCTGGTACACCCAGGCCACCGGCGACGGCACCCTGTACATCCCGCGCCGTCCGCGCTACCGCTCGATCGAGCGCGAGACCGATCGCAAGATGTTCACCGCCGGGTTGCAGTGGAAACCCAACGACCGGCTGGAGATGAACCTGACCGCGCTGTATTCGCAGGACAAGACCGACAACGACATGAACCAGTTGGTCTACTCCTTCGATCGCAATTATCTCAATGTGCTGCAGACCGACGGCCTGACCGCGACCAAGGTGTCGGCGTCCAACTATTGGCTGGAGAACAACCGCCAGCTCGAGCGCCACGACCTGAGTTCGCAGCTGCTGACCTGGGACGCGCGCTGGAAGGGCGACGCGTGGACCTTCAGCGGCGTGGCCAACTACACCGAAGGCAAGACCGACGAGGACGAGCGCGCGGTGATCCTCGGCCGCAAGCCGAGCGCGACGCTGTTCGACATGTCCAATCCCGGCGCGATCTCGCTGACCACCGACGCCGACGCCACCGACGCCAGCGCCTGGAACAAGGCCAATCTGGTCCGCGACGAATACCCCAACGGTGCGATCAACGCGCTGCGCAACAAGGAATGGTCGCTGCAGTTCGATGCGGAGCGCTATGTCGGCAACGGCTTCCTGGATGCGGTCAAGGTCGGCACCAAGTTCCGCCGCGAGACCTTCGACCGCAACGTCTGGCGTCGCGACTTCCTGTACCTGATCAACTCCGGCGCGGTGTCCGGCTACGGCATGTTCCCGGAACTGTCGGCGGCCAGTTCCAACGTCAGCAACTTCCTCGACGGCGACCTTGCCTCGCAGAGCGACTGGGTGGCGCCGGACGTGTACGCCTACGCCAGGGCCTTGGCGGCCTCCGGCATCACCGTGCCGGTGCTGTTCGCGCCACAGGCCAGTTACCACATCCGCAACGACATCTTCTCCGCCTACGCGTTGGCCAAGATCGACACCGACGTCGGCAGCATGCGCCTGCGCGGCAACGTCGGCGTGCGCTACGAGAGCACCAAGCGCACCACCGACACCTACCTGACCACCGCCTCGCAGTACAGCGAGGACGCCAACGAGGTGGTCGGCACCGAGCGCGCGCCGTACGACTACCACAACTGGCTGCCCAGCCTGAACCTGGTGCTGGACATGCGCGAAGACCTGCTGCTGCGCTTCGCCGCCGGCAAGGTACTGGTGCGGCCGATCCTGGACAGCAACACCGCCATCGCCACCACCATCTCCTCCGGCAGCAATACCGGCGGCACCACCACCTACGACGTGGCGCTGGGCCAGACCGACCTGAAGGCGCTGACCGCCGACCAGGCCGACCTCAGCCTGGAGTGGTACTACGGCCAGGGCGGCGGGCTGACCCTGGCCGGCTTCTGGAAGAACGTCAAGAACGGCACCTTCAACAGCATCGTCTGCCCGGCCACGTTCAACGGCACCGCGCTGTCCACCAATGGCGCCGGCGACTGCGTGGACGGCGGCGGCAACATCTACGAGATCACCGCCACCCGCAACGATCCGAGCAAGGTCAAGATCAAGGGCTACGAACTGGGCTGGACGCAATCCTTCGATGCCTGGCTGCCGATCCAGGGCTTCGGCCTGACCGCCAATTTCACCCGGGTGATCCCGCAGCGCGACACCGACTTCAAGATCCGCAACCTGTCGGAGAAGACCTGGAACGCCACCGGCTACTGGGAGAACGCGATGTTCTCCGCACGCCTGTCGCTGAACCACCGCAGCGAGTACGAGCAGGACAGCAGCGACAGCTTCTTCGCCCGCGAAGGCCACACCATGAAGGCGCGCACCCAGGTCGATGCGGTGCTCGGCTACCAGGCCACCGACAAACTCAGCTTCCAGCTTGGCGCGCTCAACCTGACCAACAAGAAGGAAGAGGCATACAAGGACATCAGCAGCCGCTGGCAGATGACCGGTGTCACCGGCCGCAGCTTCTACGTGTCGATGCAGTGGGACATCCTGTGAGGGCGGCGCACGCGCCTGCGGGCTAGCGCGAGCCTGGCCCGGCGCCGCGGTGGCGCCGGGCGGTCGATCCGATGAGGACAAGCGCATGCAACGAAGAACCTTTCTGGCCGGCAGCGCCGGCGCCGGCCTGCTGCTGGCGCTGCCGCGCGGAAGCTGGGCCGGCATGGCGGACTCCGCCGGCATCGCCGGCATCGGCACCGCCGCGGTGGCGGCCGTGCCCGCGCTGACCCGGGCGGCCGATCCCGGCCTGTTCTGCCTGGACGAGGGCTGGCGTTTCCACGAAGGCGACATTCCGTTTCCGCCGATCACCGGGCAGGACGCCAGCTACGACAACGCCAAGGCCGGCAAGGCCTGGGGCGCGGCCGCCGGCGATTTCGACGACAGCCAGTGGCGGCAACTGCGGCTGCCGCACGATTTCGCCATCGAGCAGCCGATCGAGGAAAGCGCCAACGTGGCGCAGGGCTATCGCCGCCGCGGCATCGCCTGGTACCGGCGCAGCCTGCGGCTGGATGAAGCGCAGCGCGGCAAGGCGCTGGAACTGCGCCTGGACGGCATCGCCAGCCGCGCCACGGTGTGGGTCAACGGCCTGCTGATGGCGCGCGGCTGGAGCGGCTACGACGGCCTCGCCATCGACATCAGCGCGATCGCGCGCTATGGCCAGGACCTCAACACCATCGCGGTGCGCGTGGACGCCGAGGCGATGGACGGGTGGTGGTACGAAGGCGCCGGGCTCTACCGGCATACCTGGCTGGCAATACGCGATGCGCTGCATATCGTCGGCGACGGCGTGCATGCGGTGCCGCGTGCCGGGGCCGACGATCGCTGGACGCTGCCGGTGACGGTCACCGTCGCCAACGTCGGCGAACAGGCCGATGCGGCGCTGCTGGAGGCGACGCTGTACGACGCGCAGGGCACGGTGGTGGCGCAGGGCAGTACCACGCTGCAGGCCGGCGCGCTGGCGCAGGTGGAGGCGCGGGTGGTGTTGCAGGTAGAGCAGCCGCAGCGTTGGGACGTGGCCGCACCGCACCTGTACCGGCTCGCGACGGTGCTGCGCAGCGTGGGCCGCGAGCGCGATCGCCGCGAGTGCGCGATCGGCTTCCGCACGCTGCGCTTCGATGCACAGCAGGGCTTCTTCCTCAACGAGCGGCCGCTCAAGATCAAGGGCGCCTGCCTGCACCAGGACCATGCCGGGGTCGGCGTGGCGGTGCCGGACAGCCTGCTGGAGTTCCGCATCCGCCGGCTCAAGGCGCTGGGCTGCAACGCGATCCGCCTGCACCACGCGGTGGCCGCCGAACTGCTCGACGTGTGCGATCGCCTGGGCATGCTGGTGATGGCCGAGAACCGCGTGTTCAATCCGGCGCCCGACTACGCCGCGCAACTGCGCTGGCTGGTGCGCCGCGACCGCAACCGCGCCTGCGTGTTCCTGTGGTCGGTGTTCAACGAGGAGCCGATGCAGGGCACCGTCGCCGGCTACGAGATGGTGCGCCGCGCGGTGGCGCTGGTGCGCACGCTCGACGACAGCCGTCCGGTGACCGCGGCGATGAACGACGGCATGTTGACCCAGCGCAACGCGTCGCATGCGGTGGACGTGGTCGGCTTCAACTACCGCCAGTTCAACTACGACCGGGTGCATGCGGCGATGCCGCACACGCCGCTGCTATCCAGCGAGGACACCAGCGCGTTCCAGACCCGCGGCGCCTGGTTCACCGACATGGAGGCGCACGTCATCGCCGAGGACGATTCGGTCGCTGCGCCCTGGGGCAACACCCATCGCGCCTCGTGGAAGCTGATCGACGAGCGGCCGTACCTGGCCGGCAGCTTCGTCTGGACCGGCTTCGACTATCGCGGCGAGCCGACCCCGTTCGAATGGCCGTCGGTGTCCTCGTTCTTCGGCATCATGGACCTGTGCGGCTTCCCGAAGGGCGCCTACTGGCTGCGCCAGGCGCAGTGGATCGACGAGGCGCCGGTGCTGCAGCTGCTGCCGCACTGGAACTGGCCGGGCCGCGAGGGTACCCCGATCAAGGTGATGGCGTTCTGCAACGCGCAGCAGGTGGAGCTGTGGCTCAACGGCCGCTCGCAAGGGCGGCAGGCGGTGGATCGGATCGCGATGAACACCTGGCAGGTCGTGTACGCGCCCGGCGTGCTGGAAGCGGTGGCGTACCGCGACGGCCGCGAGGTCGCGCAGCAGCGGGTGCAGACCGTCGGCGCGCCGGTCGCGCTGCGGCTGACCCCGGACCGCACGCGCATGCGCGGCGACGGTCGCGACGCGCAACCGATCACCCTGGAAGCGGTGGACGCGCAGGGCCGCCACGTGCCGTTCGCCGATGCGCAGATCGCGCTGCAGATCGAGGGCGGGCGCCTGCTCGGCGTCGGCAACGGCGACCCTAACCGGCATGCGCCCGACAACGTGCCGCAGGTGCAGTTGTTCAATGGCTTGGCGCAGGCCATTGTCGAGGCCGGCAGCGGCCGCCGCAGTCTGCGTATCGAGGCGCGCGCGCCGGGCCTGCGTGCGGGGCAGGCACGCATCGCGTTGCAGGCGGCGGCGCCGCCGCTGTCGTTGCCGCCGGTTGCCGCGGCGATGGTGGTGGGCGGCTGGCGGCACACGCTGCCGTTCGCCACGCCGCCGGATCCGGCGCTGCCGCGCGCGCCCAACGACAACAACAGCTGGAGCTTCTGCCAGCCGGGCAACCTGGAGACGCGCGCCGAGCGCGACGGCTACGCGCTGTACCGGACCGCGTTCACGCCCTGGGCCGGGATCCAGCAGCGTGGTGGCCGGCTGCGGCTGGGCCGCGCGACCGGCGCGGTACAGGTGTATCTGGACCGGCAGCGGGTCGCCAGCGTGGCCGCGGGTCAGCCGCTGTCGCTGCGGCTGCCGCCGGCGTCCGGCGAACGGGTGCTGGCCGTGGTGATGCAGGTGAGGGCCGGAACGCCTTTCGGCTTCGACGATGTCGCGACAGTGGAGTATTGAGCCAATGAAACGTGCTTTCCGCCAGATCTTCCCGCATGGCCTTGCCGGGCTGCGCCGCGTCCAGGCGCTGTCGGTGCATGCGCATGCCGTGCTGTTGCTGCTGGCCAGTGCGCTGCTGGCGCCAGTCGCGTCTGCCGCGGCGGCGCAGGATGCGCAGGACGAGGCCGCGCGCGGCGTGCTGCTGCGCACGCTCGGCCCGCGCGCGGCCGAGCTGCAGCTGCAACGGCAGCCGCGCGGCCGCGGCAACGACTGGTACCAGGTCGCCGCCGAGGCCGGCACGCTGCGCGTGTCCGGTTCCTCCGAGGTGGCGCTGGCGCATGGCGCGTACAGCTACCTGCAGTCGATCGGCGCGGCATCGGTGAGCTGGGAAGGCAGCCGGGTCGCGTTGCCTGCGGCCTATGCGGACTTCCGTGGGCAGCGCACCGCGACCCCGTTCGCGCACCGCGCCTATCTCAACGTCTGCACCTACGGCTACACCACGCCGTGGTGGGACTGGGCGCGCTGGGAGCGCGAGATCGACTGGATGGCCCTGCACGGCATCGACATGCCGCTGGCGATGGAAGGCCAGGAGTACGTGTGGCAGGCGCTGTGGCGCGAGTTCGGCGTCGCCGATGCGGAGCTGGCGCAGTATTTCTCCGGCCCGGCGTTCGCACCGTGGCAGCGCATGGGCAACATCGAGGGCTACGACGCGCCGTTGCCGCAGCAGTGGATCGAGGACAAGCACGCGCTGCAGCTGCGCATCCTGCAGCGCATGCGCGCACTCGGCATGAAGCCGGTGCTGCCGGCCTTCGCCGGCTACGTGCCGAAGGCGTTCGCGCAGGCGCATCCGCAGGCGCGCATCTACCGCATGCGCGCCTGGGAGGGCTTCCACGAGACCTATTGGCTGGATCCGGCCGATCCGCTGTTCGCGCGCATCGCGCAACGCTTCATCCAGCTCTACGACCGTACCTACGGCAAGGGCACCTACTACCTGGCCGATGCGTTCAACGAGATGCTGCCGCCGATCGCCGCCGACGGCAGCGATGCGCGCCTGGCCAGCTACGGCGACAGCACCGCCAACACCGCCAGGACAAAGCCGCCGGAGGTGCCGCCGGCGCAGCGCGACAAGCGCCTGGCCGAGTACGGCCGCGCGCTGTACGCCTCGATCCAGCGCGCCAACCCGGACGCGGTGTGGGTGATGCAGGGCTGGCTGTTCGGCGCCGACCGCCACTTCTGGACGCCGCAGGCCATCGCCGCGTTCCTGCGCGAAGTGCCCAACGACAAGTTGTTGGTGCTGGACATCGGCAACGATCGCTACCCCGGCACTTGGAAGCTGTCCGACGCGTTCGACGGCAAGCAATGGATCTACGGCTACGTGCACAACTACGGCGGCAGCAATCCGGTGTACGGCGACCTGGCGTTCTACCGCGAGGACCTGCGCGCGCTGCTCGCCGACAAGGACACGCAGCAGCTGGTCGGCTTCGGCGCGTTCCCGGAAGGGCTGCACACCACCTCGGTGGTCTACGAATACATGTACGCGCTGGCCTGGGGCGCGCAGCAACGGCCGTTGCAGGACTGGCTCGACGACTACACCCGCGCCCGTTACGGACACACCTCGCCGGCACTGCGCGCGGCCTGGGACGACCTGCAGGCCTCGGTGCTGTCGACCCGCTACTGGACGCCGCGCTGGTGGCGCAGCCGGGCCGGCGCCTACCTGTTGTTCAAGCGGCCGACGCTGGATATCGGCGAGTTCGACGAGGCGCCCGGCGATCCGCCACGGCTGCGCCGCGCCCTGCAGCAGTTGCTGGCGCTGGCGCCGGAATACGCCGACGCGTCGTTGTACCGCTACGACCTGGTCGACTTCGCCCGCCACTACGCCACCGGCCGCGTGGACGCGCAGTTGCAGCAGGCGGTGGCCGCCTACCGACGCGGCGATGTCGCAGCGGGCGACGCGGCGGCGGCACGGGTGCGCGAGGCAGTGACGCAACTCGATAGTCTGGTCGGCGGCCAGCAGGACACCCTGTCGAGCTGGCTCGACGCCGCCGCCGGCTATGCCAAGACCCCGCAGGACGCGGCCTACTACCGGCGCGACGCCAAGGCGCAGGTCAGCGTGTGGGGCGGCGAGGGCAACCTCGGCGACTATGCCTCCAAGGCCTGGCAAGGCATGTACGCCGACTATTACCTGCCGCGCTGGACCCTGGCGCTGCAGATGCTGCGCGAGGCGGCGGTCGCCGGCGGCAGCGTGGACGAGGCGCAACTGCAGCAGCGGCTGCGCGTCTGGGAACGCGACTGGGTAGCGCGCGACACGGACTACGCGCGGCAGGCGCCGGCCGATCCGGTCGCCGCGGTGCGCACGCTGCTGCAACAGGTGGATGCGCCATGAGCACGGTGCCCGCCAGTCATCCCGTGGCGCCATCGCGCGAACGCTTCCTGTCGCTCGACGTGTTCCGCGGCCTGACCATCTTCCTGATGATCCTGGTCAACACGCCGGGTGCCGGCGCCGATGCATTCGCGCAGTTGCGGCACACGCCATGGTTCGGCTTCACCGCCGCCGACCTGGTGTTCCCGTCGTTCCTGTTCGCTGTCGGCAACGCAATGAGCTTCGCGCTGGACCGCGGCCAGCCGCTCGGCGCGTTCCTGCGCCGGGTCGGCAAGCGCAGCGCGCTGATCTTCCTGCTCGGCTTTTTGATGTACTGGTTCCCGTTCGTGCACCAGGGCGCCGACGGCCACTGGAGCCTCACCGCGATCGACCAGACCCGGGTGCCGGGCGTGCTGCAGCGCATCGCCTTGTGCTACGCGCTGGCGGCGCTGCTGTGCCGCTGGCTGTCGCCGCGGGGCCTGCTGGTCATGTGCGTCGCGCTGCTGCTCGGCTACTGGGGCGCGCTGTACCTGTGGGGCCAGCCGGGCGCGGAGCTGAGCAAGCTCGGCAATGCCGGCACGCGCCTGGACCTGTGGCTGCTGGATCCGGCGCAGTTATACCGCAAGGACGGCGGGTTCGATCCGGAGGGCCTGCTCGGCACCTTGCCGGCCACGGTCAACGTCATCGCCGGCTACCTGACCGGGCTGTACGTGCGCCGGGTCGGCAAGCAGGCGCGCACGGTGCGCTGGTTGTGGCTGGCCGGTGTCGCCCTGGTCCTGCTGGCATTGGCCTGGCAGCCGTGGTTCCCGCTGGCCAAGAAACTGTGGACCGGCTCGTTCGTGCTGCTGACCGTGGGCCTGGACCTGTGGCTGCTGGGCGCGCTGCTGTGGGCGATCGAGGTGCGTGGCTTTCAGGCCGGCAGCGGCTTCTTCACCGTGCTCGGGCGCAATCCGCTGGCGATCTACCTGTTCTCCGAACTGTTCGTGGTCTGCCTGCGGCTGGTCCCGGCCGGCGCCAGCGGCATGGATCTGTACCAGTGGCTGGGAATCGCGGTGTTCCAGCGGCTGCTGCTCGGCCCCTGGGGCAGCCTGGCCTGCGCGTTGGCATATACGTTGCTGTGCTGGCTGGTGGGTTGGTGGATGGATCGGAGGAGGCTGTACCTGCGGCTGTGACCCGGCGTGCACGGACCGCGAATTGGTACTATATTGGACATAACGAATCCATGCGGACTGGAGAGCGCGCCATGACCAAGCCCAAGCCGCAGGCCGATCCGCGCCTGCATGCGCTGGCCGTGGACCCGGACGCGCCGACGCCGCTGTATCTGCAACTGGCCAGCAAGCTGGTGGAGGCGATCAAGGGCGGGCAGTGGAAGCCGGGCGAGGCGCTGCCGGCCGAACGGCAGCTGTGCGAATACCTGCAGGTGTCGCGGGTGACGCTGCGTCAGGCCGTGGATGCGCTGGTCGAACAAGGTCTGGTGTCGCGCCGGCAGGGCGCCGGCACCTTCGTCACCTCGCACATCCAGCATCAGCTCAGCGGCCTGGCCAGCTTCAGCGAAACCCTGCGCATGAAGGGCCTGGAGCCGGGCACGCGCTGGCTGGAGCGGCGCACGCGCCCGGCGCATGGCGAGGAGATCCTGCGCCTGGGCCTGTCCCCGGACACGGTGGTCGCGGCGCTGACCCGCCTGCGCAGCGCCGACGGCCGGGTGATGGCCTACGAAAAGGCGGTGCTGCCGCAGCACGTGGTGCCCGATCCGCACGCCATCGCCGATTCGCTCTACAGCTACCTGGACGAGCGCGGCACCCCGGTGGTGCGGGCGCTGCAGTACTTCCGCGCCATCAACCTGCCGGCGCGGCTGGCCGGCCATCTCGGCATGAAGGAAGGCGAGGCGATCCTGCACGTGGTGCGGGTCGGCTACACCCGCGACGGCAGCGCGATCGAACTGACCGACACCTATTGCCACAACGACTACTACGACTTCGTCGCCGAACTGCGACGCTGACCGCCGATCCCCGCGCCCTCCCGGAGCACGCCGCCCATGACCACCGCACGGCCCGCCAGTCCCTACGCCTCCATCGCCATCGTCGGCCTGTTGTTCTTCATCATGGGCTTCTTTACCTGGATCAACGGGCCGTTGATCCTGTTCGCCAAGGTCGCCTTCAATGTCAGCGACACGTTCGCGTTCCTCATCCCGAGCGCGTTCTACATTTCCTACTTCTGCCTGGCATTGCCTTCTTCGTTCATCCTGAAGCTGACCGGGATGAAGAAGGGCTTGGCGCTGAGCCTGCTGATCATGGCGATTGGCGCCGCGATCTTCGGCCAGTTCACCAATGCCCGTTCCTACGTGGGCGCGGTGAGCGGCATCTTCATCATCGGCGGCGGCCTGGCCTTGCTGCAGACCGCGGTCAATCCGTACATCAGTATTCTCGGGCCGATCGACGGCGCGGCGCGCCGCATCGCGCTGATGGGCATCTGCAACAAGGTGGCGGGCGCGCTGGCCACCTATGGACTGGCGAAAGTGGTCCTGCACGGCATGGAGGATTTTTCGACGCAGATCGAACAGGTGCTGCCTGCGCAGAAGGAACTCCTGTTGCAGGAGTTCGCTGGCCGCATCCACGGCCCTTACATGGCGATCGCCGGTATCCTGGCCGTGCTTTCCGTCGCCATCCTGTTCTCGCCATTGCCCGAGATCAGCCCCGAGACGGCGAACGCGTCGGCCTCCGACGAGCGCAGCCGCGACAGCATCTTCGCGTTTCCGCACGTGTGGCTGGGTGCGTTGTGCATCTTCGTGTACGTCGGCGCCGAGGTGATGGCGGGCGATGCGATCGGCATCTACGGCAACAGCCTCGGGCTCTCGCTCGACTACGCGAAATATTTCACGATCGGCACGCTGGCCTGCATGTTGGCCGGCTACCTGCTTGGCCTGGTGCTGATCCCGAAGTACATCTCCCAGGAAAAGTACCTGTCCATTTCGGCCTGCCTCGGCATCGTGTTTTCGCTGTGCGCGATGGTGACCGGCGGCTATGTCTCGGTGGCGTTCGTGGCGGCGCTCGGATTCGCCAACGCCATCATGTGGCCGGCCATCTTCCCGCTGGCCATCAAGGGGCTGGGCAAGTTCACCGAAAAGGGCGCAGCGCTGTTGATCATGGGCATCGTCGGCGGCGCCGCGGTGCCGCAGCTGTTCGCCCATCTGAAGGAGTCCTTCGATTTCCAGGTGGTCTTCGCCGGCCTGATGATCGCCTGCTACCTGTACATCCTGTTCTTCGCGCTGCGCGGTCACCGCGTCGGCCAGGGCGCGCGGTGAGCTGACGCGCTTTTCTCCAACTCGGCAAACTCATTCCAATGCGCAGACCCACCATCAAAGACGTCGCCGAACGGGCGCGGGTGTCGCTGAAGACCGTTTCGCGGGTCATCAACAACGAACCCTCGGTGATGCAGGCCACGCGCTCGCGCGTGCTGCACGCCATCGCCGAACTCGACTACGAGCCGGATCCGTCGGCGCGCAATCTGCGCAGCGGCACCCCGTTCGTGATCGGGCTGGTGTACGACAACCCCAACCCTTACCACATCATCGGCGTGCAGAACGGCGTGCTTGCCGCCTGTCGCGAGACCGGCTTCGGTCTGCAGATCCACCCCTGCGACTCCACCGCGCCGATGCTTGCAGAGGAACTGGCCGAGTGGACCCAGCGCTCGCGCCTGGCCGGGCTGGTGCTGACCGCGCCGATGTCCGAGCGCGCCGACCTGGTCGCGGCGCTGGCCGCGCGCGGGATCAAGACCGTGCGCATCATCGCCGCCACCGAGGATCCGCAGGACGGCCCGTGCGTCTACGTCGACGACCGTGACGCCGCCTACGAGATCACCGAACACCTGATCCAGCTCGGCCACCAGCGCATCGGCTTCCTG
Organism: Xanthomonas protegens; assembly: GCF_038442435.1. Taxonomy (NCBI): domain Bacteria; kingdom Pseudomonadati; phylum Pseudomonadota; class Gammaproteobacteria; order Lysobacterales; family Lysobacteraceae; genus Xanthomonas; species Xanthomonas protegens. Next base: position 244,170 of record NZ_JAQJCQ010000004.1, on the reverse strand, counting down.
TGGGGCGGCACCTCGCACCGCTCCAGCGGCGAGCGTTATGCCGGCTACGAGGCGGCGCTGAAGGACTACGGCATCACCCTGGACAAGCACCTGGTGATCCCTGGCGACTACACCTTCGACGACGGCTTCCGCGGCGCCCGCCGGCTGCTGGCCCTGCGCGAACCACCGACCGCGATCTTCGGCTCCAACGACGAGATCGCCGCCGGCGTGCTGGCCGCAGCCAAGTCGGCGGGCATGAACGTGCCCTACGACCTGTCCATCGCCGGCTTCGAGGACAGCCCGTTCTCGCGCCAGTCGTGGCCGCCGCTGACCACCGCCAAGCAGGCCACCGAAGATATCGCCCGCCACGCCGCGCGGCTGCTGATCAGTCAGCTGCGCAGCGATGCCTACGAAGATCATCCGGCGCCGGTGCACAACCAGGGCTTCGTGCCGCAACTGGTGGTGCGCGGCTCGACCGCGCCCATGCAGCCGCATTCCCGCCGTTCCTCCTCCCCAGACCCCACGTGATCCTGCCCATGGCGCTGCCCTCCGAAACCGAAACCCTGATGTTCCGCGAAGCCGCGGAAGCCGCCGCGGTCGTCGCCGCGCAGTTCGAACGCAACCACGCCACGGTGGCCGCACTGGCCGCGTCGCTGCGCGCCGACCCGCCGCCGTTCGTGGTGACCTGCGCGCGCGGCAGCTCCGACCACGCCGCCACCTACGCCAAGTATCTGTTCGAGACCCAGCTCGGCGTGGTCACCGCCTCGGCCTCGCCGTCGGTGGGGTCGGTGTACGAGGCGCCGCTGCAGTTGCGCGGGGCGCTGTACCTGGTGATCTCGCAATCGGGCAAGAGCCCCGACCTGCTGCGCAATGCGCAGGCCGCCAAGGACGCCGGTGCGCGCGTGGTGGCCCTGGTCAATGTCGAGGATTCGCCGCTGGCGCAGCTGGCCGACACGGTGATCCCGCTCGGTGCGGGCCCGGAGAAGAGCGTGGCTGCGACCAAGAGCTACCTGGCCTCGCTGGCGGCGATCCTGCAGCTTGGCGCGCACTGGAAGAACGACCCGGCGCTGCTGGGCGCGCTGCAGGCCCTGCCGCAGGCGCTGCACGCGGCCTGGCAGGCCGACTGGCGCTCGCTCACCGACGGCCTGGTCGAGGCCCACAACCTGTTCGTGCTCGACCGCGGTCTGGGCCTGGCGGCGGCGCAGGAAGCGGCGCTGAAGTTCAAGGAGACCTGCGGCCTGCACGCCGAGGCCTACAGCTCGGCCGAAGTGAAGCACGGGCCGATGGCCCTGGTCGGCCCGGGTTTCCCGGTGCTGGCGTTCGATCAGCCGGACGAAGCCGGCGAGGGCACCCGGCGCCTGGCCGAGGAGTTCCGCGGCCGTGGCGCGCAGGTGTGGCTGGCCAGCGCCGGCGGCGACCTGCCGCTGGTCGCCGCGCCGCACCCGGCGTGCGCGCCGCTGCTGGCGATCCAGAGCTTCTACCGCGCGATCAACGCCCTGGCCCTGCGCCGCGGCTACAACCCGGACCTGCCGCCGCATCTGAACAAAGTGACGGAGACCGTCTGATGACCACGGTGGCGCTGCGCAACGCGCGCGTGCTCGGCGAGGATGGATTCCTCGACGGTGTCAGCGTGCTGCTGAAGGGCGGGCGCATCCTCGCCCTGCTCGACGACGCCGACCCGCGCGTGGCGGCAGCGCCGGTGCAGCACGACCTGGGCGGCGGCAGCCTGCTGCCGGGCTTCATCGACCTGCAGGTCAACGGCGGCGGCGGCGTGCTGTTCAACAACCGCACCGATGTCGAGGCGCTGCGCCGCATCGGCCAGGGCCATCGCCGCTACGGCACCACCGGCTACCTGCCGACGCTGATCAGCGACGACGTGGAGGTGATGCGCGCGGCGATCGCCGCCACCCGCCAGGCCATCGCCGAGGGGGTGCCGGGCGTGCTCGGCATCCACCTGGAAGGGCCGTACCTGGCGCCGGCGCGCAAGGGTACCCACAACGCCGACAAGTTCCGCGTGCCCGACGCCGACGAACTGGCCATGGTCACCTCGCTGGACAACGGCGTCACCCTGATCACCCTGGCACCGGAACGCGTGCCGGCGGCCAGCATCCGCACCTTGGCCGCGGCCGGTGCGCGCGTGTTCGCCGGCCACACCGCCGCCAGCTACGAAGAGACCCGTGCCGGGCTGGACGCCGGCATCTGCGGCTTCACCCATCTGTACAACGCCATGACCCCGCTGCAGGGCCGCGATCCCGGCGTGGTCGGCGCGGCGCTCGAAGACCGCAACGCCTGGTGCGGGGTGATCGTCGACGGCGTGCACGTGCATCCGGCCAGCCTGCGCGTGGCGCTGGCGGCCAAGCCGCGCGGCACCGTGTTCCTGGTCACCGATGCGATGCCGATGGTCGGCGCCGACAGCCCCGCGTTCGACCTGTACGGCGAAACCATCACCGCCATCGACGGCGTGGTGCGCAATGCCGCCGGCGCCCTGGCGGGTTCGGCGCTGGACATGGCCAGCGCGGTGCGCAACAGCGTGCAGTGGCTGGGCGTGCCGCTGGAAGAGGCCGCGCGCATGGCCTCGCTGTACCCGGCGCAATGCGTGGGCCTGGATCACCGCTACGGCCACATCGCGCCGGGCTACCAGGCCGACCTGGTACTGCTGGACGACGCGTTGCAGGTCCGTCATACCTGGATCGCCGGCGCGATGGAGTAAGCGGCCGCGGGCACCGCCTGGCGGTGCTCGCCGAGGGCGTTGTGCCGCCGGCCGTGGTCTGGTTTGCTGTGGCCTGGCGTGCGCCGAGCCTATGCGCGGGCACAGGCAGGTGCCAGATCCGTCCCGCCTCACAAGGAACGTCCGGTGATCTACGAGATTCAACCCTATGCCGCCGTGAGCGGATTCCGCTTCGGTTGCAGCCAGGCGCATATCGCCAAGGCGCACGGCGCGCCGTTCACCACGGTGATCGACAACATCCAGAAGATCGTGACCGAGACGCGCGAAGGCTGCGAACTGGTCTACGAGCGCAAGGCGCTGCGCTACGTGACCCTCAATCGGCATGTGACGCCGATGGTCGAGGGGATCGACATCTACGCCCCGGACGCACTGGCGCGGCTGATGGCGCACGATCCGGATCATGCGATCGGGCCGCGCTATGCGCTGTTTCGCCGCCTCGGTATCTGCGTCGGCGGCCTCGGCGCCAAGCGCATCCCCGAGGGCCGGCTGGTCAGCGCCTTTGCCGAGGACAAGCGCGACTTCTTCGAATTCTTCGTCGCCGAGGACTGAGTCTCGCTCGCGCGACGCTTGGACAGTGGGTGGGTCTGCGTCTCCACGCCGGTCATTTGCCAGCGCGGTTGGTCTGAGAAGCAATGGCGGCAGCGCCGTGGCGCGCCGCTGCGCCATTTTTGCTGGGCATGCCTGTTGAGCAAAAGATGAAAAGTCTTCCGTCTCTCTCCCCACACGCGGTGTTGTCACCCGCATGCATTAGGATCGCGGGCGATCGCCACAGGGGGGGATCGTCATGCGCATCGTACGGACGGTGCCGCGTTCTTGCGGCAGCGGTGAAGGCTGGTTCGAGGGAATGTCGCGTGGCGTCGTGGCTTGGCGCATGCAGCGGAATGGCGGCGACGATGCGCCGCGTCGTGCGACTGCGCGGCCGCAGGTGCCCATGTCGACGCTGCTCGGCGCTGGCAGCATGCGTGCCGGGGCCGTCTTGTTGTTGTGGGCCACGGCCTGGCCGGGCTGGGCGGCGACATTACCGGCGGCGTGCCGGCGGCCGGCGTTGCCGGTGGCCTGCGCCGGCCCCACTGCGGTCGGGCGCTTCATCGCCCGCAATGCCGGCCACTGGCAGCCCTATGCGTTCGCCACGCCGCTCGATGTGCCCGCCGGGGAGACCCTGGCCATCGCGATTTGCGGACAGGCCAACCAGGCCGTACAGGATGCGCAGTGGCAAGCGCAGCCATCGTTGCTGCCGACACTGGTGCACCGCGTCGGGGCAAACGCTACGCTGTCGATCCTGGTGCAGGACAGCGCCAACGTCGCCCTGGCCGGGCGGCTGACCCTGGGCGAGGACACGCTCGCCGCCGACGGCACCTTGAGTACGCCAGTGGGGCCGGTGCAGGCGGCCTTGATCGGCACGCTGGTCGACGGTCCCATCGCCGACGGCGCTCGCATCGATCTGCGCCTGCGCGATTCTGCGAACGTCAGCCTGCAGACCGCGCAGAGCCATCTGCACCTGGGCGGCGGCAGTCTCAGCGAGCGGCTGATCGCGCCACGCGATGCAGCGGTCGCGGCCGCCGATGGCGCCTGTGTCGAGGTCGCCGTGGAGCGCAGCGATCGGGTCCTTGGTGGCCACGGCACGCTGACGGTCGGCGGCGGCCGCCTGCAGGGCGTGTTGATCGCGCACCCGCTGCGTGGCAGCCGCGTCGCCGTGCAGGCGGACGACGCGGCCAATGTGGCGGCGGACGAGGTCCGCCTGTTCGCCGGCCAGTTGCTGGACGAAGCGCTGCAAGCCGGGCCGTGGCTGGGCGGCCAGATCGCAATCGCGCTGGCCAATGCCGGCAATGTCGATGCGCACGCGCTGGACATCCAGGATGCGGTGCTGGTCGACGAACTGGTCGACGCCGGGCACGTGCAGGACGCGGCGGTCGACCTGCGCCTGGCCGATACCGGCAACGCCAGTGTCGAGGGCGCACTGCGCATCCGCGATGGCGGGTTGATCGACGAGCCGCTGGACGCCGCCGAGTTGCGCGCCTCCGACGTGACTGTGACGCTGCTGCGCAGCGGCAACGCCGCGGCGGCCGATGCGCGGATCGCGGACGGGGAATTGATCGACGAAGCGATCGATGCCGGTGCGGTGCAGGACGCGACCTTGGCGGTGCGCTTCGAGGACGCCGGCGATCTGCATGCGCTGGCGGCGCGGATCGAGGAGGGCGAACTGATCGACGAGGCGGTCGATGTCGCGTCCTTCGACGGCGGCACGCTCGACGTCGCGTTCGCGGACAGCGGCAACGTCACCGGCGATGCCCTGACCATTGCCCATGGCGAACTGATCGACGAAGCGGTCGACCTGCAGGGCACGCTCGCGCGTGCGCAACTGCGCCTGGACATGGCCGATGCCGGCAATGCCCGGGTCGAGGCGCTGGACATCGTCGAGGGCGAACTCGTCGATGAGCTGCTGGACCTGGGCGATGCGCACGCTGCCAGCGCGGAACTGCGCGTGCGGCGCAGCGCGAACGCCGGTGGCGCGCTGTCGGCGTCCGCCCAGCGCGTGTCGATCGTGTATGGCGAGTTGATGGATGAGGTGATCGACGCGGCAGGCACGCTGGACGGATTCGCCGGCGTCGTCGAGCTTGGCGACACCGCTAATGCGCGCGCGGCGCAGATCACATTGCAGGGCGCGCAGTTGCTCGATGGCGTCCTGGATGCGTCAGTGCTGCGCATCAGCGAGCTCGGCGTGCAACTGGCCGACGTGGCCAACGCGCGTTACCGGGACGCCCTGCAGATGCAGGACAACAGCACCCTGCTGGGGACACTGGCCGACGTGGACAGCCGCGATGCCGCCTCGCAGATCGCCACGGTGGTGGTCGGCAGCGGGGAGGCGATCCAGGTGCCATAGCGGTTGTCCGGCGAGCGGTGTGGCGGGTGGCGGCATCGCCGCAATCGCCGCCAGGCAATTCGGGCAACTTGCCGCTCGTTCGGGGCGCGGGGTTAGGTGCGACGGCGTTCTCGCCACGCATCAAGCGGGAACGTTGTTGCACCGTAGGAGCGGCTTCAGCCGCGACGGGCGTTCCCGGTAACGCGTTCGCGGCTGAAGCCGCTCCTACACGTGGGCCTTGGGGCACTAACTGCAGAGACCGTGACCAAAGCGCCTGAAAACATCGAGACGAACAGATCGCAGTGGATGGGTTCCAGGTTTTTAGAGGTGCCCTTTAATCGCTGCTGGATGTTCGCTTCAGCTGCGATGGACCATCCCAGGAGAGCCGGTCGTGGCTGATACACAAGCAGCGGACGAGTGCCGCTTCCACCGCGCATCCATGCAAGCGCGACGTGGCCGCGCTCAGGACGCGTCGGCCTGCGACTCCCGCCGCGCCGCGGCGATCGCCGCGATCCGTGCCTTGGCCAGTGCCTCGCCGATCTGCGGGCCGCTCAGGCCCTGCGCCGCCAGGTCGCGCGCGTTCACCGCCAACGCCGCCGCATGCAGGCGCTGCAGCGTGCGGCCCTGCGGGTAATCGGCGTCCTCGCTGCCGAGGCGGCCGCGCTTGTCGGCCTCGCACACCGTGGCCAGCTGCGCGATGCGCTCGGGCTTGCGGAAGCCATCGCAGCGCTGCAGCAGTTCGTGCACGGTGCGGTCGCGCAGTTCGGCCAGGCGATGCACGTTCAGATGCTCGCGGCAGGCGATCTCGGCCAGTTGCCGGTGCTCCTGCGGCACCTTCAGCCGTTCGCACAGCGCGCGCAGCGGTGCCAGGCCGCGTTGTTCGTGCATCAGGTGGCGCGGCCACTCCTCCGGCGGTGTCAGCGCCTTGCCCAGGTCGTGGGTCAGCGCGGCGAAGCCGATCAGTGCGTCGCCCGGCGCCAGCCGCGCGGCCATGTCGCTGACCAGTTCCTGATGGCGGCCGGTGTCGATTTCGGGGTGGTACTCGGCACGCTGCGGCACGCCGTACAGCGCGTCCAGCTCGGGCAGGACCCAGCGCAGCGCCTCGGCCTCGCGCAGCGTGCGCAGGAACGCCGACGGCTGCGCCGAGGCCAGGCTGCGCCGCAGTTCCTGCCAGACACGTTCGGGCACCAGCGTTTCCAGTTCGCCGCCGGCGGCCATCGCACGCATCAGGTCCATGGTCTCGGGCGCGACGACGAATCCCAGCGGCGCCAGCCGCGCCATGAACCGCGCCGCGCGCAGCACGCGCAGCGGATCTTCGGCGAAGGCCGGGCCGACATGGCGCAGCACCCGCTGTTCGAGATCGCGCGCGCCGCCATAGGGATCGACCAGGCGTCCGTCGGCCTCGTCGCGGGCGATCGCGTTGATGGTGAAGTCGCGCCGCTGCAGGTCCTCTTCCAGCGTCACCGAGGGATCGGCCTGCACCACGAAGCCGTGGTAGCCGCGCCCGGCCTTGCGCTCGGTGCGCGCCAGCGCGTATTCCTCGCCGCTGCGCGGATGCAGGAACACCGGGAAATCGCGGCCGACCTGCTTGTAGCCCAACTCCAGCATCTGCTGCGCGGTGGCGCCGACCACGACCCAGTCGCGATCGCCGGGCGGCTGCCCGAGCAGGGCGTCGCGGACGGCGCCGCCGACTAGGTAGATGTGCATGGGGCTGGGATTCGGGAGTGGGGATTCGGGATTGGTCAGAGCGACATCGCGCGAGCGGATGCCGCTGTGGCCTGTTCCAGGAATGCTAACCGCATACGGATGCGTGCGCTTTTACCAATCCCGACTCCCTAATCCCGACTCCCCGCCTCACACACAAACTTCTTCCGCGGCGCATCCAGCTTGCCGAGCATGCGCTCGGTGACCGGCAGGGCGTCGCCGTTGAGGCGCCAGTCGTAGATCACGCTGAACGCCAGGATGCGCGCCACGTACTCGCGGGTTTCCTTGTAGCTGACGGTCTCGATCCAGAAATCGGCATCGTGGCCCGGACGCTGGCTCTGCCAGCGCGCGGCCGGGCCGGGGCCGGCGTTGTAGGCGGCAATGGTCAGGTAGGGCAGGCCGTAGGTGTTGAGCAACTGGCGCAGGTAGGCGGTGCCGATGGCGATGTTGGTGTCCGGGTCGTACAGGCTGGCGGCGCCGCCGTAGCCGGCCAGGCCGAGCGTGCGGGCGACGCTGGCGCCGGTGGCCGGCACCACCTGCATCAGGCCCATCGCATTGGCCGGCGAGCGCGCGTTGGGGTTGAACACGCTCTCGGCGCGGATCTCGGCGGCGACCCAGGCCGGGTCGATCGCGTTCCTGCCGGCTTCGCGGCGGATGGTCTCGGCGTGATGCAGCGGGAAGCGCAGCGTGTACAGCCGCTGCTCCTCCGGGCGCTTGCCGAGCCCGAACACCGCGCGGTCGAACCAGCCGTTGTTGCTGGCCACTTCCACCGCCAGGCGCCGCTGGGTGTCGTCGAAACGGCTCAGCGCATCGTTCCACTCGGCCACGGCCCAGCCGGCGCGGTCGATCTTGAACAGCTCCAGCGCGCGCACCAGCGCCGGATCGCGCGCCACCGCCGCTTGCGCCTGCGCGCTGTCGTTCGGTTCCCACGGGCACAGCGCGTACGGCTGCTTGAGCCGGTCGGCGGCGAGGAAGCCGTGGAAGGTGGCGGAGTTGGCGGCCGCACGGTACAGCCGCTGCGCCTCGCTGGCGTTGCCGGTCTTCTCCGCCAGCCGCGCCTCGAAGTACTGCCAGCGCGAATCGCTGCGCTGCGCCGGCGGCATCTTGCGGATCGCGGCCAGTGCCGCCGGCCAGTCGCCGCGCGCCATCGCCTCGCGCGCGCGCCACTCGTGCAGGCGTTCGTCGTACGCGGACTCGGGCACCGCGTTGAGCCGGCGCGCCGAATCGGGGCCGTACGAGGCCACCGTCCACAGCGCGATCTGGTACAGCACCGTGCCGCGCTGCGCCTCGCTGAACTGCAGTGCCTGGGCGAACTGCGGCAGTTGCCGTTCGGCGGCATCCGGATCGGTCTTGGCCAGCTTCGCCAGCCCATCCACCGCCACCTTGCGGCTGCGCTCGGTCTTGGGCCAGGTCAGTGCGCGCATATGCACCGCGTCCAGGAACGCGGCGTAGTCGTTGGCCAACGCCAGGTCGGCGGCGGGCAGGCCGCGTGCGGCGGCGCGCATCACCGCCGGCTGCTGTGCGTCCGCGGCCGCTTCCACGCGTGCCCAGCGCAGCGCATCGGTCATGCCGCCGCGCGCCTGCAGCACCGCGAACACCGGATCGCAGGCGTCGGGCAGCGACTTGCCAGCGTTGCGCCACAGCGCCTGCGCTTCGTCCACCCACTGCGCGTCGGCGCGGCCGGTGGCCTGGCGCGCGTTGAGCTGGGCGCAGCGCAGGCCGAGATTCTCGGTAGGTTTCCAGTTCGCCAGCAGCGCCGGCCAGTCCTCGCGCCGCGCCAGCGCCGGCAGCCACAGCGCACGGAAGCTCTCGGCCACCGGCTGCCCGGCGTAGCGCTTGAGGAAGTCCTGCGCCTGCGCATCGGACACCTTGTCGATGTTGCGGCGCAGGTTGGCGTACTCCAGCCAGCCGTACAGCGGATGCTGCTTGAACGCGGCCGCGCGGACCGGATCGAACCGGCCCTGCTCGGCATCGTCGATCGCCGAGCGGATCGCCGGGCGCTGGGCATCCAGGGACTGGGCGAGGGCGGAAACAGGGCCGCACAACGCGGCGGCGAACAGCAGGAGAGACGTGCGCAGGATCATGCGCGGGACTATACCGAACGCGGATGAATCGCCGTTTCAACTGGCGATGGTGGACGCTGTCGTCGCTTTGGCCGGCGTGGCTGCGGCGATGGGGAGCCGCGTCGGCCAGGTGGGCCGGCGAGTGCGCTGGGTGTATCGAGGTCATCGTGGCGACAGGCGGAGCCATGGCACGTCGTGTCGGTGCCGTGCCCTGCAGCGTTTGCAGATCGGCATCGCGCGCCGGGCCGTTCGGTGCCCCGGCACGGACGGGTGAGCGCGGTGCAGCTTCGTGCGCTCGAACCCTGCGGGACGCTTCGCGCCGTACCCTCACCCCAACCCCTCTCCCGGTGGGAGAGGGGCTCGGCTTCTCCCTTCTCCCATCGGGACCAGGGCCCCCTTTTCGGGGGAAGGTGCCCCGCAGGGGCGGATGAGGGTACGGGCGAAGCCTCTGATCGCCAGATCGCGCGGGCGCTTCGCGCGCCGCACCCTCACCCCAACCCCTCTCCCGAGGGGAGAGGGGCTTGAGCATTGCGCGGCTTGACGATGTCTTGCGCATCCCATGTCTACCAGATCGACCAGTCATCGCGATGGCCCGCGCTTTGCCTGCCGGACGCTTGCACGGCGTTTACGATTTGTTTACAAAGAATTCCACGCCGTCGCGGTGCAGGGGGTCGCAGCGGCCGACCCACATCCTTTCTGGAGAGAGAGACGGATGAATTTCCTGCACCGCCATCCTTTGGTCTTCGCGGTATCCCTGGCCCTGCTCGGCGGCGTCCCCGCCATCGCCGGTGCCCAGCAACAGACGCCTCCGGCCGCGCCCGGTACGGCCACCACCCTGGACAGCGTGCAGGTCACCGGCACCCGCATCCGCCGTGCCGAAGTCGAGGGTCAGGTGCCGGTGCAGACCCTGAGCCGCGCCGACATCGAACGCACCGGCCTGACCTCCATCGGGGATGTGCTGCAGGAACTCACCGCCTCCGGCTCGGCCTTGAATGCGAAGTTCAATTCCTCCGGCAATTTCGGCTTCCCGCCGGACGGCAGCGGCGTCGGTGCCGGTTCGGCGCAGGTGGATCTGCGCCATCTGGGCGCCAAGCGCGTGCTGGTGCTGGTCGACGGCATGCGCTGGGTCAACGAGTCCTCCGCCTCGGGCGTGGGCGCGGCCACCGACCTCAACACCATTCCGCTGGCCATCGTCGAGCGCGTCGAGGTGCTGGAAGACGGCGCGTCCTCGCTGTACGGCTCCGATGCCATCGCCGGCGTGGTCAACATCATCACCCGGCGCAACTTCGAGGGCGGCCAGGTCACCCTGAACTACGGCGAGTACGACAAGGGCGATGGCGCCAGCAAGGGCGTGGACCTGGCCTGGGGCCACAGCACCGAACGCACCAGCCTGTTCCTCGGCGCCAGCTACACCAAGCAGGATCCGATCTACGCGCGCGACCGCGCACAGTCGCTGTATCCGATTCCCGGCACCGGTCTGAGCTTCGGCAGCTCGGCCACCCCGGACGGGCGTTTCATCTTCGTCGATCCCAACACCGGTGCCGAGCAGAACCTCACTCCGAACAGCGGCGCGCGCGCGCCGCGTTACGACGGCACCGGCGGCTGCACCCGCAGCGACGACTACCACTGCTTCACCACCGCCGACCGCTACAACTTCGCCGCGTCCAACCTGCTGCTGACCCCGTCCGAGCGCAAGGGCGTGTTCGGCCAGTTCCGCTTCTTCTTCAACGACGACGTGCAGTGGTACCTGAAGCTGCTCGGCAATCGCCGCGAATCGACCAACCAGGCCGCGCCGGAACCGATCTTCCTCGGCCCCGATGCCGGCACCGGCAATCCGCTGGCCGACAACATCGTCATTTCCGCCGCCAACCCGTACAACCCGTTCGGCTTCGCGCTGGATTCGGGCAGCAACCTGATCATGATCGGGCGCCGCCCGGTGGAAGGCGGTGCGCGCGTGTTCGAGCAGCGCGTGGACACCCAGTACGTCGGCACCGGCTTCATCGGCAGTTTCGAGGGCGCCGACCGCACCTGGTTCTGGGACGTCAACGGCGCCTACAGCAAGAACAAGGCCGAGCAGACCAACTACGGCAGCTACAACATCTACAACATCAACCTGGCGCTGGGCGATCCGGCGGCGTGTGCGGCGGTGGCCGGCTGCGTGCCGCTGAACATCTTCGGCGGCGCCGGCAGCATCACCCCGGACATGCTGCGCTGGATCCAGCCGGTGGTGCACGACCGCAGCCAGAACGAGCTGACCCAGTTCACCGCCAACCTCAGCAGCGACCTGTTCCGGCTGCCGGCCGGCGCGGTGTCCTTCGCCACCGGCGTGGAGTACCGCAAGTACGAGGGCTTCTACCGCCCGGATCCGCTGACCGTGATCGGCCACTACAACGGCGTGCCGTCGTTGCCGACGCAGGGCAGCTACGACGTCAAGGAGGCCTACCTCGAACTGAGCGTGCCGATCTTCGCCGACTCGCCGCTGGGCGACAAACTGGACCTGAGCCTGGCCGGGCGCTACTCCGACTACTCCACCTTCGGCGGCAAGTTCACCCCGAAGTACGGCCTGCGCTGGCAGGTGGCGCCGGACTTCGTGCTGCGCGCCAGCTATGCCGAAGGCTTCCGTGCGCCCAGCATCGGCGAACTGTACGGCTCGGCCGCGCGCGCCGACCTGACCCTGTCCGACCCGTGCTCGATCGGCCTGGGCGGCACCGCGCCGCGCGGCAGCGCCAGCAACTGCGCCACGCTCGGCGTGCCGGCCGGCTACCAGCAGGCCAACTCGCAGATCTCGGTGACCACCGGCGGCAACCGCGCGCTGGAGCCGGAGAAGGCGCGCAGCTTCAGCGCGGGCTTCGTCTGGAGCCCGTGGTTCGCCAGCAACGTGCCGTGGTCGGACCGCTTCGACGTGGAGGTGACCTTCTACCGCCACGACATCGACGGCGCGATCCAGGCGATCAACGCGCAGACCCAGCTCGACCTGTGCGTGGACACGCTGTCGCCGACCTACTGCGACGGCATCACCCGCGCCTCCACCGGCGGCATCAACGGCTTCAACAACCGCCTGACCAACCTCGGCTCGATCAAGACCGACGGCTGGGACGTGGACCTGTTCTGGAACTCGCCGGAGACCGCGGCGGGCCGCTTCAAGATCGGCTGGCAGAACACCTTCGTCACCCGTTACGTCGCCACCGGCGCCGCCGGCCAGGTGCAGCCGCAGCGCCCGGGCGTGGAAGTGGTGGACAGCTCGATCCCCGAGTGGACCAGCAACCTGAGCCTGGACTGGTCGCGCGGCCGCTGGAATGCGTCGTGGACGCTGCGGCACATCTCCGAGCTGACCGAACAGTGCGGCGACGCGGTCGCGTTCCCGGTGTGCAGCAACCCGGTGGCCGGCACCAACACGCTGGACGCGATCACCTACCACGACCTGCAGGTCGGCTACCGCTTCGACTGGCTCAAGGGCCTGACCCTCAGCGGCGGCGTCAACAACGTCTTCGACAAGGATCCGCCGATCTGCCTGTCGTGCTCGCTCAACGGCTACGACGCCTCCACCTATGGCATCCCCGGTGGGCGCTACCTGTATGTGCGGGCGGATCTGAAGTTCTAGTCCCGGCCTGCGCGATGGCACCTTGCGGGAGCGCGTGTGCGCTCTCGCAGGGTGTTGCCGATGCGATAGGCCAAGCCTTGATGCGGTTTGACTGTGGTGGCAGCATGTTGGAGGCGCCATTCTCGCGATGCGCTTTCGCAAATGCGTCGCGGCTGAAGCCGTTTGCGTCTCGCTCGTGAAGTCGCGAAGCGCAGGTCTGCCGAGCACGTCGGGCGCGTCGCGTCGGGGCTGAAGCCCCTCCCACATGAGATGCTGGTGTGGCGCTGTGCCTCAGCGCAACAAGTGCTGCGGCACTTCGATCTCGGTGGCCACGGCGAGGTGGTCGGAGAAGGCGGCGGGCACCGCACGCTGTTCGTTGCAGCGCAGGCCGTCGCTGACCAGGATGTGGTCGATGGCGCGCTGCGGGCGCCAGCTCGGGAAGGTCGGCACCACGCAGCCCGGCGGTTGCAGCCGGGTGCGCTGGTACAGGAACTGCATTTCCGGGCGGTCGGCGACGCAGTTGAAGTCGCCCATCAACACCACGTTGGGATGATCGGACAGCAACTCGGCGATGAAGGCCAGCTGCGCCGCGCGCGAATTGGCGCCCAGCGACAGATGCGCCACCGCCACCGCCAGGCCTTCGGCGCCGTTGCCGAACTTGGCCAGCAACACGCCGCGCCCGCCGAGCCGGCCGGGCAGGGCGTGGTCCTGCACTTCCACCGGCTCCAGCCGGCTGAGCAGGCCGTTGGCGCTGGAGGCCACGCCGCCCACGCGGCGGTTCGGCTGGTGGCTCCAGTAGTTGAAGCCGGCGCGCTCGGCCAGGTAGTGGGTCTGGTTGGTGAAGCCCGAGCGCAGGCTGCCGGGGTCTGCTTCCTGCAGGCCGACGATGTCGTGGTCGCTGGCCAACTGCGCGATCGCGTCCAGGCTGCTGCGCTTGCGCCCGGCCGGCAGCGCGTGCGACCAGCTGCGGGTCACGTAGTCGCTGTAGCGGCGCGTGCTGGAACCGGCCTGGATGTTGGCGGTCAGCACGCGCAGGGTGCGGGTGGCGGGAGCGGTCACGGCGGTGCGGCCCGGCGGTCGGCGCTTACTTGGCCATCGCCGCGCGTTCGCGCGCGATCAGGTGATCGGCCACGCGCAGCATGTCGTCGTAGCTCTTGCCCTTGACCAGGTACTTGCCGTTGATGATCAGCGACGGCGTGCCGGTGATGCCGCTGCGGGTGGCGAACTGCTTGGCGCGGTTGGTCTTGGTGGCCACCGCGAAGCTGCCCATGGTGTCGGCGAACTGCTTCGGGTCCACGCCGTACTTGGCATAGAAGTTGGCGATGTCCTGCACCGAGTCGCGGCCGCGCTCGCCCTTCAGGGTCTCGTCGACATGGATCGCCTTGTACAGCGCCTCGTGGGTCTTCTCCTGCACGCCCAGCGCCTCGGCGGCGTAGAACGCGCGGGCGTAGTCGTCCCAGGTACCGCCGAACATCGCCGGCACATAGACGAAGCGCACGTCCGACGGCAGGCCGGCCTTCCACGGGCCGATCAGCGGCTGGAAGCGCGCGCAGGCCGGGCAGACGTAGCCGAAAATCTCGGCCACCTCGATCTTGCCGTTGGTCGGCTGGAACGGCTGGCCGCCCGCGATGTCGACGTAGTCGGTGCCGGCGACCGGCTCGGGGCCGTTCGGGGTCTTGGCGGCGACCGGCTTGGCGGCGGCGTTGTCGGCTTCCGTGGCGGCAGGCTGTGCAGCGGCATCGGCGGTGGTGGCCGCGGGCGCGGCCGGCGTCTCGGCAGGCGCAGCGGCGGCATCGTTGCCGGCGGCGGGCGCGGCAGCCGGGGCGGCAGCGGTGCCGGAGGCAGGGGCGACGGCGTCGGCAGTGCCGTCCTGGGCCTTGCATGCCACCAGGATCGGCAGCAGGGCCATCAGGGTCAGGGCGAAGCGGGTCTTCATCGGCGACATCTCCAGCAGGATGGGGGACAAATGCCGGACGCACCGCAAGCGCGGTCCGGCCACCCCGTCATGATGCCATGGCGCGGATGAAGCGCCGTACGCCGATTACTTGCCCGCGCGCTCGCGGGCGATCAACGCGTCGGCGATGCGCAGCATGTCCTCGAAGTTCTTGCCCTTGACCAGGTACTTGCCGTTGACGATCAGCGCCGGGGTGCCGGAGATGTCGGCGCGCACGGCGAAATCGCGCGCGGCCTTCACCTGCGCGGCGACCTGCGGGCTCTGGTAGGCGGCGATGAAGGCCTGCGGCTTGACCCCGAAGCCGGCGTAGAACGTGGCCAGTTCCTCCGGCGCCACGTTCTGCACCGGCACGCTGCGCTTGTCGTGGATGGCCTCGAACATGGCGCGGTGGCTGCGGCTCTGCACGCCCAACTGCTGCGCGGCATAGAAGGCGCTGGCGAAGTTGTCCCAGTAGCCGCCGAATGCCGCCGGCACCAGGGTCAGGCGCACGTCCTTGGCCTGCTTGCCGGCCCATTCTTCCAGCAGCGGCTCGAAGTGCGCGCAATGCGGGCAGGTATAGCCGAACACTTCCACCACCTCGATCTTGCCGGCCAGCGGCGCGAACGGCTTGGGATTGGCGATCAGCGTGTAGTCCTCCCCTTCCACCGCGGTGGCGGACTTGGGTTGCGCGCAGGCGCTCAACGGCAGCAGGGCGAGCAGGCACAACAGCAGGCGGGGCAGACGGTTCATGCGATCTCCAATGGCAAAAACGAACGCCGGTCGTCGGGACCGGCGCGAAGGGGAAACGGGCCGGCGCCGCCGCGGCGGCGCTCGGTCAGGATTGTTGCGGTGGCGCCGGCTGCTGTGGCGTCGCCGCGGCCGGGGCCGCCTGCGCGGCGGCCGCGTCGTCGGCGCGGTCGTGCAGGCCCTGCAGGTAGCTGCCCAGCGCCTTGATCTCCTGGTCGGTCAGCGGCTTGGCCACCTGCGCCATGATCTTGAACATCGTCGGATCGCGCTCCTGGGTGGTGCCGGCCTGGTACTCCTGCAGGCGCCGCGCCACGTAATCGGCGTGCTGGCCGCCCAGATGCGGATAGGCCGGACCCGGGTTGCCGGCGCCGGCCGGGCCGTGGCAGGCCATGCACGCGGGAATGCCGCGGGTCGCGTCGCCGCCGCGATACAGCTGCTGGCCGACCTCGTAGAACTTCATGCCCGCGTAGGGACCGTCGGCGATCACCGCGTCGTCGGCGATGCCGGCGCCGGCCTTCTGCGTGGCGAAGTAGGCGCCGATGTCGCGCATGTCCTGCGCGCTCAGCGGCTGCACGAACGGCACCATCGCCGCGACCGCGCCGCTGGTGCGCTCGCCGTGGGCGATCAGCGCCATCTGCCGCGCGCTGTAGCGCTCCACCTGGCCGGCGATGCGCGGATACATGGCGATCGCGGGGTTGCCGTCCGCGCCGTGGCAGGCGGCGCAGGCCGCGGCCTTGGCCTGGCCGGCCTTGGGGTCGCCCCAGGCGGCCTTGCCGATGTCGCCCTCCAGCGGCGTGGTGCGCACCGGCGCGTGGTCGGGAATGGGAACCACCGAGGTCTGCGCGAACGCGACCGCGGCGGCGACGGAAACCGCTAGACCGGCAAAGGCAAGAACGCGAGCGTGGCGCATTGCTGAAGCTCCGTATGACCCGACCCCGCGGCTGCCGGACGGCGACCGCACTCGCGCGATTATCGGCATGCCGCGGCCCGGCGGTCAACGAAGCCCGCCCGGGGCCCTGGACGTGCGATCCTAGGGGGATGTCGCTGATCCTCGAACGTGCCCACTATCTGTTGTCCGCCCACAATGCCCGCCAGTTGCCTGACGACGGCGGCTGGGAAGTGGCGTTCGCCGGCCGCTCCAACGCCGGCAAGTCCAGCGCGCTGAACGCGCTGACCCGGCAGAACGCCCTGGCCCGCGTGTCCAAGACGCCCGGCCGCACCCAGCAGCTGGTGTTCTTCCAGGTCCAGCCCGAGCGCTACCTGGTGGACCTGCCCGGTTACGGCTACGCCAAGGTGCCGCAGGAACTGCAGGCGCACTGGCAGAAGTTCATCGACACTTATTTCCGTACCCGCGAAGCCCTGCGCGGGCTGGTGGTGGTGATGGACATCCGTCATCCGCTGAAGGACTACGACCGGCAGATGCTGGGCTACGCCGCCCAGCGCGGGCTGCCCGCGCACGCGCTGCTGACCAAGGCCGACAAGCTTGGTCGCGGCCAGCAGGCGCAGGTGCTGCAGCAGGTGCGCAAGGAGCTGACCAGTGCGTTCGGCGATACGGTCAGCGTGCAGACCTTCTCCGGCGAGACCCGCCAGGGCGTGGACGAAGCACGCGGCATCGTCGGCCGCTGGCTGGGGCTGGAGACGGAGCCGACTGCCGCGGAGTGAGCGCGGCGGTGCTGGCAGCCAAACTCCGCGAGACGCTTCGCGCCGGACCCTCACCCCAACCCCTCTCCCGGTGGGAGAGGGGCTTGCGGCCGTTCTTCGCTCCAACGTTAGAAAACCAGCCTCAAGGCGCGGCCGGCAACGGCGAGAACTCGGTCGGCACCCAGGCGAATGCCTCACCCTCGCGCCGCACGTGGCCCAGTCCCGGGAATGGCAGGTGCGCGCCGGCCACCCACCAGCCTTGGTCCGCGGCCTGCGCCAGCATGCGCTTGCGCGCGGCGATCGCCGCGGCGCGGTCGCTGTCGGACTCGAACGACGCCTGCGGCTGCGCGAACTGCACCGCGTGGTAGTGCACCAGGTCGCCCCACACCAGCAGTTGCTGCCCCGCACCACCGTCGAAGCGGTACGACACGTGCCCGGGCGTGTGGCCGTGGGTATCCAGCGCCACCGCGCCGCCGGGCAGCGCGTCGCCGGGGCGGAAACGGCGCAGCCGCTGCGCAGCCTGGTATGGCGCCACCGCCGCACGCGCCAGCGGGAAGGCGAAGCGCAGTGCCTGCGGCGCCCCGGCCTCGCTGGCCGGGTCCAGCCAGTACGCCGCGTCGGCGGCGCTCAGCCACACCGTCGCCTTGGGATAGGCGAGCTGGCCCTGTGCGTCCAGCAGGCCGCACAGGTGATCGGGATGGGCGTGGGTGAGCAGCACGTCGTCGACCTGTTCGGGCGCGTAGCCGGCCGCGCGCAGGTTGGCCAGCACCTGGCCGAGCCCGGGGCCGAAACAGGTCGCGGTGCCGGTGTCGACCAGGGTCAGGTGCGTGCCGTCCTGGATCAGATAGGCGTTGACCGCGGTCTGCAGGCCCTTGTCGTTCTCCGGCACATAGCGGTGGTCGAGCAGACGTGCGATCGCCTCCGGCGGAATGTTCGCCAGCTCCGCGCGCGATAGCGCCACGGTGCCGTCGAACAGGGCGGTGACGCGCAACCGGCCGATCGCCTGGCGATAGACGCCGGGCACCTGCGTCTGGGCGCTGGCCGGCGCGGCGGCGTGGGCGGAGGACGGCAGCGTCAGCGCCGCGCTGGCGCTCAGGGCCAGCGCGCACAGCGCGCGCAACGGGAACACGGACATGGGATTTCCTGGCAGAGCGGCGTGCGCCGCGGTAATGACATGCTGCGCCGGCGCCGCTGCGCGATTCGCTCATTCCGCTGCGCGCGGCGCTCAATGCCGGCTTGGCTCAGTTGCCGATGCTGGCAGGATCCAGGCCATAGCGCTGCTGGAAGCGTTGGCTGAAACTGCGCACCGAGCGGTAACCGGCGTGCGCGGCGACCGTCTTCAACGGCCAGCGCGTGGTGTACAGCAGTTGCATCGCGTGCGCCAGGCGCGCATCGGTGAGCAGTTCGCGCAACGACGTGCGTTCGCCGGCCAGGTGCCGGCGCAGGGTTGCGCCGCTGAGGCCCAGACGCTCCTCGATGTCGCGCGAACGCCAGTCGCGTTGCGGCTGCGCGGCGATCAGGTCGCGCACCTGCGCGGCCACGCTCGGCGCCGGCGGCAGTAGCAGGCCGCCGTGGCCGCGCCGGCACAGCGCCAGCACCAGGGTCGCCAGCGCCAGCCGCGCCTCGGTGTAGCGGCCGTCCTGCAGCGCCTGCCGCCATTGCAGCAGGGTGCTGCCGAACTCCTCGGCGCGCAGGCGTGCGAGCTCCGCGCCGGCGGCAGGCAGCGGTTCGTTCCACAGCACGCGCGCGGCGCTCAGCGCTTCCTCGCACAGCGGCACCAGCACGCTCAGGTACAGGCCGCTGTGCGGATCCGGGATGTTGACCACATCGATGCGGCAGCGCCGCGTCACCAGGAACAGGTCGCCCGGCACGAAGTCCAGGGTCTGTGTCGCGGTGCGCACCTGCTTGCGTCCCTGCAGCAGGATCGCCAGGTGCGGTTGCGGGATCTCCACGGAGCGCGCGCCGTGCTCGCGGCGCGCGGTGATGCAGGCGTAGCCCTCGGCCTGCGTGCAGTCGGCCAGGCTGGCCAGGCGCGCCAGCAGCAAGGCGTCGGGGGAAGTGGTGTCGGCCATGGCAGTGATGCTAGCGCAGCGCGGTGCGCGCCCGCTCAGACATGCACACCGAACACATGCCCGATCGCACCGCTGGCGAGCATCGCCGCCGCGCCCCAGAACACCACCCGCACCGCGCCGCGCAGGCCCGAGGCGCCGCCGGCACGCGCGGCCAGCGCGCCGGTCAGCGACAGGCCGATCAGGGTCGCCGCGCCGGTCACCCACAATTGCCGGCCGTCCGGCGCCAGCCAGGCGGCCACGATCGGCAGCGCCGCGCCGGTGCAGAACGCGGCCGCCGATGCGGCCGCCGCCTGCAGCGGACGCGCACGCAGGCTCTCGGTGATGCCGAGTTCGTCGCGCGCGTGCGCGCCCAGCGCATCGTGCGCGGTCAACTGCTCGGCGACCTGGCGGGCCAGGCCGGGGTCGAGCCCGCGCTGGCGATAGATCGCGGTGAGTTCGTCCAGTTCGCTCTGCGGATCCTCGTGCAGTTCGCGGCGTTCCAGCGCCAGGTCGGCGCGCTCGGTGTCGGCCTGCGATTGCACCGACACGTATTCGCCGGCGGCCATCGACATCGCGCCGGCGACCAGGCCGGCGATGCCGGTGGTCAGTACCGTGGCCGCCGACGCGCCGCTGCTTGCGACGCCGACCACCAGGCCGGCCACGGACAGGATGCCGTCGTTGGCGCCGAGCACGGCCGCGCGCAGCCAGCCGGCGCGGTCGCTGCGATGGCGTTCGGAGTGGGTCGGGCGCATGGCGCTGCCTGCGGCGGAGCGGGAAGGAGACCGCAGCCTAGCCGAGCCGGCGCCGCGATCGTTTGCTGCGTCTCACTCTCGACGCCGTCAGCGGCGCGGCCATGGAATGCTGCAGTGCCGCCGGTAGCGACGCGGGCCCCGCCCCCGGCACGCTATAGTGCGGGCCTTGCGATGGCAGGGGATGGTCCCCACATCGCCTCACCCGCCGTGCGAGTCCTGCCCTTGTCGAGCCCCAGCCACGTTGCCGAGACGCCGATCACCGACCGCGCCGAACTGGTCGAGGTGCTTGCCTCCGGAGAAAAACCCGAAGCGCAGTGGCGCATCGGCACCGAGCACGAGAAGTTCGGCTTCCGGCTGGACGACCTGCGGCCGCCGACCTTCGACGGCGAGCGCGGCATCGAGGCGCTGCTGCTGGGCCTGACCCGCTTCGGCTGGGAGCCGGTGCGCGAAGCCGGGCACACCATCGCCCTGCTGCGCGATGGCGCCTCGGTGACGCTGGAGCCGGCCGGTCAGCTGGAACTGTCCGGCGCGCCGCTGCCGACCATCCACGACACCTGCGTCGAAGTGGGCAGCCACCTCAACGAGGTCAAGCAGGTCGCCGACGAACTGGGCCTGGGTTTCCTGGGCATGGGCTTCCAGCCGAAGTGGCGCCGCGACGAGATGCCGTGGATGCCCAAGGGCCGCTACCAGATCATGAAGCACTACATGCCCAAGGTCGGTTCGCTCGGCCTGGACATGATGACGCGCACCTGCACGGTGCAGGTCAACCTGGATTACGCCAGCGAAGCGGACATGATCAGGAAGTTCCGCGTGTCGCTGGCGCTGCAGCCGATCGCCACCGCGCTGTTCGCCGACTCGCCGTTCGCCGAGGGCAAGCCCAAGGGCTACCTCAGCTACCGCTCGCATATCTGGACCGACACCGACGCCGACCGCACCGGCATGCTCGACTTCGTGTTCGAGGACGGCTTCGGCTACGAACGCTACGTCGATTATCTGCTCGACGTGCCGATGTACTTCTCCTACCGCGACGGCACCTACGTCGACGCCAGCGGGCAGAGCTTCCGCGATTTCATGCAGGGCAAGCTGCCGGCCTTGCCCGGTGCGCTGCCGACGCTGCGCGACTGGTCCGACCACATGACCACCGCGTTCCCGGAAGTGCGCCTGAAGAAGTACCTGGAAATGCGCGGTGCCGATGCCGGTCCGTGGGGCCGGTTGTGCGCGCTGTCGGCGTTCTGGGTCGGCCTGCTGTACGACGATGCCGCACTGGACGCTGCCTGGGACCTGGTCAAGGATTTCAGTCTGGTCGAACGCCACGCGCTGCGCGACGGTGTGCCGAAGCAGGCGCTGAAGCTGCCGTTCCGCAACGGCACCGTGCAGAACCTGGCTGCCGAGGCGGTGAAGATCGCCCTGTCCGGCCTGCGCAGGCGCGCGCGCCTGAACCGCGACGGCCAGGACGAATCGCGCTTCCTCGAACCGCTGGTGGAAATCCTGCATGGCGGCGAGACCGCGGCCGAGCGCAAGCTGGCGCTGTACCACGGCGCCTGGCAGGGCGACATCGACCACGTGTTCCGCGAGTTCGCGTACTGAGCGCCGCGCCGCACGCCCGCAGGACGATGACCGCGATCGGTGACATGGCGGGCCTGTTCCAGGGCGAGCCGAGCAGATGGGGCGGCCGTGGCGATCCGTATCTGTGGGAAGAGATGGCGTCGACCCTGGCCGGCGTGCCGCTGCCGGCGACGTCCGTGCAGTGCGAGGCGCTGCTCACCGACACCTTCGCGCGCCTGGTCGGCACGGCGCTGGACGACGCATCCGTCGAGTCGGTCTTCGTGCCGCGCCTCAGCCATGGCGGCATGTCCTCGGGATACGTCAGCCTGGTGTTCTGGCGGGCGACCGCACTGCCGCTGTTGCTGGCGCGTCATGCCGAGGCTGTGGCGCAGCGACATGCGGCCGGCATAGCGCCGCAAACGCCGCCATGGTGGCGACGGTTATGGCCTTCGCGCTAGACCTTGCTGCCGTCCATCCGCGCTCTGGTCACGTCCCAGGCCGGGCAGCCACGCGCCGATGGAGTGCTGCTGTACGCCGCCACTGACCTGGCCGAACGCCATGCGACCTTCGAGGTCGCGCGCTGCCTGCCGGGCCATGTGCTGATCGGCGACGACAGCGGTGGCCAGGGCGTGCCGGTTGCGTTGACCGGACCGGCGTATCCCGTCTTTCTCTGCGATCTGGGCGCCCTGGCCGAGGCAGAGCGCGTGCCGCTTGCGGCGTCGTTGCCGGAACGGATGGCGGCGGGAAGCCTTTTTTTTCGTAGCGTCTTCGTCTAGCGTTGGTTGGCGTGAAGCGGGTGACTTTGGACTGCTCAGTGGCCTGGCGCACCGTCGACAGGAGGGCTGGAGATCGGTGCATTCCAATGCATCCTTGCAGGGCGGATACTGGGAACTGAAGTTTTTCGAACGGTCCCTGGGGGGAGCTATGGCGGGACATGACGTTGTGTGCACGAGCTGTGGGGAGGTGCATCAGGGATTGCCGACGGATAGGGGCTTTGGATTGCCGGATGAGGTCTTCGCGCTGTCCTATCTGGACGCCTACCGCCGTGTCCGTTCCAACGCCGATCTGTGCACGCTGGACGAGCGGAGATTCTTTATTCGGGGCGTCCTGGAAATTCCGTTTTTGTATCGGGAAGACGCATTTGCCTGGGGGCTTTGGGCCGAGGTGTCGAAGCAGGATCACGACTTCTATGTGAACAGCTTCAATGACGCGTCGGTGCAAGGCAGGGTGTTTTCGGGAACGCTCGCCAATACCATTCCCGGGATGAACGCTACCGCGGGGCTGCCTGTTTCGATCGAGTTCCAGGATCCGGCGAGCCGTCCCACGTTTGTCTTTCCATCATCCGCAGACCATGTGCTTGCCGTGGATCAGCGAAATGGCATCAATGAAGCGCAGCACCACCGCATGCTGGAGTTGTGCGGGCATTTCAAGGACTCTCGACGTATGGACGTCGCTCAGCAGGCTTCTTCTTGGGAGGTCGCACCAATTGGGGAAGGTGCAGAGCGTTTGGTGTCTCGCAATCCGGAAAGTGCCGCGATCACGTCTTGGCACTTCTACAAGAATGCCGCAGGCTTCTTCGGCTTTGTGTCTCTTTTCGTCTATTGCGGCATTCTGCTCGCGCTTGGACCAGCTGCAGGCGCGGTGTTGTTCATTGCATTGGGAATGCTTGCCACCTTCTTGATATCGGTGCGGTCGGGCAAACGGCTCCTGCTGCTCCGGCGCATGCGGATGGCGCAACGTCGATAGCGCTTTGCATCGGCTGGCCTGGTTTGCGGCCTCGCGTCTTCCATTGACACGCCTGAATGGTGATGACGGTAGCCACGAGGCAGGCGACAATGCAGCATTCGTCTTCAGGGGGACGTCATGCACCAAGCGCCGCCGCGATCCAGCTTTGTCACCATCCTGGCCTGGATCTTCATCGCACTCTCCGGTTTCGGTACGGTGGCCGGCCTCATGCAGATCTTCGTTCTGTTCGCCGTGTTCGATCACGTGGAGTTCGCCGACATGGCACGGAGGCTTCCGCCAGGGATGCCGCCCACGATGGCCTTAATTTTTTCCAACTTTCGTTGGTTGTTTCTTGGAACTGCGCTGTTTTCAGTGTGGACCCTGGCGAGTTCTATCGGGCTTCTGCGACGGCTGAGTTGGGCGCGGTGGTGTTTCATCGCGGCCATGTTGCTGGTGATCGCATGGAACCTGGGCGGCGCGGTCGTGCAGGTGCAGATGATCGCTTTCATGCAGAAGCAGCTCGCTGTTGCACAGATGCACGGCGCGCCGGACATGCAGCCGATGCTTTGGGCCATGTCGGCGATCGGCGTGGTCTTTGCTGCGGCTTTCGTCGCCCTGCATGGCTGGATCATCGCGCGCTTGCTTTCACGGCCTGTCGCTGCCGAGTTTCGACGTTCATTGCCGACGATGGGCGGCAGCGACGCGCCACCGACGCGTTGATCTGCAGTTTTTCGGGTGTTGCAGTCAACGGTGCTTCAGGCAGGGAAGGAGGATTCCATGGTGCGTGCGGATTGGTTCGAATCGAAATGGCGATGGCTCAAGCGATTCGCGGGCGCCGCTGGACTGGGAAGCGTGCTCATCGTCGCTGGCTGGAGCGCGGAGCGCGAGGTGGTTGTCGCTGTCGGAGGGCTGCTGGTGGTGCCGCTCCTGCTCTGGCTGTTCATCATTCCGATCCTGCACTGGAAGGATCGCTATGTGGGCGAACGCAGTGGCGCGTGGGGTGCACTGCTGGTGTTAGAGACTTCAAACTGGTCGAAAATGCTCTATTGGTATCGACATGTGTTGCCCGATTGGCGGCGCACGGGGCGCTACGAGCATGTGCCGTGATGGCGGTGTCCGCTGCATGAGGGTGTTGCCTTCTACGTTCGGCCAGAGACTTCACGACCAGGCGTGCGCGATGCGCTGTCGCTCGTCGAGTCGCTTCGCAATGAGCGCACTTCGCATCGTTCGCACTCGCCTTGCCACCTGCCTTGCGACGCGCAGCGGTTCTCGGCGCCATTGTGTTGGTCTGGTCGGCGTTCTGGCCGCGTCGCTCGGCTGCATGGCATCCGCGCATGCGACCAGCCAATGCCCGGCTGAGTTCGGTCCCAAGGATCCGCTCATCGATCTGCTTGGATGGGCCGTGGTCGCCAGCGGCGTGGTGCTGGGCGGCTGGCTGTGCGTGCATGTGGTGCGGCGCTCGCGCGGGCTGCGCCGATGGCGGCGGGTGGCGGTCGTGCTGGCCGGCGTCGTGGCGATGCTGCTGCTATGGGGTGGCGGCCTGGTGCTGGCGATTGCGTGGTTCTTCATGCGGTGCTAACACTGCCGGCCTCGGTGCGTGCGCGCCGGGTCCGCGGTCCGCGGAGCCACGGACCACGCCAGCAGGGGACACCGATGACCGATCCGTACAATTCCTCGCCGCCGCGTGCGGCGGTCTCGCCACTGAACGATGCGATGGTGACCACCGCGCTGGAGCTTCCCGGCCACCGGATCGTGCGCAATCTGGGCATCGTGCGCGGCATCACCGTGCGCTCGCGCTCCATCGTCGGCAATTTCCTGGGCGGGCTGCAGACGCTGTTCGGCGGCAACATCACCATCTATACCGAGCTGTGCGAGCAGGCGCGCCTGGAGACCTACCGGGACATGCTGCAGCACGCGCGGCAGATGGGCGGCAATGCCATCGTCGCGGTGCGCTACGACGCCACCGAGCTGATGGCCGGCCTGACCGAGGTGCTGTGCTACGGCACGGCCGTGGTCGTCGAGGCGAACCAGCGCTGAGTCGATCGACGTGCGGCGGTACGGCGGCGCGGCCGGCTCAGCCGCCGACGGCCTGGCACGGCAGCCGCACGCTGACCCGCAGGCCGCCTTCGGGGCGGTTGTCCAGGGCGATCTGGCCGCCATGCGCCAGCACGATGCTGTGCGCCACCGACAGGCCCAGGCCGATGCCGCCGGTGTCGCGGTTGCGCGAGTTCTCGCCGCGGAAGAACGGCAGGAACAGCTTCTCGCGCTGTGCGGGATCGATGCCGGGGCCGTCGTCGTCGATCCACAGCACGCATTCGCCGGCCTCGTGACGCAATTGCAGGCGTGCGCGCTTGCCATATTTCAGCGCGTTCTCCACCAGGTTCATCACCATGCGCCGCAGCGACAGCGGGTCGCCGTCGAGAGTGATGGCGTCGCCTAGCAGCAGCACCACGTCGGCGCCGGTGTCGCTGGCGTCGTCGACCACGCTTTCCACCAGCAGGCGGAAATCCAGTGGAGAGCGGGTGCCGCGGCGGCTGTCGTTGTGGATGAAGTCCAGCGCCGCGGAGATCATCGCCTTCATCTCGTCGATGTCGGCCATGGTCTTCTCGCGCAGCGGCGGCTGCAGGGTCTCCAGGCGGAACGCCAGCCGCGCCAACGGCGTGCGCAGGTCGTGGGCGATCGCCGCGACCATGTGCGTGCGCTCGTTGATCAGCCGGTTCAGGCGTGCCTGCATCGCGTTGAACGAATCGGCCGCCTGCACGATCTCGCTGGGGCCGCTGCGCCGCAGCGGCTGCGCGTCGGGATTGCGGCCGAGCTGGTCGGCGGCCTCGGCGAAGCGCCGGATCGGCGCCGACAGTGCGCGCGAGAACCACCAGGCCAGCGGCAGCATCGCCAGCATGCCGACCAGGAACAGCATCACCACCTGGGTCTTGAATTCGTTGGAGAACCGGCGTGGCGGCGACATCACGCTGCGCCAGTGTCCGTCGGGTTGGCGCAGGGCCGCGGTGAAGCCGTCCAGCAGCGGTACCGCCGGGGCGAAGCCGCGTTCGCGCCACCCCACGGCGCGCATGGTCGCGCCGAAGGCGCCATTGCGCGGTGCCTCGCCCGGCGCGGGCGGCGGCTCCGGCGGTGGCGGTTGCTGCGCGGTGGCTGGGGGTGACATCTCCGCGGGTGCGGGGACGTCGTCGTCGGCGGCCATGGCATGCGGCGGCGGCGGCGGGCGTTCGCCCAGGCGCAGGCGCAGGCGTTCCAGGCGGCCGTCGCTGTTGCGGTAGAAGCGCACCTGGTCCGGCGCGACTTCCAGCCAGTGCGCCATCAACCGTTCCACGTTGCGGTCGCGCACCTGGTCGCGCGCTGGCAGCGGCGCATGGGCGGTGTCCTGCACCTTGAGGGTCTGGGTGCCGGCCGGCATGCGCGTACTGAGCAGGGCGATCACTTCCGGGGGGTGCACCGGCATCTCGTAGACCGGCGTGCGCAGCACCAGGGCGATGCCGATCAGCTGCGCGGTGAGCAGCGCCACCACCAGCAGCAGGAAGGCGCGGGCGAAGATCGGCACGCCGCGGCGGGCGCGCGTGGGTCCGCTCACAGGCGGGCGACGCTCGGCAGCAGCATGTAGCCCTCGTTGCGCACGGTGCGGATCAGTTCGGTCTGCACGCGCTCGTTGATCTTGCGGCGCAGGCGGCTGATCTGGCTGTCGATGGCGCGGTCGTAGACCTCGGTGTCGCGGCCGCGCGCGTAGTCGAGCAGCTGGTCGCGGCTGAGCACGCGCTGCGGGTGCTCGACGAAGGTGCGCAGCAGCGCGAATTCGCCGTCGGAGAGATTGATGAAGATGCCGGTGGGATCGCGCAGGTCGCGACGGATCACGTCCAGCCGCCAGCCGGCGAACTCGTAGACGTTGCCGCGCGCTTCCGGCGGCAGTGTCGCCGCCTGGCTGCGCCGCAGCAGGGCGCGCACCCGCGCCAGCAGCTCGCGCGGATTGCACGGCTTGGCCAGGTAGTCGTCGGCACCCACTTCCAGGCCGATGATGCGGTCGGTGTCGCTGCCCAGCGCGCTGAGCATGATCACCGCGGGCGCGCCGCGCTCGCTGGCGAGCTGGCGGGCGGCGCTGAGGCCGTCCTCGCCGGGCATCATCACATCCAGGATCACCAGGTCCGGCTGGCGCTCGGCCATCCGCAGGCGCATCTCCGCCACGGTCTCGGCGGTGTCCACCTGATAGCCGTGGTCGCTCAGGAACTCGCTGATGAGTCGGCGCAGATCCGGATCGTCGTCGACGACCAGAATGAAGGATTTCATGTCCACGATCTTGAAGGGCGGCCACACGGGAATTCGCCCAGTCTAGACGTGGCCGCGGCTGCCTGGAACTGGGGGCGGGCAGGGACGTGGCCACCGGCACCGGGGCCCGCGCATGAACGCGTGGCCATCATAGGCAGCAGCGGCGGCGCGAACATGGCGGTTTCGTGTCCTTGGCCGACACGCGTTGCCATGCGCCGGCACCCGTGCGGCGGGGGCGTCCGGCCGCGGCCGGGCCGGCCAGGATGGGGGGCGTAGCGGCGCGGGCGTTTTCTTTTTTCGAAGGCAGGAATACTATCCCCCAGTATAGTTCCCGAGCGCCCGCCACATGCCGCACGCCCCGCACGAAAAGAAGCGCGTCCTCGCCCGCATCCGCCGCCTGCGCGGCCAGACCGAAGCGTTGGAACGCGCGCTGGAGGAGGGGACGGACTGTGCTGCTGTGCTGCAGCAAATCGCCGCCATCCGCGGCGCGGTCAACGGCCTGATGTCGGAAGTGATGCAGGCGCACGTCCGCGAGGAATTCGGCCATGCCGCCACCTCCGAGGCGCAGCGCGCCGCGCGCGTGCGCGAGATGGCGATGCTGGTCCGCTCCTACCTCAAATGATCCCTACCCCACGCCCATTCCGTCAGCCAGGAGAAATCGCATGAAGTCCCGAGCCGCCGTCGCTTTCGAAGCAGGCAAACCGCTGCAGATCGTGGAGATCGATGTCGAACCGCCGCGCCAGGGCGAAGTGCTGGTGCGCATCACCCATACCGGCGTGTGCCATACCGACGCGTTCACGCTGTCCGGCGACGATCCGGAAGGCATTTTCCCGGCGGTGCTCGGCCATGAGGGTGGCGGCATCGTCGAGGCGGTGGGCGAGGGCGTGACCAGCGTCAAGGTCGGCGACCACGTGATCCCGCTGTACACGGCTGAATGCCGCAAGTGCAAGTTCTGCCTGTCCGGCAAGACCAACCTGTGCCAGGCGGTGCGCGCCACCCAGGGCAAGGGCCTGATGCCCGACGGCACCACCCGCTTCTCCTACAACGGCCAGCCGATCTACCACTACATGGGCTGCAGCACCTTCAGCGAGTACACGGTGGTGCCGGAGATCTCGTTGGCCGTGGTCAATCCCGAGGCGCCGCTGGAGAAGGTGTGCCTGCTCGGCTGCGGCGTCACCACCGGCATCGGTGCGGTGCACAACACGGCCAAGGTGAAGGAAGGCGACAGCGTCGCGGTGTTCGGCCTCGGCGGCATCGGCCTGGCGGTGATCCAGGGCGCGGTGCAGGCCAAGGCCGGGCGCATCCTGGCCATCGACACCAATCCGGGCAAGTTCGAGCTGGCGCGCAGCATGGGCGCCACCGACTGCATCAACCCCAAGGACTACACCAAGCCGATCCAGGAAGTCATCGTCGAGCTGACCGACGGCGGCGTGGACTTCAGTTTCGAGTGCATCGGCAACGTGCACGTGATGCGCTCGGCGCTGGAGTGCTGCCACAAGGGCTGGGGCGAGAGCGTCATCATCGGCGTGGCCGGCGCCGGCCAGGAAATCAGCACGCGTCCGTTCCAGCTGGTCACCGGCCGCGTCTGGCGCGGCAGCGCCTTCGGCGGGGTCAAGGGCCGCACCCAGCTGCCGGGCATGGTGGAGCAGGCGATGCACGGCGAGATCGACCTCGATCCGTTCATCACTCACACCCTGCCGCTGGACGAGATCAACGAAGCCTTCCACCTGATGCACGAGGGCAAGTCGATCCGCACCGTCATCCACTTCTGACCGCAGGTCAGTCCGGCGCGCGGCCGTTTCCGCGCATTGCAGCGACGCAACGAACCCGGGAGGGGGCAAGATGAGTACTGTGACGATTCATCCGTCGGTGGATGCCGGCGTGCGTGCCGGCGCGGAGCAGTTCCAGGGCGGTACCCTGGAATGCCATTGCGCCAGCGACAAGGTGGTGGTGGAAGTGGGTGCGCAGACCGCGCACAACCACGCCTGCGGCTGTACCAAGTGCTGGAAGCCGAAGGGCGCGACCTTCTCGGTGGTGGCGGTGGTGGCGCGCGACAAGGTCAAGGTGACGGCGCACGAGGAGAAGCTGAAGGTGGTGGACGAGAGTGCGACCATCCGCCGTCACGCCTGCACCGGCTGCGGCGTGCACATGTACGGCCGCATCGAGAACACCGAGCATCCGTTCTACGGCCTGGATTTCGTGCATACGGAACTGTCGCCGCAGCAGGGCTGGTCGGCGCCGGGGTTCGCCGCCTTCGTGTCTTCGATCATCGAGAGCGGCACGCGTCCGGAGGCGATGGACGGGGTGCGCAACCGCCTGCGCGAACTGAAGCTGGAACCGTACGATTGCCTGTCGCCGCCGCTGATGGACGCGATCTCCACCCACGTGGCGCGCAAGAACGGCGTGCTGCACTGAAGCCCGCTGCCGCGCGCGTCGCCGGTCGACGCGTCGCGGCACCCCGCCTGCGGCCGGTCGCGGCCGCAGGCCCTCTTCCCGGAACTGCCCATGGAACGTATCGAACACCACGCCTGCTGCGGCGGCTGGCAGGACGTCTATCGCCACGACTCGGCTGTGCTCGGCTGCCCCATGCAGGTGGCCGTGTACCTGCCGCCGCAGGCCGAGCACACCACGCTGCCGGTGCTGTACTGGCTCAGCGGCCTGACCTGCACCGAGCAGAACTTCATCACCAAGGCCGGCGCGCAGCGCTATGCGGCCGAGCATGGCGTGATCCTGGTCGCGCCGGACACCAGCCCGCGCGGCGAGCAGGTTGCCGATGCCGAGGGCTACGACCTGGGCAAGGGCGCCGGCTTCTACGTCAACGCCACCCAGGCGCCGTGGGACGCGCACTACCGCATGTACGACTACGTGGTGCAGGAACTGCCGGCGCTGATCGAGGCGCAGTTCCCGCACAACGGCCGGCGCGCGATCAGCGGGCATTCGATGGGCGGCCACGGTGCCCTGGTGATCGCGCTGAAGAATCCGGGCCGCTACCGCAGCGTGTCGGCGTTCTCGCCGATCGTGGCGCCCACGCAGGTGCCGTGGGGCGAGAAGGCGTTCACCGCCTACCTGGGCGAAGACCGCACGCAGTGGCAGGCCTATGACGCCAGCGTGCTGATCGGCAGTGCCAGCGAGCGTCTGCCGCTGCTGATCGACCAGGGCGGCGGCGACGAGTTCCTCGAGAAGCAGTTGCGCCCGCAGTTGCTGCAGGCCGCCGCCGACGCTGCCGGCTATCCGCTGACCCTGCGCGTGCAGCCCGGCTACGACCATAGCTACTACTTCATCGGCAGCTTCATCGGCGAGCACATCGCCTTCCACGCGCGCGCCCTGCAGGGCTGAGCGCGCTCCACCGGCGGCCGCGCGACGCGGTCCGCCGGGCAGGGGGCAGCGCGCTGCGGTGCCGGTCGCAGCGTTCCCGCCTTGCCGTCCGTGGCCGTTCTGCGCGGTGGCAGGGCGGCCACAGGCGCGCGATGCATGCGAGGCTCGCCGAGCCCACACATGACAGCCCGGTGACCGCCGCGGCCGCCGCTTGGCCGGTCTCGTAAACAAACAGGGGCGCCGCAGCACCCGACATGCGGTTGTGCGATCGCGTTCGCGTCTGCTGAGACCGGCGCTGGCTAGATTCCGCAGGATTCGCCCTCGCCACGTCCCTGGATCGGAGCCGCGCCATGTCTTGCCGTCGCATCCTGCTGCTCCCCTGGCAGCGCTGGCGCAGCCCGCTCAGCCCCGTGGCGATGCTCGCCTGCACCCTGGTCGGCGCTTGCGTGGCGCTGGCGATCGGCGCGGCAACGCCGTAGCGCACGCCGTTCCTGGCTGACGTCGATCGCGGTCACGCCGTTTCATGGGACGCGGCCACCGCGGTCGTGTCGCATGCGGGGTGATCGCCGCGATCGGTCGGCGTGCATGTGGAGTTGGATGCATGGCTTCGCTCGGAGGCGGCGCAGGGCGCCTTGCAGGCGCGATGCAAGCAAACGCTGGTGGCGAACTTCGCATCGGGACCGCGGTGCGGCGCTAGCGCGGCAGTCGCGCTGCTAGTTCGCCCAGCCGCCGCATTGCATCTTCCAGCGTCTCGCTCCACGGCTGCCCGCAGCTCAGCCGCAGGTGGTCGGCGTAGTCGCCGCGGCTGGAGAACAGGTGCCCGGGCGAGCTGCCGATGCCCTCGGCGAGGGCGGCTTCGAACAGCGCCTGGCCGCTGCCGGCGTCGGCCAGTTGCAGCCACAGCGACAGGCCGCCGGCCGGGTCGCCGATGCGGGTGCCGGCCGGCCAGTGCCGCAGCACCGCCTCGCGCAGGCGCTGGCCGTTGTCGGCCAGGGTGCGGCGCAGCTTGCGCAGGTGGCGTTCCAGGTCGTGCCGCTCCAGGTAGTCGGCCAGGGCCAGTTGCGGCAGGCTGGCGCCGCCGATGGTGGAGAAGTACTTGGCGCGCACCAGCGTGTCGGTCCAGGCGCCACCGAGCAGCCAGCCCACGCGCAGGCCGGGCGCCAGCACCTTGGAGAAGGCGCCGCAGGTGATCACGTTGCCGTGCGTGTCGAAATGGCGCAGCGGCCGTGGGCGCTGCCCCGACCAGTCGAGTTCGCCGTAGATGTCGTCCTCGATCACCACCGTGCCGTGGCGCGCGCAGCTGTCCAGCAGCGCGCGCTTGGCCGCGTCCGGGGTGAGGCTGCCGAGCGGATTGTTGAAGTTCGGCACCAGCACCGCTGCGCGGGCCGGCGTGCGCTGCAGCAGTGCGTCCAGGCGCGCGGCGTCGATACCCTGACCCGGGCGATTGGGCACTTCCAGCACCTTCAGGCGCAGCGCCGCCACCGCCTGCAGGATGCCGTGGTAGGTCGGGGTCTCGACCAGCACCACGTCGCCAGGCGCGGTGAGCGTGCGCAGCGCCAGGCTGATCGCCTCCATCGCGCCGGCGGTCACCACCACCTCGTCGGCGGCGACGGTGGTGGCGCAGTGCGCGTAGCGC
Source organism: Xanthomonas protegens (assembly GCF_038442435.1). Lineage (NCBI taxonomy): Bacteria > Pseudomonadati > Pseudomonadota > Gammaproteobacteria > Lysobacterales > Lysobacteraceae > Xanthomonas > Xanthomonas protegens. The sequence goes on along the minus strand of NZ_JAQJCQ010000004.1, from coordinate 211,639 downwards.
TGCGCGATCTGCCGACGCAGTGCGGCGTGGCCCTGCGGCGGTGCGTAGTCGAGCGCGGCGCTGCGCTGGCGGCGCAGTTGCCGCGCCAGTGCGCCGGCCAGGTGCGCGCCGGGCAGCAGCGCCGCCGCCGGCGTGGCGGTGTGCAGCGGCACCAGGTCCGAGCGCGCGAGCATGTCCAGTACGCCTTGCAGCGCGGGATTGGCGACTGTGCCTGGGGCGCGCCGCCGGGATGGGCCGGTGCCGGTCGGCAGCGGCGTCGCCGCGGCACGCACGAAGTAGCCCGAGCGCGGGCGGGCCTGCACCCGGCCTTCGCGTTCCAGCTGCAGGCAGGCCTGCACCGCGGTGGCGGCGCTGATGCCGTGGCCGGCGGCCAGTTGCCGGATCGACGGCAGGCGCTCGCCGGCGCGCAGCGTGCCCTGGGCGATCTGGTCGCGCAACTGGCTGGCGAGGGCTTCGTACAGGCGCATGCGCAGGCCTCATCTGTATCGGTCGATTTGCAGCGTATCTGACTCTGTGCTGGTCGCCCAGCCGGGCGCACACTGGCCGTGTCCTTCCATTCCCCGAGGCCGCGCGTGCAACTGCCGCTGTTCATCGTCGATGCGTTCACCACGGTGCGGTTCCGCGGCAACCCGGCCGCGGTGGTTCCGCTGCAGGCGTGGCTGCCGGACGCGCTGATGCAGGCCATCGCCAGCGAGAACAATCTGTCGGAGACGGCGTTCTTCGTGCCCGAAGCCGATGGCGCGTTCGCGATCCGCTGGTTCTCGCCGCTGCGCGAAGTGGGGTTCTGCGGCCATGCGACGCTGGCCAGCGCCTTTGTCGTCGCCACTCAGGGCCTGGCGCCGCTGCCGTTGCGGTTCCGCGCCGCGGCGGTCGGCGAACTGGCGGTGGATCGCGAGGCCGACGGGCGCTTCGTCCTGCGCTTCCCGAACCAGGCGCCGACCGCGTTGGCGACGGTGCCGCAGGCGCTCGCGCAGGCGCTGTCGATCGCGCCGCAGGCGGCATACCGCAACGATCAGGCCTACATCGCCGTGTACGCGGACGAAGCCCAGGTGCGCGCGGTAGTGCCGGACCTGGCACGGATGCTGGCGTTGGCGCCGCGCGATGTCGCGGTCACCGCGCCAGGCCGCGAGCACGATTTCGTGTCGCGCTATTTCTGGCCGGCCAACGGCGGCGCCGAGGATCCGGTGACCGGCTCGATCCATGCCGCGCTGGCGCCGCTGTGGGCGCAGCGGCTGGGCAAGCAGGACCTGCGCGCGTGGCAGGCCTCGGCACGTGGCGGCGAACTGGAGTGCCGGGTGCTGCCGGACCACGTGCAGGTGCGCGGCGCGGCCGTGCAGTACCTGCACGGGACGATCGCACTGTGAGCGCGGTGCAGGCAGCGCCTGCGGGCGCGTCGCGGCGTGCGCTGTGGCAGCTGTTGCTGGCCGAGGTGTTGATCGGCTCGGTCGGCGTGTTCGTGCACGAGAGCGGCCAGGATCCGGTGACCGCGGTGTTCTACCGCTGCCTGTTCGGCGCGCTGTTCCTGACCGTGTGCGGCCTGCTCGGCGGGCAGTTGCGCGGCCTGTGGCGCGAGCACGCGCTGTTGCGCGACGCCGCGCTCAGCGGCGTGCTGCTGGTGCTCAACTGGGTGGCGCTGTTCGCCGGCATGGCGCGTTCGTCGATCGGCGTGGCGACCATGGTCTACCACGTGTTCCCGTTCGTCATGCTGATCCTGGCAGCGTTGCTGCAGGGCGAGCGCAGCCGCCGTTCCGACCTGGGCTGGACGCTGCTGGCCTTCGTCGGCGTGGCCTGTTCGGCGGACCCGCTGCGGCTGTGGTCCAGCGCCGACCGCGGCTACCTGGCCGGGATCGCGTTGACCCTGCTGGGCGCGCTGCTGTGCGGCGCGTCGTTGCTGATGTCGCGGCGGATCAGCCGCGAGCGGCCACTGGCGGTGGTGACCGTGCAGTGCTGGGTCGGTGCGGCGATGCTGGCGGGCTTCTCCAGCAGCGCCGCGCTGCACCCCGGCCGCCACTGGTTCTGGCTGGTCGGCCTGGGGGTGATCCACAGCGGCGTGGTGTACGTGCTGTTCTACAGCGCCTACCGGCACCTGCACGTGGCGGCGATCGCGGTGGTCGCCTTCGTCTACCCGCTGGTGACGCTGCTGCTGGACTACCTGTTGTACGGCCACCGGCTGGTGCCGGTGCAGTGGCTGGGCCTGGCGCTGATCGTGCTGGGGACGCTGGCGGTCAATCTGCGCTGGTCCTGGCCGCGCCGGGCGGTGGCCGCGTCCTAGCGCGGCACCGCAGGGCGTCTCGGCCACCGCAGCGCGGCGGCCGTGCCGTTCGGCTCAGCGCACGTCGCGCAGTTCCCAGCCGCTGCCGGCGAGCAGGCGCAGGCGCTGCTTGAGGATGTCGCCGGGGATGCTGGTGGTCGCGGACAGGTCGATGCGCAGATCGTCCTGGCGGCCGGTCACCCGTGCTGCCGGATCGGTCACGCCCAGGGCAGGATCGACCTCGTCCGGCTCCGGCTGCATGGCGCGCCAGCGCTCGAACCAGGCCGGATCGCTCAGGGCGGCCTGCAGCTGTTCGGCGAAGGCGTCGGCGCCGTGCGCCGAGAAGCTCAGCGACGGGTTGCTGCCGCGGGCACGGGCGGGATCGGGCAGGCTGATCGAGTAGGTGACGGCCATGGGCATCTCTTGTGGGCGGTACGAAGCGGCGCAGCCTAGCAGAGCCGGCGGCGACCCGCCGTCGACGCGGCCAGCGGGCGATCAGCCGAAGCGCAGCGCCTCCCCGGCGAAGCCCAGCACCAGCGCGCCCTTGCCGACATTGACCATGCCGGTCAGGCTCATCACGCTCTCCAGCAGCGCCACGCCGTGGCTGTCGCAGGCCTGGCGCAGCGCCGCGTAGCCGGGCAGGGCGCGCAGTTCCGCCAGCTCGCCGCCATAGCTCAGGCACAGCGTGGGCGTCATCAGCCCGGCGGCCACGCGTTTGGCGGCCAGCCCGAACAGCGTCTGCACGGCGTGGTCGAAGCCCTTGAGCTTGGCCACCGGCGCGGTCTCGCCACGGTGGCAGTGCAGCACCGGTTTGATGTCCAGGGCCGAGCCGAGTGCGGCGCTGAGCAGGCCGACGCTGCGGTCGCCCTTGCTGCGCGCGCGGCTGCGCAGGTAGTACAGGTCGCGCGCGATCATGTAGCCATGGGTGTGCTCGGCCAGCGTCTCCAGCCGCTCGCGGATGGCCTGCACGCCGGCGCCGTCGGCACGCAAGCGCACCGCCTCGACGGCGATCACCGCCTGGGCGGCGAACAGGTTGCCGGTGTCGATCACGCGCAGCGCGAACGGCGAGGCATGGCCGGCCGCCTGACGGATCGGCTTGTAGTCGTTGAGGATGGCGAAACCGGCCTGCTGCGCGTGGTCGTGGATCGGGCTGCGGGTCTTGGCGATGGTCAGGCAGAACACGTGGTCGTAGTCGATGACCAGCCGGCTGAGGAACAGCTCGCGGATCTGCGCCACGCTGTACGGCACGGTCTCGGCTTCGGCACCGTGCGCGCTGACCTGTGCGTGCAGGAACTCCAGCGTCGCCGCTTCGTCGCGGTGGTCGGCGAGCACGGTGCCGCCGAGGCGCACGCTGATCGGCAACACCACCAGGTCGTGCTGGGCGATGTAGTCCTGCGGCAGATCGCAGGCGGAATCTACGACGATGCCGATGCGCATCCGCTGAAGCTCCAGTGATTGGGGAAATCGATGGACATGGCGACCGCTCAGGCGTTGCGCTGCACCGCGACCGGCAGCGCGCTCAGGCGCGCCATTTCGCCGCGCTGCAGCAGCTGCGGGTCGGCCAGCACCGCCCGCATCAGCGGGTGCGCGTCGTTGCCCCACAGCAGGGTGTCGTCGATCTGCAGGGTCGGCACGCCGAACACGCCGGCCGCCAGCGCCTGTTCGGTGTTGGCGCGCAGTTGCGCCTTGACCTGCGCATCGGCGGTGGCCGCGGCCACGTCGGCGATGCCCAATGCCTGGCCGACCGGCGCCAGCGCCGCGGCGTCGTCGCCGGCGTGGCCATCGCGCCACAGCCAGTCGAAGAGCGCATCGATGGCCTGCGGCGTGGTGCCGGCGGCGATGCACAGGCGCAGCGCCGTCAGCGGGTTGAACGGATGTGCCGGCGGGAAGCGCAGCGGCACGCCTTGCTGTTGCGCCTGCCACTGCACGAAGCGATAGGTGAACTCGCGCTTGTGCGGCACCTCGGCCGGCCCGCGCGTCTGCAGCTGCGCCAGCACCGCGCCGAACACGATCGGCACCGGCTGGATCCGGGCGAACTCCGGAAGCGCTTTCACCTGCTGCCAGTGCAGATAGGAAAACGGCGAGATGAAATCGAAATACCAGCGCAACGTCATCGTGCTTCTCCGTCATGACCCATCAGCTTATCGCGGCGTCGCGCGCGCTGCGACTGCGTCCATCGCATGCTGCAGTGCGAGATGTCGCTGCCGCCCATTCGCCGGGGCGACCGCAATGCGTAGACGATGCCGTGGCGGAAATCTCGCTGGCGCGCGATATCTGTGAAGCGCAGCGCGGCCGTGGCCTGGATCGCGGTAGCGCTATTGCGCTGGCGCATGGCGCGCGCGGGTCTTGTCATAGCTCGCGGTACGCGCACCTTGCTAGCGTCCGCCGCGGCAGCAGCTTCGCTGCCCCTGCACGCTCAGGAGAGACCGCCATGCACGCTTCCGCTTCCGTTTTCGCCGCTGCTTCGCCGCGCCTTCCCGCCACGGTCGTCAGGTCGCCGCGCGGCTGGGTGCGGCCCCTGCGCGCGCTGTTCGCCGCCGCGCTGCTCGCCATCGCGCCGATGGCGCTGGCCGGGCCGTACCAGGTGTACGGCAACCAGTACGCCTGGGTGAACAACTTCAACGACCCCAACAACGTCATCCAGGGCACGTTCCACAGCGGCAGCACGCCGAGCATGACCGTGACCTTCAATTTCCCCAACGCCAGCCTGTATGGCTATCCGGCGATCCTGCGCGGTTCGCACTACGGCTTCAATCCCACTGCCGACCGCACCTTCCCGCGGCAGGTCTCGGCGCTGCGGTCCCTGCCGGCGACCTTCGCCTACTCGTCCGGCGGCAGTAACCTGGCCGGCGACTTCGCCTACGACCTGTTCTTCCGCTGGGACAGCACGGTGTCCTCCAGCGCGATCCCGCAGGCCGAGGTGATGATCTGGGGCGGCCACAACTCGTACCCGATCGGCACGCTCACCGCCAGCAACGTCATCAGCGCCGGCGGCTACACCTTCGATCTGTGGGAAGGCATGAACAGCGCCGCCGGCTACTACGTCTACACCTTCATCCCGCACAACACCGCCGGCCAGCCGACCCTGCCCAGCAACGGCAATCTCAACATCGACATCAAGCCGTTCCTGAGCTGGCTGCACACCCATCGTGCGCAGGACGGACGCTTCAGCAACGCGATGTACCTGCACGTGGTCGAGGCCGGCTTCGAGGTGGTGCGCGGCAACGGCTGGGCCTGGATCCAGGCCAATATCGGCGCCAACTGAAGCCGCCGCGGGCACCGCCGGGCTCAGGGCGGCGGCGCCGTGCACCGTGCCGCGTTTTTCCAGGCGGCACGGGCGCTCGGCAGGAATGCATCGGAATCGCCAGGCTGCACGCTGTGGCGCACGTCCTCGGCATCGTTGCCGGCGCGTCCAGCCTGGTGCCAGCGTGCGCAGGCAAGCGGCGCCTCTCCAGCACCCCACGATGCCGCCTCACGGCGCGAGCAATTGCACGCTGTCGAAGACGATGCCCGGGCCGAGGAAACCGTTGTCCGGCGAGCCCGAGGCGACGTCGATGTCCAGTGTGTTGAGGCCGGCCTGCACGGCGCTGGCGGGGATGTCGAACAGATAGACGGTGTTGTTGCCGCGGTAGGTGCCGCGGGTGATGCCGCGGCTGTCCGGCTGCTCCGGGCGCGGCGGCGCCGGCTCGCTCCAGCGCTCGTTCACCCGCAGTTGCGGGCGGCCGCCGGCCTGGGTCAGGGTGACGAACAGCCGCAGGCGGTAGGCGTGGACCTGTTCCGGCGAGAGCACGAAGGCGATGCGCGTGGGCGTGTTGACGCCGCGCCATTGCGCCGCCGGGAATGCGTCGAGACTGTCGCGGCCCACGCGATAGGTCAGTGGCCCCCATGGCGCCATGCGCCGGTCGAAGGGATGCGCGTTCGCCAGCAACGCGGCGTTGCGGAAGCCGGCCGGCGTGCCATCGGGATCGCCGATCTGCCAGATCACCTGGCCGGGCAGCGGGACCGCGTGCAGGTCGGCCTGGGCGGTGGCCGCGGCTGCGATCTGCACGGTGTCGTGGGCCACCTCCAGCTCGTTCTGGTACAGCGCGATGCGGTACGCGCCGGGGCGGATGCCGGCGATGTGGAAGTGACCATCTGCGTCGGCCCTGGCCCAGTACTGCGCCTGCGCGTTGCGCAGGACAACCACCGCCGGCTGCCCCGTCGTGATGCCGGAGACCTGGCCGGCCACCGCGCCGCGCTCCGCCGCGCCCAGGAAGCCCTGCAAGCCCAGCGACGCGTCGACGAAGCGCAGATCCGGCGGCACCTGCGCTTCCGCGCCGCCGCGGCTGAACTGCAGCACGTACACTCCATGCAGGCCGCCGCGGTACGGCTCGGTCTGGGTGTGGTTGGAGAACATGTAGTTGTACAGCTCGTGGGTGCGCGCGGTCCGCTGCGTGGCGATGTCCTTGAAGAACGGCCCGCCCGCGCTGTGTTCGCGATCGCCCATCCACATGCGCACCGCGAGGCCGGGGCCGCTGACGCCATGCACGGTGTCGTCGATCGCGCGCCGCGCCGAGTAGAACTTGGAACTGGTGCGGCCGTCCGGCAGCAGGAACACGTCCTTGCCCTCGATCGCGGTGCCGACGTTGGAATCCGGCTCGCGTTCGGCATCGGGCAACTTCGCCGCGTCGAGCCGGGCGATGAAGCGCAGTTCGCCGACCGGCAGCAGGGTCGGCGCGTAGGTGGCCAGGTAGAGCGCGTCGCGGCCCTTGCGCGCCATGTAGTACTGCACAAGGTCGCCGGCGCTGGCCGAGACCACGATGGTGTCGCCGACGGTGCGCACGGCGACGCGGGCGCTGCCCAGGCCCGAGGCGATCTGCGTGTGCTTGGCTTCCGGGCTCTCCAGTTCGATGCCGCGGTAGCGCAGGGAGACCACGTCGCCGGTGTGGGCGTCCACGCTGAACTGCAGATCGGCGCCGCTGTCCACGACGAAGCGCTCGCCGACCCTGGCGACGCCGAAGCGGCTGGCGTCGGCCCATGCGGGCGCTGCACTGGTCAGCGCGAACAGGCACAGCAGCAGGCGAGGCAGGCGGGGCATGGCGGTGCGCGCAAGGGCAGGAAGGCGCACAGGCTACTGCGCGTCGGTGCGGTGCCGGATGTCGCCGGCGCGCGCCGGTCGGGTGGCGCTCAGCCGCGCGCGGTCGAGCGCGGTCGAGCGCGAGGAAGGCGTTGCCGCCGGGGGGACGGCAGCGTCTGTACGCTGCCGTCTCCGCTTCCTCGGTGGGCCTAGTGGGTGTACGCCTTCGGCAATGCGCCGTTCTGCTGCATGTAGCGGTCGCGCAGTTCGGTCTGCCGCGAGCGCATCGGAATGGCGCGGCCGCCCAGCCAGACCTGCTCGGCGTAGTGCGCCACATCCAGCGGGTCGCCTTCCCACAGCACCAGGTCGGCGAGCTTGCCGGGGGCGATGCTGCCCAGGCGGTCGCCCACGCCGAAGGCCTCGGCCGGGACCCGGGTCAGGCCGGCCAGGGCGGCGTCCCACGGCAGCCCGTGCGCGACCGCGTTGCCTGCCAGTTGCCGCTGCTTGCGCGCGTTGTGCGCGCCGTCGCCGCCCTGGGTGAAGCTCACCGCCACGCCGGCGGCGTTGAGGCGCGCGGCGTTCTCCAGGGTGGCGCCGATCTGGTCGAAGCTGGCCGGCAGGTCGTCCAGCGCATTGACGAACACCGGCACCTGCGCCTTGGCCAGTTCCGGCGCCAGCTTCCAGGCCTCGTCGCCGCCAGCGATGGCGATGCGCACCTTCTCGCGCTGTGCCCAGCGCAGCAGTTGGCGGATGTCGGCCGCGCGGTTCACCGTCACCACGATGCGGCCCTGGCCGGCGAGGTAGCGCGCCAGCACCGCGCGTCCGGCCGGGGTCAGCAGCGCATGCGGCGAATCGGCGGGCATGCGCCCGCGCGCTTCGGCGACCAACTGGTCGAGCAGCATCCACTGCGCTGCGCGCGACTTGCCGCTCAGTTCCAGCGCATCGCTGCCCAGGTGCAGGTACAGCGCGCGCGGGCCGATCGGGTCGGCGCCGCCGTCCAGGCGCATCACCGCGCCCTGGCCGGCGACGAAGGCGCCGCCGGTGTTGGCACCGAGCGCGGTGAAGCCGATGCCTTCCACGCGTGCGACCGGGATCAGCACCGACGCGGGGTTGTAGGCCAGAGTCACGTCGAACTCCGGGCGCATCGGCTGGTCGTGCGGCAGGGTCAGCGTGCTGTCGACGGTGGAGGCCTCGCCGGACACCTCCTCGATGCCGATCTCGGTGATGCCACCGAACAGCGCCGGGGTCAGCGGCCGGCCCTTGGCCTCGACCACGGCGACGCCGGCCGGCGCGCTCAGGCCGGGGCCGACCGCGCGGATCACCCCGCCCTGGACCAGCACGTCGGCATTGGCGAGGGTGCCGCGGGCGCTGGCGGTGTGCACGGTGGCGCCGCGGATCAGCACGTCCTGGGCGAACCCGGGCGCGCTGCCCAGCAGCAGGCAGGCGGCCAGGGCCAGGCGCTGCGCCAGGCGGTGGGGCGAGGGTAGGGTGCGGATCATCGGGCAGCCTCCTGGCCGAGCATGAAATCGGAGGTGGGTTGCAGGCGGCGGTCGGCGCGGTCGTAGACCTGCGCGCCGTCGATGTAGACCTTGTCGGCCAGGGCATAGGAACTGAAGGGGTTGCCGTTCCACAGCACCACGTCGGCCATCTTGCCCGGCTCCAGCGAACCGGTCTGCCTGTCGATGCCCAGCGCCTTGGCCGGGTTGCTGGTCAGCCAGCGGATCGCGCGTTCGGGCGGGATGTCCATGCCGGCGCGGCGGCCGGCGGCCATCGCCTTGGCCGCTTCCTGGTTGAGCCGCTGGATGCCTTCCTCTGAGTCCGAGTGCACGATCGCGCAGCCGTTGGCGGGGCGGTCGACCAGGGCGATGTTCTCCTGGATGCCGTCGAAGGCTTCCATCTTGAAGCCCCACCAGTCCGCCCACAGCGCGCCGCAGACATTCTCCTGGGCCAGGCGGTCGGCGATCTTGTAGGCCTCCACGCCATGGTGGAACGCGGCGATCTTGAAGCCGAACTCCTTGGCCAGGTCGAGCATGGTGGTCATCTCGTCGGCGCGGTAGCAGTGGATATGCACGCGGATGTCGCCGTTGATCGCGCCGGCCAGGGTGTCCAGCTTGAGGTCGCGCTTGCCGCCGCTGTCGCCGCTGCTGTCGTTGTCGCCGGCGCCGCGGCTCCACCAGTGGCGCTTGGGCGGGCTCTTCTGCTTCGGCGCGTTCTTGCGCAGGTACTCGCTGGCGTCGATGAAGGCGGCGCGGTAGCCGGCGACGTTGCCCATGCGCGTGGACGGGCCGCCCTTCTCGCCGTAGACCCGCTTGGGGTTCTCGCCGCAGGCCATCTTCAGGCCCCACGGCGCGCCCGGGAACTTCATCGCCTGGTAGGTGGTGGCCGGCACGTTCTTCAGGGTGACGCCGCGGCCGCCGACCAGGTTGGCCGAGCCGGGCAGCACCTGCAGCGCGGTGACGCCGCCGGCCAGCGCGGTGCCGAAGCCGGGATCCTGCGGCCAGATCGAATGCTCGGCCCACACGTTCGGGGTCACCGGTGCGGTCGCTTCGTTGCCGTCGCTGTGCGCGCTGACGCCCGGGCTGGGGTAGACGCCCAGGTGCGAGTGCACGTCGATGATGCCGGGCGTGACCCACTTGCCGTGGCCGTCGATGCGGGTGGCGTTGGCCGGCGCGGCCAGCGCGCGGCCGACCGCCTGCACGCGGCCGTCCTGCAGCAGCACGTCGGCATCGTCCAGGCGCTCGCCGGTGCCGGTGAGCACGGTGGCGTGTTCGATCAGCACCGGCACCGACGCCAGCGCGCGATAGGTGCTGGGATAGGGATCGTCGACGAAACGCGAGGCAGCGGCGGCCGGGCCGCACAACGCCACGCCCAGGCAGGCGAGCAACAGATGACGCATCGAATTTTCCCCGGAAGATGAACCCGGCCCTTGCGGCCGTGCCCGCACGCTAGCCCGAGCCGGCGCGCTTGCCAAGTGCGGGTGCGGCATCGGCAGGCCTTGCTGCACCGAATCGCGACGCGGAACCTGTTATGCAGCGCGATTCTCGCCCATGGACACCGCAATGACCGACACCCCCGCGCGCACCGTCGTGGACTTCTGGCGCAGCGCCGGCCGCGAACGCTGGTTCGCCGCCAACGACTCCTTCGACGCCAATGTCCGCCAGCACCTGCTGGAGGCGCACCATGCCGCCGCGCGCGGCGAACGCGGCGACTGGCTGGCCGACGCCGAGGGCGCGCTGGCGCTGCTGCTGTTGCTCGACCAGGTGCCGCGCAACGTGTTCCGCGGCAGCGCGCACGCCTTCGCCACCGACGGCCTGGCCTGCCGCTATGCCGACCAGGCGCTGGCGGCAGGCTTCGACCAGGAGACCGATGCGGAACTGCGGATGTTCTTCTATCTGCCTTACACACATGCCGAGGACGCTGCGCGGCAGCGCCAGGCGGTGGAGCTGTTCAGCGCGCTCGGTGATGCGGAATCGCTGCAGTGGGCGGTGGTGCACGAAGACGTGATCCAGCGCTTCGGCCGTTTCCCGCACCGCAATGTGGCGCTGGGGCGCACGACGACGCCGGAGGAGCAGGCGTTCCTGGATGCGGGTGGGTTTGCTGGTTGAGGGAGGCATGCCTGCAGCTACAAGGTTTTATGCCAGCGACGCCACTGGCGCATCGGACCTCATTGCAGTCGGGACTGAAGTCCCTCCCACAAGAAGTCACCGGTGGTTAGCGCGGCCGCCAGCATTCCCCCCCTGTACATGCATAGGAGACAAGGAGCGCGCTTCTTGTGGGAGCGGCTTCAGCCGCGACGAGCGAAGCCATCGGACGCATCGGATCTCATTGCATTCGGGACTGAAGTCCCTCCCACAGGAAGCGCCGGACTTCGGTGCTGCCGTCAGCACTTGCGCAAGACGCCAGGCGAGTGTGTGCCTAGGGTAGGAGCGGCTTCAGCCGCGACCTGGCCTTGCCGGTAAAGCCCGGTCGCGGCTGAAGCCGCTCCTACGGGTGCGCGTGTGTGCGTGCTTGCGCGCTGTGGCGATCGCGGCACGCGGGCACAAAAAAGGGCGATCGTTCGATCGCCCTTTCGGCGCGTCCGCACGGGACGCAAACCACGAGGTGCGTGGCTCAGTACTTCGGCACGCTGCCGTCGACCTGGTCGGTCCAGGCGTCGATGCCGCCGACCACGTTGTGCACTTTCGTGAAGCCAAGCGAGCGGAAATGCTCGGCCGCCTGCGCGCTGCGGCCGCCGTGGTGGCACAGGAAGGCCAGCGCGGTGTCCTTCGGCAGCGCTTCCAGCTGCGCGCGCTGCTCGCCGTCGAGGGTGCGGAACGGCACGTTGACCGCCGCCACCGCGCGCTCTTCCGGCGGACGCACGTCCACCAGGATCAGGCCGCCGGCGCGCACCTGGTCGTCGGCGTCCCGCGGGCTCAGGTCCTGCACCGGCTTGGGCGCGTTGGGATTGTCGATGGACAGGCCGCGGCCGCGGATGTCGTCCACCCAGTCGATGGTGATGCCGTCGGCGCGGCGCGCGCTGCCCAGGTCGAACTGCACGCGCAGGCCGTTGGACTCGGCGGCGATGGCGTTGGGATCGGTCGGCGCCAACTGGAAGTTCGGCTGGAACTGCGCGTCGATCGCCAGTGCCAGGCTCGCGCCCGGGGCGTCGGCCAGCGCGCCGCGCAGCATCTCGGCGGCGGCGTCGGTGATGGTGATCGACGGCGGGGTGCGGTCCGGCGCGGCCACGCCGAGCAGTTCGCTCAGCTCGCCGCTGCCGGCCATCTGCAGGATGATGTCGCTGCCGCCGATCAGCTCGCCGTCCACGTACAGCTGCGGGATGGTCGGCCAGTCGCCGTAGACCTTGATGCCCTCGCGGATGTCCTGGTCGGCCAGCACGTTGACGTGGGCGAAGTCGACGCCGAGTTCGTTCAGCGCGCCCACCGCCTTGGCGGAGAACCCGCACTGCGGCATGCCCGGCTGGCCTTTTATGAACAGCACGACGCGGTTGGAGCTGAGCAGCGTTTCGATACGGGAGCGCAGGGCGGGGTCGAGGGACATGGCAGCAGTCGTCGCAGAGTCGGACCGGTCATTCTACGCCGCATGGCATCATGGGGCATGACAGTTCCGGAAACGCTGCATCGCATCCCACGCCACCCGTACCGCTGGCTGCCCTGGGCAATGGCCTCGCAGGTGCTGGTGGCGGTGCTGTGGTGGGCGTATGGCTGGCCGGTCGGCCTGCCGGCGCTGCTGCTGTCGCACGCGGCGCTGGTGTTGCCGGTGTTCCTGCCGCGGGCGCGGCTGTACGCGCCGGTGTTGGATCGCCTGCCCGGCAGCGCGCCGCGGGTGTGGCTGACCATCGACGACGGCCCGTCCGACGACACCGTGGCGATCCTGGACCTGCTCGACCGCCACCAGGCCAAGGCCACGTTCTTCCTGGTCGGCGCCCGTGCCGCCGTGCGCCCGCAGCTGGTACGCGAGATCCTGCGCCGCGGCCACGGCATCGGTAACCACAGCCAGCACCACCCGCAGGCGTGGTTCTGGGCGCTCGGGCCGCGGCGCATGGCGCAGGAAATCGGTCAGGCGCAGCAGACGCTGGCCGCGATCGCCGGTACCGCACCGCGCTGGTACCGCTCGGTGGTGGGCATGACCAATCCCTTCGTCGCCGCACCGCTGCGCCGGCATGGCCTGACCCGGGTGGCCTGGAGCGCGCGCGGCTTCGACGGGGTGCGTTGCGACCCCGCGGTCACCGTCGCGCGCATCGCCCGCGACCTGCAGCCCGGCGCCATCGTGCTGCTGCACGAGGGCGCGGCGCACGGGCACAATCCGGCGATCGTCGAGGGGGTGTTGCAGGCGTTGCAGGCGCGCGGGTTGCAGGCAGTACTGCCCGATTGAGTCGGATGTGCGTCGTGGCGCCGCGGCACGGTGTCGTGCGCGGCATGCCGCATGTCGATCGATGCGCCAGCGCGGGAATCAGCCCGGTTGGGCCATGCCGTACGCGATCAGCGCCGCCATCGCGCCGAGGGTGAGCAGGGCGCACAACAGGCCGAGAATGCCGTACCGCTTGCTGCGCTCACGCTGCAGACAGTTGCCGATGCCCAGCGCGATGGCGCAGACCTGGGCGATGGCGGTGAACAGCGCCAGCAGGCCGAGCAGCAGCGACATCGGCGCGTCCGGGCCAGCGGCGAACGTTGGAATGACGAAGAAGGTGCTCAGCAACAGCGCCGCGAGCAGCACGAAGGCGCTGATCAGGCTGGTCGCCAGGGCGGCGATGCCCAGGCCGGAGCGTGGCCGTGGTGCGGGTGTGTTCATGCGTGGCGATGCGAGCGTGGGCAGGCGCAGCCGGAGCGGCCGCTGCGTGCGCGGTGCCGCGGCAACCTCAACGCGGCTCCGCCACGATCAGCCAATTGTTGAACGGCGTGTTGCCGTACAGCGGCGCGAAGCTGGCGCGCAGGCCGGCGGCATCGAGCTGGGCCTGCAGGCTGTCACGGGTGGGGTAGGCCTTGGGCAGTTCCTGCATCCAGCCGGCCAGGTGCGCGAGCACGTCGGTGATGCGGCTGGTGCGGCCGCGGCCGCTGGCATCGCCCAGGCCGCTGCGGATCACCAGCTTGGCGCCGGGCGTGAGCATGCGCGCGACGCTGCGGATCAGGTTGGACTGCATGTCGCGATCCAGGTACTGCAGCACGTCCAGGATCGCGACGCTGCCGTGATGCTCGGGCCAGGACTGACCCAGGTCGACCACCGCGAAATGCGTGTCCTGCAGCCCGTTGCGCGCGGCGATGGCGCCGGCGCGGCGAATCTTGGCCGCGTCGATGTCCACGCCGTGGTAGCGCTGGCGCTGGCCGTCGGCGCGCAGCGCGTGCGCAAGCAGGCCCAGCCCGCAGCCCAGGTCCAGCACCGGCGCGTCGGTGCCGCGCAGCGCGGCGAGCACGCCGGGGTAGAGCGGATCGGTGCGCAGCTTGGTGCGCGTGTAGTAGTAGTCGTAGCGGTTGCCCAACGGATGCGTGGGCAGGAAGGCGCGCGCGATGGCCAGGGCCTGCAGGCGGGTCATGGGCTGGGTGGTGCTGGCGTCGCGCAATGTCGGTCCTTGGCAGCGGGCGTACGCCAGCTAGGCTAACGCATCGCGTGCCGCCGGCAACAGCAGCGCGGTCCAGCGCGCATACATCGCCGCCGACGGATGCAGCCCGTCCGCGGCCAGCATCGCCGGGCTGCCGCCGCCATCGCGGCTGCAGCCGGTGATGTCGACGAAGCGCACCGCGCGCGCGGCGCAGCAGGCCAGCGCGGCGGCATTGAAGGCGTCGATCTGCACGGCGATGCGCGCCGGATCGTGTGCGGGCGGCTGCGCGAAGGCGGTCACGCCCCAGTCCGGGATCGAGACCGCCAGCACTCGCTGCGGCCGCGCGTCGGCGAAGCCGATCGCACGCTGCAGCAGCGCGTCGAACTGCGTGCGGTAGTCGTCGAGCGGGTAGCCGCGGTACTGGTTGTTGACGCCGATCAGCAGCGTCACCAGGTCGAAAGGTCCCTGCGGCGCGGCCGCGTCGATGCCGGCGTCCAGTTCGTCGGTGGTCCAGCCCGTGGTGGCGACGATCTGCGGATCGGCCAGGGCGATGCCGTCGCGGCGCAACCCCGCGGCCAATTGCATCGGCCAGCGTCCGTCGGCGTCCACGCCTTCGCCGATCGTGTAGGAATCGCCCAGCGCCAGGTAGCGCAGCGTTGCATGCTGGACAGCGGCGAAACGCGCCTGGCTCATCTACGCGGCGCCAATGGCAGCCCCATCACCGGGACGCGCGCTCGCAGGAACGGCGCACGCTTTGCCATTCCCCATTCCCCACTCACCGCCCCACAGCCGCCCGCGGCTTCAGCGGCACCACCTTGGTGGCATCCTCGGCGCGGCGCGCCAGCACGCGGTCGATGCGCGCGAACACCTCGCGCATCGTCGCCGCCTCCGGCAGCAGGGTGACGCGGAAATGGTGCCGATAGGGCACGTTGAAGCTGGAACCGGGCACCACCAGCACGCCTTCCTGTTCCATCAGCTCCAGGGCGAACGCGTGGTCGTCGAACCCGCGCGCGGCGGCGCCGACCACCGCCGGGAACGCGTACAGCGCGCCGGCCGGCTGCACCAGCGACAGGTGCTCGCTGGCCGCGCAGGCCTCGAGCACCGCGCGGCGCGTTTCGTACAGGCGTCCACCCGGGGCGCACAGCGGCGAGATCGTGTCCGGGCCGTTGACCGCGGCGTCGATCGCGAACTGGCCGGGAACGTTGGCGCACAGGCGCAGCGCGCCGAGCAGGTCCATGGCGTTGCGGAAATCGCCGACGCGCTCGGTATCGCCCGACAGCAGCGCCCAGCCCACGCGCCAGCCGCAGGCGCGGTGCACCTTGCTCAGGCCGCCGAAGCTGATGCACGGATGCGTGCCGGCCAGCGGTGCCACCGACACGAATTCCGCGTCGTCGTACAGCACCTGGTCGTAGATCTCGTCGACCATCAGCAGCAGGTTGTGCTTGACCGCGATGGCGACGATCTTCTCCAGCAGCGCGCGCGAGTAGCTGGCGCCGCTGGGGTTGTTCGGGTTGATCAGCACGATGGCGCGGGTGCGCGAGGACACCAGCGTCTCGATCTCCACCGGGTCCGGCTGGAAGCCGTTCTCGGGCGCGCAGCGGTAGTACACCGGGCGGCCGTCGTTGAGGATGGTGGCAGCCGACCACAGCGGGTAGTCCGGCGAGGGCACCAACACTTCGTCGCCCGGGTTGAGCAGGGCGCGCAGCGACAGGTCGATCAGCTCGCTGACGCCGTTGCCGACGAAGATGCGGTCCGGGTGCGCGTCCGGATGCTGACGCCGGGCGTAGGCCGCGGCGATCGCCTCGCGCGCCTCCGGCAGGCCCTGCTGGTGGGTGTAGGGATCGGTGCGGCCCATGTCGTCGGCGATCGCGCGCTGCAGATGTTCCGGGGCACGGAAGCCGAACGCGCCGGGATTGCCGATGTTGAGCTTGATCAGCTTGCGCCCCTGGGCCTCCAGCTCGCGGGCTCGCCGTGCCAGTTCGCCGCGGATCTCGTAGCGGACTTCGGACAGGCGTTCGCGGATCGCGAGCGGCTTGATCGGCAGGGTGGGCATCGCATTGGCCGGTGGGGCGTGGGACCTGCATGGTAGCGGAAATGTGACACCGCGGCGGGGCGGTGGGGCGCCGTGGTGGCGGGTCGTCTACGGCGCCCGGCCGCCGCGCTCGGCGCTGCGACGGGCGTGGCGCGGTGGCTGGCCCGTGTGGCGGCCACACACGCGTCGCGCGGGTCATGCGCCGCTGCTGGAGACTCCCAGGACGTCGCCTGCGGGGCGGGCTAACCACGCGAGGCGCCGCCCCGCGCGTGTCCCAGTGGCCGCCCTGCGCTCACCTTTGGGTGCGGCACACCCTCTAGAATTCGCCCATGACCTCCTCCCCGATCGACTTCGACGCGTTGCGCCCCATCGGCTGGCCCTGGCCCGGAATGCCCGAGGAGCCGGCCTGGCGCGCGCTGTTCGACGCCCATCCGCAGGCGCGGCCGGCGCGGGTGGTGGAGCAGCACCGCACCGGCTACGTGGTCGCCGATGCGGTGGACACCGGCTTCAAGGTCGAATCGCTGCCGGACTGGCAGCGGCCGCGCTTCCCCAGCCACGAACGCGCCGCGGTCGGCGATTGGGTCTTGCTGGAAGAGACGCGCATCGTCGCGCTGCTGCCGCGGCGCACCGCGATCAAGCGCGGCGCGGCCGGCGAGCACTATCACCAGCAGGTGATCGCGGCCAACATCGATACGGTGTTCATCGTCTGCGGCCTGGATGCGGACTTCAATCCGCGCCGGATCGAGCGTTATCTGCTGCTGGTGGGCGGCGGTGGTGCGGCGCCGGTGGTGGTGCTGACCAAGGCCGACCTCACCGAGTACGCCGACGATGCGCTGGCGGTGCTGGAGGAACTGGCGGCACAGGCGATTCCGCTGCTCACGGTCAACGCCCGCCAGGCCGACAGCGTCGACGCGCTGCGGCCGTGGCTGGGGCCGGGGCAGACCGCGGTGCTGGTCGGCTCCTCCGGCGCCGGCAAGTCCACCCTCACCAACACCTTGCTCGGCGTGCAGAAGATGCGCACCGCGGCGGTGCGCGCCACGGATTCGCGCGGCCGCCACACCACCACCCATCGCGCGCTGCTGCCGCTGCCGTCCGGCGCCTGCCTGATCGACACGCCCGGCATGCGCGAACTCAAGCCCACCGGCGAGGAAGACCTGGCCGAGGGCGGCTTCGCCGACATCGAGGCGCTGGCCGCGCAGTGCCGCTTCAACGACTGCGCGCACCTGGCCGAACCGGGCTGTGCGGTGCAGGCGGCGATCGAGCGCGGCGAGATCGAGGAGGCGCGCCTGGCCAATTACCTGAAGCTGCGCGACGAGGTCGCCGGCGCCGCCGGCAAGCTGGCGCAGCGCCAGGCGCAGAACGCGGCCGCAGGCCGCGGCGGCAAGCCCGGCGGTAGCAAGCCCAGCGGTGGCAAACCGGGCGGCAAGCGTCCGCCACCGCGCACCCTGCGCCGCTGACGTCGGCCGTGGTCAAACGCGTGCTCCCGGCCGAGATCCGCCACCATGCCGCGCTCGACGCGCGGCTGGTCAAGGCGGTGCGCGGCATCCGCCTGCTGGCCCTGGCCAGTTGGCCGGTAGCGCTGCAGGCGCCGTTCCTGGAGAGCGTGGCGCGCGGCCAGCCGCAACTGCCGCAGGTGGACTACCCCAGGTTGAATTTCGCCGACACCCGCCGCGAGCTGGCGGCGATCGCCGAGGCCGCCGATCCGGCGCACCCGCTCGGCGCCTACCTGCAGGCCTCGGTGCACAGCTGGGATCTGGCCGCGGCATTGCTGGAAGCGCTCGGCACGCCGGCAGTGGGCACCTATTCGGCGCAGTTGTTCGGCGTGCCGGACGACCCGATGCCCGGCCACGGCCCCACCACCCGCGAGGCCGCCGGCCATTTCATCCGCATTGCCCAGGAGCTGGACCGCGAGCTGTTTTCGGCCGAGGAGCAGGTGCCGGTCTCGGCCACCGCCTTGCGCCTGCTGCTGCAGCGCGACCTGGACGAGTTCTTCGGCACGCGGGTGATCACGGTGGAACTGGATCCGGACCTGCTGGCCAAGGCCGCCGCCGGCGCGCAGCGCATCCGCCTGCGCTCCGGCGCCCACTTCAGCGACTACGACCGCGCGCAACTGTTCCACCACGAGGCGCTGGTGCATTCGCTGACCGCGCTCAACGGCCGGCAACAGACGCAGTTGCCGAGCCTGGCGCTGTCCTCGCCGCGCACCACCGCCACCCAGGAAGGCCTGGCGACCTTCGCCGAGCAGATCACCGGCAGCATCGACATCGAGCGGATGAAGCGGATCAGCCTGCGCATCGAGGCGATCGCGCTGGCCCGCGACGGCGCCGACTTCATCGAGGTGTTCCGCTATTTCGATGCGGCCGGGCAATCGCCTGCGGAGAGCTTCTCCTCGGCGCAGCGCGTGTTCCGCGGCGTGCCGACCAGCGGTGGCGCCGCCTTCACCAAGGACACCGTGTACCTGCGCGGGCTGGTGTCGGTGCACACCTTCTTCCGCCAGGCGCTGCAGCGCGACCGCCTGCCGCTGTGCCGCTGGCTGTTCGCCGGCAAGATGGCGCTGGAGGACGTGGCCGCGTTCGCACCGCTGTTCGAGTCCGGCGTGCTGGCACCGCCGCGCTGGTTGCCGACGTGGGTGGCGCGCGCCAGCGGCCTGGCCGGAATGCTGGCGTTCTCGCTGTTCGCCAACCGCATCCGCATGGACCAGGTGGACTGAACGGCGCCACGCCGCGCTCACCCGCCGCGAATGTGCGGCTGCCGATACTGCGGCGCCCGGCCTGCCCCCGCATGGCCGCTTCCCCTCACAAGGAGATCCGCATGAAGATCCTGATGGTGCTGACGTCGCACGACCAGCTTGGCGGCACCGGCCACAAGACCGGCTTCTGGCTGGAAGAATTCGCCGCGCCGTACTACACGTTCAAGGATGCCGGCGCCGAGATCACGCTGGCCTCGCCCAAGGGCGGGCAGCCGCCGCTGGACCCGAAGAGCGATGCGCCCGACGCGCAGACCGAAGCGACCCGCCGCTTCAAGGGCGACCCGGCGGCGCAGCAGCAACTGGCGAGCACGCATCCGCTGGCATCGGTACGCGTGGACGACTACGACGCGCTGTTCTACCCGGGCGGCCACGGCCCGCTGTGGGACCTGGCCGAGGACCGCGATTCCATCGCGCTGATCGAGGCGTTCGCACGCGCCGACAAGCCGATCGGCTTCGTCTGCCACGCGCCGGGCGTGCTGCGCCGGGTGACCGCGGCCGATGGCACGCCCCTGGTGAAGGGCCGTCGCGTCACCGGCTTCACCAACGGCGAGGAAGCCGCGGTCGGCCTGACCGACGTGGTGCCGTTCCTGGTGGAGGACGAACTGCAGCGCCTGGGCGGCAACTACAGCAAGGGTGCCGACTGGGGCGTGCACGTGGTCGAGGACGGCCGTTTGGTGACCGGGCAGAATCCGGCCTCGTCCGAGGCGGCGGCCGAGGCCTTGCTGGGGATGCTACGCATCTGAGGTTATGGATAGCCCACGGCACAGTGGAACCACGTGCCGTGGGCGCTCTGTCAGCCCACGGTCACCGTGCATCTGGGGCAAGTGTCCGGCGGCGAAGGATTCGGAATCCAAATCCCACCACCACCACCACCACCACCGCCACCGCCACCGCCACCGCCACCGCCACCGCCATCACTACCGCCGCCTCCGCCGCCAACTACTTGTTGTTTAACAGGGGCGCCTCCGAGCCAGCCAGTGCTAGTCTTTGTATAAGCTACACATGCAAATTGATTGCAAAGAACTACTTGGTCACCAGGCCCTACAGTTACTGCCGGTGCATTAGGTAATGGATTGTTGTGCTGTTTCAATGCGTTTTTTACATCCACCCCGGGGTATGGGGTGTCAAGTTTAATTGATACGTAGTATGGGCCGTAAGTTTCCGCAATCGCTATTACGCAAATTGCGAGTAGCGAAAATACTAAGATGCATACTCTTGCTAGGCTTCTATCCATGTGTAACCCCTGAGGTAAGGCTTTTATTTTTGGGAGCAGCAATTTTTATAGATGTAAAGCGCTTCTTTGTTGGCCTGGGATACTTGGGTTGATGTCAGTTTTGACTCCGTTTGTGATAATGTTGCTGAAAGGTTGCTTGATGTCGTCATTTGAGTTGCGCGGTAAAATGCATAAGCTTTAACTGGATCTTTTGGTAAGAGGATTCCGTCGTTATAAGCATCGCCCATTGCCAATAGCCCCTCAGGGTTCCCGATGGAAGCTGCATCAGAAAGAAATTTAACAGCCTTCTTCTTGTATTCAATTACCTTTTCGGGATTGCGTAACATGTCGGTGGCGTCGCCCACGATTGCTTCTGGATCACTTGCGTATAGTAATTTTGCTTGTAGACTTCCAAGTGTGGCCGCTTCTTCAAGCCATTTCCCTCTATTTAGAAGATCCTTATCTGTTACCCCGGTGCATTGAGATATGTTTTTCTCTGAATTTTCTGCAAATTGTTCTGGAGTAATTCCGGCTGACGCGTATGCTTTTATTTCTTCGGAGGAAACTTTGCTGTGTAGTGCTGTTTGGCAGGTTGAGAGTTTTAGATAGAGTGAAAGTGCTGATTCGGCGTCTCCGGCTTCAGCCTTGGCTTTCAATTCGGGTCCGATGTCAATAAATTTCCCTTCTGGAAATTTAATTTCCGGAAGTTGTTGTGATGTTTTTAACGGGCGATTAGATGGGGCTTTAATGAGCGCAGACTTTATTGGCTCTTCTGTTTTTATGTTTTTTTTGTCGATTGTTGCAGTAAAAGCCAGGGCTGCTATGATTGTAAATGCAGCGGGTAAGTAATATCTCTTCTTCATTCTAATCCCATTGTATCTGCAGCCGTTTCGTCCGTGCGTAGATTTTTACTTCTACGGCTTTCTATGGGCACGTAAGCTATTCAGGAAAAATATTTTACTCAATGCAGTTGCGAATGTATGTTTTGCAATGCAGTTGAGTATTTTGCGCTTTGATAAGACTTGTTCGGAAAAAGGATATCGGGCCGCACCCGTGCAAGGCCCCGTGCAAGCATGCGAATGGGATATCGGCAAAAAACATCCAATACTGAATTTCATATCTGCCACCAGTCCTTGACGTGCAGTGCCGACACTCGGCTCGAGTCAGGCGAGCATGGCAGTTGGAATTTGCAATTTCAAGCGGGTGCTTGCCCACTCTGGCTTGAGGACAGGTTTGCAGAGCGATATTGACTGAAGTTCTGGAAAAGCCTTCGCTCAGCCGCGCCGCCACCAGCGCAGCCCGTAGGCGGGCAGGGTGCCGTTCCAATGCGCCAGCGCTGCGGGATCGCTGCAGCCATCGGCGATGGCTTGCCAGTCGCCTGTGCCCAGCACCTCAGCGACATCCACCGCAATCGGCTGCGCACTGAAGTTGTACACCGCCACGAACGTCTCGCCGCGCGCCAGCCCGAGCAGGGCGGGATCGCCCAGCGGCACCGCACGCAACGGCTGGTCGGCGGCCAGCGCCGCAGTGGTGGCACGCGCGGTGATGAGATGGCGCAGGCGGGCGTAGACCTGGCCGGGCAGGCTGTCGCTGTCGTGGCGTTGCGCCGCGCGCGCCCAGTCCATCGCCGGGCGATGCAGCCAGCGGCCTTCGTGGCGGCGCAGTGGATCGTCGCGATAGGCCTCGTCGTTGCCCAGCGCCAGTTCGTCCCCCATGTACAGCAGCGGGATGCCCGGCATCGCCAGCGCCACCGCATACAGCAGCAGCAGGCGGCGCACGCCCAGTTCCAGCGCGTCGGCGTCATCGGTGGCCAGCGCCGCGGCGATACCGGTCAGCGCCGCGCTCATGCCGTTGCTGCCGTGCACGCCGTCGCCGCTGCTCTGGAACGCTTCGCCGCGCGCATAGCTGTCCGGCGTGCGGCCCGCATAGAACTGGGCGATGCGCGCCAGCGCGAACGGAGCCACGCCATCGCTGCCGCTGGCCTCGCGCTGCAGCACGTTCCAGCCGATGTCGTCGTGGCAGCGCACGTAGCTGAGCCAGCCGCAGGCCGGCGGCAGCGCCGGCGTCTGCGCGATCGCCGCCTGCACGATGTCGCCGCGCTGCTCGGCCAGTGCCACCCAGCCGGCCGCCATCAGCGTGCTGTGGTAGGCCAGGTGGCATTCGTGGCCGCGCGCGGTGCCTTCGCCGAAGTAGGGCGGCAACTGCGCCATCGGTACGATCGCCTCGGCCTTCATTAGCACCGCCGGCGCAAGGATGTCGGTGAGCGCGCGCAGCGCCTGCAGGATCGTGTGCGCCTCCGGCTGGTTCATGCAGTCGGTGCCGGGACGCTTCCACAGGTAGGCGGTGGAATCCAGGCGGAACACCTCCACCCCCAGGTTGGCCAGGCGCAGCAGCGCCAGCGCCATCTCGCCGAACACCGCCGGATTGCTCCAGTCCAGATCCCATTGATAGGGGTAGAACGTGGTCCACAGCCAGGCGTCGGCGTCCTCCACCCAGGTGAAGTTGCCCGGCGCGGTGTGCGGGAACACCTGGCCCAAGGTGCGCTCGTAGGCATCCGGCGTGCTGCGGTCGCGGAAGTGGTGGTAGTAGCCCAGATGCCGCGCATCGCCGCGCTTGGCCGCCAGCGCCCAGGGATGGTCGTCGGCGGTGTGGTTGAGCACGAAGTCGGCGCACAGGCTGATCCCGGCCGCACGCAGCCGCGCGGTCAGCGCCGCCAGATCGTCGGCGTCGCCGAGCCGCGGTTCGACCTGGCCGTAGTCGCTGACCGCGAAACCGCCATCGTTGTCGCCGGCGCGCGCGCGCAGGAACGGCAGCAGGTGCAGGTAGCGCACGCCCAGTTCCTGCAGGTAGGGCACGCGCTCGCCGACGCCGTGCAAGGTGCCGGCGAAGCGGTCGACATAGGCGCTGTAGCCGAGCATCGCCGGGGTGGAGAACCAGTCGGGCGCGCGCTCGGCATCGAGCTGGCGCAGCGCCGGCGGCCGCGCAGTGGCGATGGCCGCCAGTTGCGTCAGCCACTGCGGCAACCACTGCGCGAAGGCCGGATGCGTGCCGTACAGCGCATGCAAAGGCGCCAACAGACGTTCGCCGTGGCGCTGCAGGCGCGGCAGCAGCGCGGCGGCGGTATCCGGAGGCAGATGCGCCTGCCACAGGGTGTGGGCGAGCGCGGACAGTGCGGAAGGAGCGGGTGCGGTCATGGGGGGGCTTGGCCGCGCCCCGGGCGGGGCGCGGATGTGCGGTCCTCGTCAGAAGTCGTAGCGCAGGCTGATGCTGGAGGTGCGGCCCGGGATCGAGCGCGCGCGGATCACGCCGGAGGATGCGTCGGCGATCGAGGCTTCTTCCGCTTCGGTCAGGCCGAAGGTGTTGAACAGGTTGTTGACGTTGAGCGAGACGGTCAGCGCATCGGTGATGCGGTAGTCGCCGAACAGGTTGACCTGGGTGTAGCCGGGCATCTTCAGCTGGTTGCTGTCCTGGGTGTAGGCCGAGCTGGTGCCGATCGCGTTGACGCCGACCTGGTAGCGCTCGCCGCGGTAGCTCGGCGTCAGCTGCCAGACGAAGCGCGCCTGCCGACGCGGGGTGTTGCCGGCGTTGGCCGGGGTGATCTGGTCCTTGTCGATGGTGGCATCGGTCCAGGTCAGGCCGCCGTTGAGGGTGAAACCGCCGGTGCGGTACGCCGCTTCCAGTTCCAGGCCGTGCGCCTTGTAGGTGCGGTCGAAGAAACGTTGGGTGGTGGCTTCGTAGTTCTGCTCCTGCGTGCGTGCGGCGAATGCTGTGGCGAACAGGCTCAAGCCGCCGCTGCGCCACTTCAGGCCGCCTTCCAGTTGCTTGACCACGTTCACCGCCTCGTTGGAGGACACCGAGCCGTCGTCGCGGACCACGCCGAACAGCAGGCGGTCGGCGTTGGCGCGCGCGCCGCGGCTGTAGCGCGCGAACGCGGCCAGGTCGTCGCTGAGCATGTAGTTGCCGCCGAACGAGTAGGACAGGTAGTTCCAGTCGTAGCGCACCGGCTTGCGGTTGCCGTAGTCGATGGTGGCCACGCTTTGCTCCGGCGCCTCGATCACGCCGTCGCCGTTCACGTCGACGTTGCTGGCCAGTACGCCGCCGGCGGTGTTGCCGCGGGCGCGGCCCATGTCGTAGCGCAGGCTGCCGTCCACGCTCAGCGGTCCCTGGTCCCAGCTCAGCGCCAGGTACGGCGCGTTGATGTCGTAGCGCACATCGTAGTGGCGGGTATTGTCCAGTCCCCAGTACGGCACGCCGTAGGCGTACAGGCCGTCCTGCGAGCGCAGGCTGCCGTCGGCGGCGACCACGTCCAGCAGCCGCGGACGGTGCCCCAGCGACTGCACGTAGGAGTTCCAGGTCCAGTCCACGTCGATGGTCTGCCGCGAGGTGTACCAGCCGGCCTTGATGTTGAGATTGCCGCCGTCGCCGCTGCCGAAGTCGCGCGCCAGGCTGACATCGTTGACCGCGTTGCCCAGGTCGTTGAGGTGCACGTTGAACAGGTGCGTGCGCAGCGCCAGGCCGGTGTAGGACTGGCCGGCGTTCGGCCCGTCGACGTAACGCAGGCCGGCACCGGCGCCGCCGATGCTCGCCGCCAGCGCGCCGGCATCGGCCACCTGCGCCGGGAACGGCGAGACGAAGCGGCCGGAGGTATCGGCGATGCGGAACTTGTCGGTCAGGGTCCAGCCGCCGCCGATGTCGAACTGCGCCTCGGCGCCGAACGCGCGCGACAGCGGATGCATGCCGTCGCCCAGTTCCACCCGCGAGGGCGTGTTGCCGCCATCGAGGGTGGCGCTGCTGCGGAAGTACGGGCTGTACAGCGTGTCGGTGCCGGGATCGAAACCGTCGATGCTGCCGAAGTGCGGCGACCCGTCGCTGCCGCTGACCCGGGTCGGCGCCGGCAGATAGCCGGCGGCGCGGTCGTTGAGGTACTTGGCGTAGACGCGCACGTAGCCGTTGTCGAACAGCCGGGTCAGGTTGGCCTTGAGCTGGCCGCCCTTGTCGGTGGTGTAGCCGGCATCGCGGATGCCGTCGCCGCGGCGGTAGAAGCCGCCGACATTGAACTGCCAGTGCTCGGCGAACGGTGCGCCGTAGTCGAAGTCCAGGCGGGTGTTGTCGTAGCCGCCCAGGCCGCGGGTGAGGCCGACGCTGCCGCCGGCGGTGTCGCCGGTCTTGCTGATGAAGTTGATGATGCCGCCGGGCGAGTTGCTGGCGAAGGTGGAGGCCGAGCCGCCGCGAATCGCCTCGATGCGCTCCAGGCTGTAGTCGGCGCGCAGGAAGATGTCGGCGTTGCCGAAGGCGATGTCGCCGAACTCCAGCACCGGCAGGCCGTCTTCCTGCAACTGCAGGAACTTGGCGCCGCCGGAGGCGACCGGCAGGCCGCGCACGGCGATGTTGGCATTGCCTTCGCCGCCGCTGGACTCGGAGCGGATGCCGGGGATGTTGCGGAAGATCTCGGCGGTGCTGCGCGGCGCCGACTGTTCGATCGCCTCGGCGCCGACGGTGCTGACCGAGACGCTGGACTTGAGCTTGCTCTTGGGCGTGGCGGTGCCGGTGACGAACACCGAGTCCAGGCTGACCACGTCGCCCTGCGCCGCCGGGGCGTCGGCAGTGGCGGGCGTGGCCTGTTGCGCGAGCGCCGCCGGTGCGGACAGCGCGGCGGCGACGGCCAGGGCCAGGGTCTGCAGGCGGATCGAAGGGTGATGCATCGCTGTCTCTCCCGAAGCGAGTGGTGCAGTGGGTGGCGGCGCGCCGCTGCCGGAACGGGCAGGGCGCGGCGCGGACGGTGGGTGCGGCGGCGTACAGATACGGCTGTCCGCAATCGATTGCAATTTGCAGTGCAGCAAATCCACCGGCGGTGCTTTAGCTCAACTCTACGTTGGGAGATCGAGGCATTCTGCATGGTGCAACGCAGCGTTACAAACGATTGCAAGCGCAGCGACACTCCGCTCCGCCGCTGCGGCACGCCTCCCGCGTGTCCGACCCGTCCAGGCCGATGCCGATGCTGATGCGTTCCGATCGTCCCCTGCTTCCTCTGTCGCGCGTGCTGGCGCTCAACGCCGGCTTCTTCGGCGTGCAGTACAGCTTCGGGCTGCAGCAGAGCAACATGAGCCCGATCTACAACTACCTGGGCGCCGACCACGCCAACTTGCCGTACCTGTGGCTGGCCGGCCCGATCACCGGGTTGGTGCTGCAGCCGGTGGTCGGCGTGCTCAGCGACCGCACGGTGACGCGCTGGGGCCGGCGCATGCCGTACATGGTGGTGGGTGCGCTGGTGTGCAGCCTGTGTCTGCTGACCATGCCCTTCAGCGTGGCGTTGTGGATGGCGGTGGCGCTGCTGTGGATGCTGGATGCGGCCAACAACGTGGCGATGGAGCCGTACCGTGCGCTGGTGAGCGACGTGCTGGCGCCGCCGCAGCGACCGCTGGGCTACCTGACCCAGAGTGCGTTCACTGGTCTCGGCCAGACCCTGGCCTACGTCACCCCGCCGTTGCTGGTGTGGCTGGGCATGAACCAGGACGCGGCCAACGCCCACCACATTCCCTACGTCACCATCGCCGCGTTCGCGATCGGTGCGGGATTCTCCGCCGCGTCGATCCTGCTCACCGCGCGCAGCGTGCGCGAGCCGGTGCTGCCGGCGGCGCAACTGCAGCGCCTGCGCGGCGCTGCGGTTGGGCCGCTGGCGACGCTACGCGAGATCGTCGACGCCGTGCGGCAGATGCCGCCGACGATGCGGCAAATGGCGCCGGTGATGCTGTTCCAGTGGTATGCGATGTTCTGCTACTGGCAGTACATCGTGCTGTCGCTGTCGACCACCCTGTTCGGCACCACCGCAGCCGACTCGCACGGCTTCCGCGAGGCCGGCCTGGTCAACGGGCAGATCGGCGGCTTCTACAACTTCGTCGCCTTCCTGGCCGCGTTCGCGATGGTGCCGGTGGCGCGCCGGTTCGGTCCCAAGGCCACCCACGCCGCCTGCCTGGTCGCCGCCGGCGTCGGCATGTGCGTGCTGCCGTCGATCCACGACCGCTGGCTGTTGCTGCTGCCGATGCTCGGCATCGGCCTGGCCTGGGCCAGCATGATGGGCAATCCCTACCTGATGCTGGCCAACAGCATCCCGCCCGAACGCACCGGCGTGTACATGGGCCTGTTCAACCTGTTCATCGTGCTGCCGATGCTGATCCAGATCGTGACCCTGCCGCTGTACTACGACCGCCTGTTGCAGGGCGACCCGCGCAACGTGATTCGCCTGGCCGGTGCGTTGATGCTGGCGGCGGCGGTGGCGATGTTGTTGGTGAGGGGGCGGGATTCGGGAGTGGGGATTCGGGATTCGTAAAGCGGTGGAGCAGGGATTGGGCATTCGGGATTCGGGATTGGAAAAAGCCGGCTCCACCAGTGCACGCTCAGCGCGCAAGTTCCCGCTTTTACGAATCCCCAATCCCGAATGCCCAATCCCGGCCCCTCACGCCGACTCCCGCACCACCAGACTCACCGGCAGCTCCACCGATTCCACCGACGTGCCGGCGATCAGGTTCAGCACGCCGTCCACCAGCAGGGTGGCGGCATGGGCCAGGTCCTGGCGCACGGTGGTCAGCGGTGGCTGGCTGTAGGCGGCCAGGGGGATGTCGTCGAAGCCGACCAGGGCGATGTCCTGGGGGACGCGGTGGCCGGCTTCGATCAGGGCGCGGATCGCGCCCAGCGCGATCACGTCGGAGGCGGCGAAGACCGCGTCCGGCGGGTCGGTCTTCTTCAGCATCGCCCGGGTCAGGCGGTAGGCGTCCTCGCTGAGGAAATGGCTGCGCGCGTGCAGCCGCGGGTCGAACACCAGGCCGTGCGCGTCGAGCATGCGCCGGTAGCCGGCGAAGCGCGGCGCCACTTCCGGTAGCTGCTCGTCGCCGAGGAAGGCGATGCGCTGGCGGCCGTGCTCGATCAGGTGCGCGGTGGCCAGTTCGCCGCCGCGCAGGTTGTCGCTGCCCACGCTGGCATAGGCCTGGCCGTCGATGCGGCTGCCCCACACCAGCATCGGCAGGCCGCCGCGTGCGGCCGCGTCGAGCGACGCATGCTCGTGGCTCTGGCCGAGCATGATGACGCCGTCGGCGCGGCTGCTGCGCGCCAAGTCCTCGACCCAGTGATCCTGGTGCTGGTCGAGCTTGGACAGCAGCATGCTGTAGCCACGCGCGGTCAGCGCGTCGGCGAGCAGCGCCAGCATGGTCATCATGAACGGGTCCGACAGCGGCTGCTCGTGCGCGTGCATCAGCGGCACCGCCACGCAGACGATGTTGGAGCGGCGCGAGCGCAGGCTGCGTGCCACCGGATCGACGCGGTAGCCGGCGTCGCGGGCGAGCTGCTTGATGTAGGCACGGGTGCGTTCGGCGACCACCGGGTTGTCGGCCAGCGCACGCGACACCGTGGATTCGGACACGCCGGCCATGCGCGCGATGTCGGCCATCTGCAGGCGCGCGGCGGGCGCGCCGGGTTCGGGTTTGTCGGACATGCGGAGCGGGCGCGACGGACGAAGCGGAACCGGCAGTGTATGCCAGGCGGGCGTCGCGGCGCTTTGCACGCCGCGGCTGCATCGCCGCGACGGGGTGATGCATGCCTGCCTGAGGATACCGTGGCGTGCCAGTCGGCCGAATCCTGTGGCCGTGCGTGTTTAAGCACACGCCCACGTCCCGCATCCCCGCTGCATGCAAGCGCAACCGTGGCGCCATGCGGGGCAGGCGAGGCGCTAGGCCATGTGCAGGCCGCCGTTGACCGCGTAGTCGGCACCGGTGACGTAGGCGGCCTCGTCCGAGGCCAGCCAGGCGCACAGCGCCGCCACTTCCTCGGGCTTGCCGAGCCGGCGCAGCGGTACCGAGCTGGCGAGACGATCGAGCACGTCCGGCGGGAAGCCGCTGATCGCCGCGCTGGCGATGTAGCCGGGCGAGACGGTGTTGACGGTGACCCCCCGCGAGGCCACTTCCTGCGCCAGCGCGCGGCTGAAGCCCTGCATCGCCGCCTTGGCGGTGGCGTAGTTGATCTGCCCGATCTGGCCCTTCTGCGCGCTGACCGCGCCGATGTTGACGATGCGGCCCCAGCCGCGCGCGGTCATGCCGTCCACCACCTGCTTGGTGATGTTGAACAGCGCATGCAGGTTGCTGGCGATCACCGCCTGCCAGTCCTCGCGGCCCATCTGCCGGAACAGCATGTCGCGGCTGCCGCCGGCGTTGTTGACCAGCACGTCGATCTCGCCGACCTCGGCCTTGACCTTGGCGAACGCCGCCACCGTCGAATCCCAGTCGGTGGCGTTGCCCTCGGAGGCGATGAAGTCGAAACCGAGCTCGCGCTGCTCGCGCAGCCAGGCCGACTTGCGCGGCGAGTCCGGCCCGCAGCCGGCGACCACGGTATGGCCGTTGCGCGCCAGCTTCTGGCAGATCGCGGTACCGATGCTGCCCATGCCGCTGGTGACGTAGGCGATTCTGAGGGTCACGTGGAACTCCTTCGGAGTTGGGATTCGGGATTGGGGAGTCGGGATTGGATGGGCACGGGCAGTGGCTTTTACCAATCCCGAATGCCCAATCCCCAATCCCGGGCGGCGCTCACTTGGCCAGCGGAAACAGGCCGAACAACAACCCGCCGCCCATCAACACCAACGACACCAGCACCGCCCACTTCAGGGTGAAGCGCTGGTGGTCGGCGAAGTCGACCTTGGCCAGGCCGACCAGCAGGTAGGTGGACGGCACCAGCGGGCTGAGCAGGTGCACCGGCTGCCCGGCCAGCGAGGCGCGGGCCATTTCCACCGGGGTGATGCCGTAGTGGCTGGCAGCCTCGGACAGGATCGGCAGTACGCCGAAGTAGAACGCGTCGTTGGACATGAAGAAGGTGAAGGGCATGCTCGCCAGCGCGGTGATCACCGCCAGGTACGGCCCCCAGGCGTCGGGGATCACCGCCAGGAAGCTGCGCGACATCGCCTCGACCATGCCGGTGTTGGAAAGGATGCCGGTGAACACGCCGGCGGCGAAGATCAGCGACACCACCGACAGCACATTGCCGGCATGGTTGACCAGACGGCGGCGCTGCTCGGCCAGGTTCGGGTAGTTGATCAGCAGCGCCAGCGCGAAGCCGATCATGAACAGTACCGGCATCGGCAGCACGCCGATCACCAGCGCCGCCATCAGCGCCAGGGTCAGCGCCAGGTTCACCCACAACAGCCGCGGCCGCTTGATGTCCTCGGCATCCTCCACGGTGGGTAGCGCCTCGCCGTCGTCGGCCACGCTGCCGTCCATCCAGGCATCGCCGGGCAGCGTCACCACGCCGAGGCGGCGGCGCTCCTTCATGCCCAGGTACCAGGCCAGCAGCAGGATGCCGACGATCGCCAGCGCCATCGCCGGCACCAGCGGCACGAACACGTCGGCCGGGTCCACGTGCAGCGCGGTGGCCGCACGCGCGGTGGGGCCACCCCACGGCGTCAGGTTCATCACCCCGCCGGCGAGGATGGTCACGCAGGTCATGTTCAATGCGTTCATGCCCAGCCGCCGATACAGCGGCAGCATCGCCGAGACGGTGATCATGTAGGTGGTGGAGCCGTCGCCGTCGAGCGAGATCAGCAGCGCCAGCACCGCGGTGCCGACCACGATCTTCATCGGGTCGCCCTTGACCAGGCGCAGGATGCGCCGCACCAGCGGATCGAACAGGCCGGCGTCGATCATCACCCCGAAGTACAGGATCGCGAACATCAGCATGACGCCGGTGGGCGCGATCTTCTTGATCCCCTCCAGCATCATCTCGTTGATGCCGGTGCCGAAGCCGCCGGCCAGCGCGAACACGATCGGCACGATGATCAGCGCGACCAGCGGCGACAGCCGCTTGCTCATGATCAGGTACATGAAGGTAATGACCATTCCGAAACCGAGCGCGGTCAGCATGGAAGTTCCTTGGTGGTGCGGGGGAAGAGGCGTTGCGGTTTTTGTAGGAGCGGAGGACTCAGAAGTCGTACTGGAAACGACCCGTAATCGCGCGGGTATGGTCGAGCGTCACCCCGGCCAGGTGATCGCGGTTGCGGCTGTCGATCAGGTTGAGCATCAGACGCAGGTTCGGCTTGAGGTACCAGTTGCCGGCCAGCGTCCACGAGGCGGTGGAGGCGTCGAGCAGATCGGGTTGCCCGTCGCGGTGCTGCGCGCCCCACATGCGGTCGTAGCGCAGCGCCAGTTCGAAGGCGCCGTATTTGTGATTGACCTGCTTGATGCGGGTGAAACGTCCAGTCTTGCTGTCGTAGCGCCGCGATTCGCCGGTGGCGAACCAACTGACGAAACCGTAGGCCGCCATCACGTCGGCACGCTGCGTGCCGTCGTCGAACAGCCCGCCGCTGAACTCGCCCTGCCACGACAGCGGCCCGCGCACCTGCGCGTATTCCAGCGACCACTTGTCCACGTCGGTGTCGCGGCCGTCGGCGAAGCGCGCCAGGGTGACGCGGCTGTCGTCGGACAGATGCCCGGCCGGGCGCGGGCGGATGCTCAGCGCCGGCGCGCCGCCGGCACCGGGATGGTTGTAGTGCTCGTGCGCCAGCGACAGGCCCAGGTGCAGCACATCGCCGTCGCGCGCGCCCGGCGCCCAGGTGCCGCGGCCGCCGAACGCATGGCCGCGGACGTTGGAGACGTCGATGCTCTGCAGGCTGTAGACGCTGGCCGCCCAGGTGTAGTCGGTGCCCGCGGCCTGCCACGACACCGCCTTGCGGTACAGCGGCGCCAGCGTGCTGCCCGCACCGCTGCGCTCCAGGAACTGGCCGAAGTTGGAACCGGTGCGGTCGTCGAGGGTGAAGTACTGCTTGAACTGGCCCACGGTGAGCGTGCCGGCATCGAATTTGCGGGTGATGTAGACGTCCTTGGCCTCGATGCCCTTGCCGTTGAAGTCGTCCTGCAACCCGGCGAAATCGCCTTCGACCTTGTAGCCGAAGCCGAAGACCTTGCCGGACACGTCCAGCCACAGGCGGCGGATCTCGGTGTCGTCGGGATTGGGCGTGCCGCGCCGGTCGTTGTCGAAGTGGGCGAAATCCCAGTGCAGGCGCCCGCCGAGTTCGGCGGTGACTGGGCCGTCGTCGTCGCCATCGGCGGCGCGCGCCAGCGCGGGCAAGGACAACAGGGCGCAGGCGCAAGTGCCGCACAGGCTCAATTTCTTCAGGTCCACGTACCCTCCCAGGTGCGCGCAGTGCGTCGATGAGTCGGTAGCCCGCAGCGGAACGCGCAGGCCAGCGTGGCTGCAGCCTAGTGCGGCGTAGCTGTCATCGACCTGTCGGTGGGGAGCCAACTGTTTCGGGCGCGCCCGGTCGCCCGCTGCCGGCGTGTCGGCCCCGGCGCGCTGGCGACGACACTGCAGCGCGCGTCGTTGTGCAACCGGCGCAGCCTAGGTAGGTTATCGGCACTGGACTTTCGGCCAGCCGGAGACCGCGTTCCCTCGCGTCGCGGCATCTGCCTGGCCTCAATCGCGCGTCATCGGAGTCGCCATGCGTAGAGTGTTCGCGGGCCTGTCGGTCCTGCTTCTCGCGGTCGGAGCGTTCCTGCTTTGGCAGCGGCCGCCTGCCGCCACGCGCTCGCAGCCAGGCACCGTCGCCTCTGCTGCCGCCGCTGAGGGCGAGGCGCGCGCCGCCGGCGCCAAGGCGCGCTCAGGGACGGACCTGCCTGGAGCCGAGGAAACCTCACCCGACACTACCGAAGCGCTCCCTGCACCGCAGGATCGCCCGCCGGCAGCGGCGGCGGAGATGGCGTTTCTCACCGGGAAGTCGATCGACGGCGACACGGCGATGCATGTCATCGGCGGCAAGGACTTCGACCTGATCCTGCAAAAGGTGGCAAGCCAGGCCGAGTCCGACGGCATGGCCAAGTCAAGGACCTACAGGAGGAATTTCAGCGACTACCTGCGCGAGGCCGATCCCGGTTTCGCTCTCAAGGATGTCGCATGCGGAACCCATGTCTGCATGGCATCGGCCTCGAACGCGCATCTCGGCGATGCGCAATTCTCCACCGCAGTCCAGGCCATGGCCGGCGCTGTCGATACGCCGATGTATTCCATCGTCATGCAGACGTTGCCGGATCCGGCCATGCCAGGCGCTTACCTGTACCGCCTCATCTTCACCACGGATCCGAGCATGGCGTCGATCAGCATGCAATCGCAGTTAACGCGCCATCGGTGGGCGCAGCGGCGGTGGCCTTGATCTGTGATCTTGATGCTGCGCGTCTTCCCAACCTCGATCGCCAGCGGCCAACGCGAAGCAAGCGGGTTGCCATCCACCGGCAGAATGGCATTTGCCGATCCCCAATCCCGGCTTTCCACAGCCGCACGGCTGGTCATCCCGAATGCGCCTTTTATTAGTAGAAGACAACGCCGATCTCGCCGATGCGATCGTGCGGCGCATGCGCCGCAGCGGGCATGCGGTGGATTGGCAGCGCGATGGGTTGAGTGCGGCCGGGGTGCTGCGCTACCAGCGTTTCGATCTGGTGGTGCTGGACATCGGCTTGCCGGGGCTGGACGGGCTGCGGGTGCTGGCCGGGCTGCGCGAGCGCGGCGATACCACGCCGGTGCTGATGCTGACCGCGCGCGACGGCATCGAGGATCGGGTACAGGCGCTGGACGTGGGCGCCGACGATTACCTGGGCAAGCCGTTCGATTTCCGCGAGTTCGAGGCGCGCTGCCGGGTGTTGCTGCGGCGCAATCGCGGCCAGGCCAGCGAGGTGGTGCAGCTCGGCGGCTTCGCCTTCGACAACGCCGCGCACAGCGTCAGCCTGGACGGTAACCCGATCGAATTGCCCAACCGCGAGTACCGGCTGCTGGAGATCCTGATCGGCCGGCTCGGCCAGGTGGTGGGCAAGGACGAGATCGGCAACGGCCTGTTCGGCTTCGACGACGAGGCCGGGCCGAATGCGATCGAACTGTACGTCGGACGCTTGCGCAAGAAGCTGGCCGACGCGCCACTGCGCATCGTCACCGTGCGCGGCGTCGGCTACAAGCTGGAGGCGGCCGCGCTGCCGCCGGATCCGGCGGCAGCGGATACCGATGGCTGAGGCCACGCCACCGGCGC
Organism: Xanthomonas protegens; assembly: GCF_038442435.1. NCBI lineage: Bacteria > Pseudomonadati > Pseudomonadota > Gammaproteobacteria > Lysobacterales > Lysobacteraceae > Xanthomonas > Xanthomonas protegens. Next base: position 177,264 of record NZ_JAQJCQ010000004.1, on the reverse strand, counting down.
CATCGATCCGGCGCACGCTGCTGCGCTACCTGGGCGCGCTGTCGCTGCTCGGCGCGGTGGCGCTGTTCTTCGTCGCCCGCGACTACGGCCAGCGTGCCGCCAACCGCTCCTACGACCACCTGCTGGTGTCCTCGGCGCTGTCCATCGTCGACTCGGTGGCGCTGGCCGGCGGCCAATGGCAGGTGGACCTGCCGTATGCGGCGCTGGACCTGCTGGCGATGGCGCCGGAGGACCGGGTGTTCTACCGCGTGTTCGATGTGCGCGGGCGCACCATCACCGGCTACGACGACCTGCCGGCGGCGCCGTCGCTGCCGCGCGCCAGCGCGCCGCCGCGCTTGTTCGATGCGGTCTACAGCGGCGAGCCGGTGCGCTTTGCGGTGGTATCGCGGCGGGTGTCCTCGGCGGCGGCGCAGGATCAAGTGTGGGTGCAGGTTGGGCAGACCCGGCGCGCACGCGAGGCGCTGGCGCAGGACGTGGTGCTGCATGCGCTGGTGGCGATCGCGTTGCTGTCGCTGCTGGCATTGGCGCTGGTGTGGCTGGGCGTGTCGCGTGCGCTGCGCCCGCTGCGCACGCTGGAGCGCGAACTGTCGCGGCGCGAACCGTCCGAACTGAAGCCGGTGGCCGCGACGGCGCCGCAGGAGATGCAGCAGATGGTGGCGGCGCTGAACCGCTTCATGGCGCGCCTGGCCGGCAGCAACGAGACCCTGCGTGCATTCATGGCCGAGGCCGCGCACCAGATGCGCACGCCGCTGGCGGCGCTGCGCGCGCAGGCGCAACTGGCGCTGGACGAGGACGATCCGCATGAGATGCGCCGCAGCCTGGAGGCGATCGAGCGCAATGCCACGCACATGAGCCGCCTGCTCAACCAGTTGCTCAGCGACGCCAGCGTGATCCACCGCTCGAACCTGCAGCGCTACGCCAGCGTCGACCTGGCCGAGGTGCTGCACCAGGCGCTGCACGAGGCCGTGCCGCAGGCCGCGCCGCGGCCGCGCGTGCAATTGGCCGTTGCCAGCGAACCGGCGCTGGTGCGCGGCGACGCGCTGCTGTTGCGCGAGGCGATCAAGAACCTGATCGACAATGCCTGCAAGTACGGCGGCGACGGCGCGCTGCAGGTGGCGCTGACCTGCAGCGCGCGCGATTGCGTGGTGACCGTGGCCGACCATGGCCCGGGCATCGCCGCCGCCGAGGCCGAGCGCGTGTTCGAGCGCTTCGTGCGCGGCGAGGGCGCGGCCGCCGGTGGCGCCGGGCTGGGCCTGGCGATCGTCAAGCGCGTGGTCGAGGCCCATGGCGGGCGCATCGACCTGTCCAATCGCGTGGGCGGCGGCCTGATCGCCAGCCTGCACCTGCCGAGGTTGCATCCATGACCCTGCCTGCGCTGCTGCGCCGTCTGCCGCTGTTGCTGACCCTGCTGCTCGCCGGCAGTGCCCTGGCCGCGCCCGGCGACGTACGCCGCTTCCCGGCGCAGGGTGCCGCCACCGCGCAGCTGTGCATCCAGGGCTCGACCGACATCGAGGTATTCGCCGCGGTGATCGGCGACTACCAGCGCCTGCATCCGCAGACCGAGGTGGTGTACCAGGACGCGATCGCCTGGGACATCTACCAGCGCTATCTGCATCCGGGTCCTGGTCCGCGCTGCGCCGATCTGCTGATCAGCGCCAGCATGGATCTGCAGACCAAGCTGGTGAACGACGGCCACGCACTGGCGCACCGCTCGCCGCAGACCGAGGCGCTGCCGGCGTGGGCGCAGTGGCGGCACGAGGTCTTCGGCATCAGCTACGAGCCGGTGGCGATCGTCTACAACACCGCACGGCTGCCGGCCGCGCAGGTGCCGCGCACCCGCCGCCGGTTGCTGGAACTGCTGCGCGCGCCGGGCTCGCCGCTGCGCGGGCGCATCGGCACCTACGACGTCGAACGCAGCGGCGTGGGCTACCTGTTCGCGACCCAGGACAGCCAGTTGGGCAGCATGGCCGGTGCGTTGCTGGCGGCGATGGGCGACAACCAGGTGGTGCTGGAAGAACGCACCGGTGTGCTGCTGGACAAGGTCGCGCGCGGCGACCTGCTGCTGGCCTACAACGTGCTGGGTTCGTACGCGCAGGCGCGCATCGATGCCGGCGCGCCGCTGGCGATCGTGCAGCCGGAGGACTACACCCTGGTCGCGCTGCGCACCGCGGTGATCCCGCGCGACAGCCCGCACGCGGCCGAGGCGCGCCGTTTCCTGGATTACCTGCTCTCGCCGCGCGGGCAGCAGGGGCTGTCGCGCGAGGCGCGGCTGCAGCCGATCCTGCCGCAGCCGGGCGTGGCGGTGCAGGGTGGGCCGGCCGCCGCCGCGGCGTTCCGCCCGATCGCGCTGGGCCCGGGGCTGCTGGTGTACCTGGATGCGCTGAAGCGACGTCAGTTCCTGGACGCTTGGCGCAGCAGCATGCAGCAGGCGCCGCCGCGCTGAGCTAGGGCGTGTCACCAATCCCCGAGCATGCCGCGTTGGGTCTGGCAGGCGCGCGGCCGGCGTTGCGTGGCGCAGCGCCTGACTGGCCGTCAGGTCAAGCCGCGCGGCGCCGGCCGCGCGCCTTCCAGGCCCAACCCGAAGGGCCGCGGTTGCGCGCGCCCGTGGCCGCGTCATCGCTCGGGCGTGGACGCACGTCCACTTCCTCGCTCTTCCTTGCCACAGGCACGCGCAACCGCGGCGCGGCATGCTCGGGGATTGGTGACACGCCCTAGGGCGCCGGCGTCGCTCAGCGCGCGAAGCGCGGTTGGCGCCCGGGCGAGCACAGCACACGTACGCTGTCGCCCAGTTCTTCCGGTGCGCCGCCGGCCAGCAGCGCATGCAGGCGCGGCCGGTCCGGCGCCGCGCCCGGCGCCAGTCCCACCCAGGCGTCCTTGCCGGCGCCCTTGGCGGCGTAGAGGCAGCGGTCGGCCAGGCCCACGCTCTGTTCCCAGTCGCCCAGCGCCGGCCACGCGGCGACGAACGGCCACGGGGCGAAGCCGATGGAGCAGGTCAGCGTGAGTTCGCGCTCGGCCAGCGCTAAGCGCTGCGTCGCCACCGCCGCACGCAGGCGTTCGGCCAGGTCGCTGGCGGCGTCCTCGCGCGGCAGGCGGGTGACCAGCAGGAACTCCTCGCCGCCCCAGCGCACCAGCAGGTCGCGTTCGCCGCACAATCCGCGCAGGCGATCGGCGCAGTGCACCAGCGCGGCGTCGCCGGCCTGGTGGCCGTAGTCGTCGTTGATGCGCTTGAAGTTGTCCACGTCGATCATGAAGAAGTACAGCGCATCGGCGCTGCTGCCCTCGTCCAGCGCCGCCAGCAGAGCCGGGCATTCGCGCGCCAGCCAGTCCTGCAGTTCGCGGCGGTTGGCGACCTGGGTCAGCGGATCCAGGCGCGTGGCCGCCTGCAGGCGCGCATTGCTCTGCAGCAACTGCTGGTTGGCGCGTTCGAGCTGGCGGGTGCGCTCGGCCACGGTCAGGTTGAGCAGTTCCACCATGTCGCGCTCGCGGTTGACCGTATGCCGCACCCGCTGCAGCGCCAGGCCGAGCAGCGCCAGGCCCAGCACCACGTAGCCGGCGTAGGCCAGAGGATGCCGCCAGGGCGGCGGCAGCACCTCGATCTGCAGCCGCCGCGCGCCACCGAACTGGCCGTCGCGCCCGGCCGCTTCCACCACCAGCGTGTAGCGGTCCGGTGGCAGGTGGCTGACCGAGAAGTCGCTGTGCGCGGTCTGCGGGTACACCCAGCCCTTCTGCAGCCCGTCCACGCGGTAGCGCAGGCGCGCGGTGCCCGGGGCGGCGAAGTCGATCGCGGTCATGCCGATGGTGAACACGTTGTCGCGGTGGTCCAGGGCGATGCGCTGCGCGTAGACCACGTCGCTCTCGGTCTGGTTCTCGCTGCCGTTGCGGTCCTCGCCGGCCGTGAGGATGCGCAGGTCGGTCAGCACTGCGCGTGCCTGCGGGCTGCGCAGCGGCAGGCGCGTGGGATCGATCACGTCCACGCCCTGGGTGCCGCCGAAGTACAGCAGGCCGTGCGCGTCGCGGTAGCCGCGGCCGCTGTTGTATTCCTGGTTCTGCAGGCCGTCGCGGCGGCCCAGGCTCTGCACGATGCGCGTGCGCGGATCGAGCACGCTCAGGCCGTTGTTGGTGCTCAGCCACAGCCGCCCCTGCGGATCCGGCAGGATCGTGTAGATGACGTTGCTGCTGAGCCCCTCGCGGTCGCTGTAGCGCAGTGCCACGTCGCGCTTGAGGTCGATGCGGAACAGCCCGCCGGAGAAGGTGCCCACCCACAGCACGCCGTCGTGTTCGTACAGCGACCACACCGAGGGGTACAGGGTGCTGCCGCGCGGGCGGTACGGCTCGGCGGGACGGCCGCTGCGCATGCGCCACACGCCGCAGTCGTTGCAGCCGATCCACAGCGTGTCTTCGCTGTCGCGGTAGACCCGGGTCAGGGTGTGCCCGTTCAGGGGTGCCCAGCGCGGATCGTTGCGCACGCGCCCATCGACCACGCGGGTCAGGCCGCGACGGGTGGCCACCCACAGCGTGTCGCCTTCCAGCAGCAGATCGTTGACGTGCTCGTCGGCCAGCCCGCCCAGGCGCCGCACTGCGCCGTTGCGGTCCAGGCGCCACAGCCCCTGGCGCGTGCCCAGCCACCAGCCGCCGCGGTCGGCGGCGATGCTGCGGATCGCCTGGCTGGCCAGCCCGGGCACCAGCTGCCAGGCGGCACGGCTGCTGTCGCGCAGCAGCAGGCCCTGGTCGGTGCCGATCAGCATGCGCTCGCCGTCGCGCCAGATGCTGCGCACGCTGCTGCTGGGCCACGCATGGGTGTCGCTGATGTGCTCCTCGTCGTTGCGGATCACCGCCGACAACGGACGCACCCGGTACAGCCCGCCGGTGTAGGTGCCGATCCACCAGGTGCCGTCGGGCGCCTGGTAGAAGCGGATGATGGCGCTGTTGGGCGGCATGTCGAAGCTCAGCCGCTGCGGCGCATGCTGCGCGCTGTCCAGTTGCGTCACCGTGGCATTGGTGGTGCCGACCAGCACGCGGCCGTCGTGCAGCCGGATCAGCGCGCTGAGGTCGCTGCCGCCGGTGAGCAACTGCGCTGGCGTCCAGTGCGCCAGCACCGCGCCCTGCGCATCGAGCTGGAACAGGCCGCCGCGTGCCGAAGCCAGCCACAGCCCTTCCGGGCCGGACTGCAGGCCCACGCATTCGTCTATGCCGGGCGGTGCCGGCAGTTCCTCGCGCGCGTCGTGGCCGAGTCGCCACAGCCGGCATTGCCGGTCCAGCGCCACCGGTTGCTTGCCGTCCGGCATCCAGGTCAGGCCCACCACCGGCGCATCGCCGCCCAGCGGGCGCGCCCGCTGCAGGTCGGCCTCGACCCGGTCCGCCCCGCGTTCGGTGCCCAGCCACGCGCCGCCCTGCGGATCGATCAGGATCTGGGTGACGCGGTTGTGCGACAGGCCCTGCTTGGCGCCGAGACGGTGGTGTTGCCAGGTCGCCAGCTCGATCACTTCCAGGCCGGCGTCGTTGGTGCCCAGCCACAGGCGGGTGCCGCGCGGCTCGAAGCCGATGCTGTCGATGCTGCTGCTGAGCAGGCTCTGCCGGCTGTCGCTGCCGAGTTCGCGCCGGTAGGCCCGGAACAGATGCCCGTCGAAGCGGTTCAGGCCTTCTTGCGTGCCCACCCACAGGAAGCCCTGGTCGTCGCTCTGCAGGGCGTTGATCGACAGCTGCGACAGGCCCTCGTCCAGGCCGAAGTGTTCCAGGCTGCTGGGCAGGTCGTCGTCGCTTGCGGTGACGGCCGCGGGCGCGTCCGGCGCGAGCGCCAGGCACACGATGAGGCAGGACGCGGCCAGCGGCAGGCGGCCCAGCAGATTGGAGAACGAGACGGTCACGCCGTGTTATCGGCCATGGTGGGGCCGGCCTTGAATGCGCGGCCGAGGACGCCTTTGCGCGCTGCGGAGGGCCCATGCGCGGCGTGGCGGTGCTGTGCGCCACGGCCTGCGCGTCCCGCCGCAGGCATCCGGCGTGCCGGTCTCGGCCAACCCGCCGTCGCCCGATCGGATCCCGCACACTCGGCATCCAGCGGCCCCGCACGTACACTGCGGGTCCTGCGCGTTGTCCGCGCCCACCCGATGCCGCTCTGCAGCGTCATGCCAGCTGCCTTCACGCCCATGGATGCCCCGACGATCCTGGTCGCCGACGACCACCCGCTGTTCCGCGCCGCCGTGCTGCACGCGTTGCGCCAGGCTTTGCCGCGCGCCCTGGTGGTGGAGGCGGCCAGCGCCGGCACCCTGGATGCCGCGCTGGCCGCGCAGGCCGATGCCGACCTGATCCTGCTGGACCTGGCCATGCCCGGCGCGCGCGGCTTCTCGGCCCTGCTGCACGTGCGCGGCGAGCGCCCGGACGTGCCGGTGGTGGTGATTTCCTCCAACGACCATCCGCGGGTGATCCGCCGCGCGCAGCAGTTCGGCGCGGCGGGTTTCATTCCCAAGTCCTCGCCGGCCGAGACCATCGGCATTGCGGTGGCGGCCGTGCTCGACGGCGGCACCTGGTTCCCACCGCTGACCGCGGCGCGGTCGGAGGCCGACGCGCAGCTGGCGGCGCGCCTGGCGCAACTGACCCCGCAGCAGTTCCGGGTGCTGCTGTGCCTGGCCGACGGCCTGCTCAACAAGCAGATCGCCTACGAACTGGGCCTGGCCGAGAACACCGTCAAGGTCCACGTGACCGCGATCCTGAAGAAGCTCGAATGCCACAGCCGCACCCAGGCCGCGGTGCTGGTGAAGGCGCTGGAGCCGGAAGGCGAGGCCTGAACCGGGCGCCGGCGGGGGGCGTTTTCTGCGGGGCCCGGATACGCGATGCTATGCGCCGATGCCCGCGCCCCCCGCGGGCGGAGACCACCGGACCATGCCCACCACGACCATCCGCAACGAGCAGACCGCCCACTATCCGTTCCTGCAGGAGATGCTGGACGACGACTACTTTCCCCCGTCGCTGGTCGGCAAGGGACAGAAGATCCTGCTGCGGTTGTGCGAGGCGATCGAGGCGCAGGCACCGGCGGACCTGCCGGCGCTGTACCGGCTCACCCATGCCGCCACCGAAGAGTTCAACAAGCTGGCGCTGGAGTTCGAGGCCCACGACAGCGAGATCGAGACCGCCGCAAGCGAGAACATCGGCGTGGATTTCCTGCACATCGCCAAGGCCTATGGTTTCGCCGACGCCGATGTCGAAGAGCTGATCGCCCCGCGCGAGTGGTAGACATCGCGCGGCGCCCCGTACCCTCACCCCAACCCCTCTCCCGGGGGGAGAGGGGCTAAAGCGCGGCGCCGCCGGCTTTTTCCTTCTCCCCTCGGGAGAAGGTGCCCCGCAGGGGTGGATGAGGGTGCCGCAGCCATGGTGCTCATCGACGCAAGGCAGATCCGGGGCGCACCAGCTTTGACGCGGCGCTGCGCGTCCGTACCCTCACCCCAGCCCCTCTCCCACCGGGAGAAGGTGCCCCGCAGGGGCGGATGAGGGTACGGCAGCCATGGTGGTCATCGCCGCAAGGGCAGAGCAGGGGCATATCACTTTTGACGCGGCGCTGCGCGTCCGTACCCTCACCCCAACCCCTCTCCCGACGGGAGAGGGGCTAGCGCCTTCCTTCTCCCACCGGGAGAAGGTGCCCCGCAGGGGCGGATGAGGGTACGGCAGCTAGAGATCCCAATTCCCCAAAACCCAAAGCGAAAATCCACCTGCGCCGCGCGGTCACCGCGAATAGCTGGCCGACAGGGTGACGTTGGCGTAGCCACCGTTGCCGCCCACCAAGCGAACGCCTCAACCACGCCGCAGCAGCATCTGCGTCATCAGCGCGCGCAGGGCCGGGGCCCGTACCGGTTTGGCCAGGAAGCCCCAGCCGCGGTCCTGTGCCAAGGCGCGCAGCGCCGGATCGGCTTCGGCGGTGACCAGGATCACCCGCGGCTCGGCCTGCCAGCGCGCGCACAGTTGCGCGAACAGGGTTGGGCCGTGGCAGTCGCCCATGCGCACGTCCAGCAACACCAGTTCCGGCGCCTGCGCCGGCTGCGCTGCGGCCAGCGCCTGGTCCGGGCCGGCGGCCAGTTCCACCTGGCAGGCCCAGCGCGTCAGCAGGGTCCGGCTGGCCTCGCAGACGCGCGGGTCGTCGTCGATGCACCAGACCCGGCAGCCATGCAGGATCGGGTCGTCGCCGTTGTCGCTGGCCATCGCCGCCGGCACCTGGCGTTGCGCCGCGGCGGCATCGCCCAGCGGCACGGTCACCGAGAACACGCTGCCGCGGCCCAACTGCGAGCGCAGGCCGATGCGATGGCCGAGCAGGCGGCCGATGCGCTCCACGATCGCCAGGCCGAGGCCGGCGCCGCGGTCGTTGGCGACGCCATCGCCAAGCCGGCGGAATTCCTCGAAGATCTCCTGCTGCAGGGCGTCGGGAATACCCGGTCCCTGATCGTGTACTTCGATGCGCAGCTGCGCACCGTCGCGCCGGCAACCCAGCAGCACCCGCCCGCGCGGGGTGTAGCGCACCGCGTTGGACAGGAAGTTCTGCAGGATGCGCCGCAGCAGGGTCGCATCGCTGCGCACGGTGGCGCGGGTCGGTACGTAGTCCAGGCGCAGCCCACGGCCTTCGGCGACGATGCCGAACTCGCGTGCCAGGGTCTGCAGCAGCGGGTCCAGCGCCAGGTCCTGCACCTGCGTCTTCAACGTGCCCGCTTCCAGTCGCGAGATGTCCAGCAGGCTGTTGAGGATCGCGTCCTGCGCCGCCAGCGCGTTGTCGACGTGGTCGGCGATCTGCCGCGCATCGGCCTCGTGCAGCTTGCCGCGCAGCGCCGAGACGAACATGCGCGCGGCGTTGAGCGGCTGCAGCAGGTCGTGCACCGCCGAGGCCACGAAGCGGGTCTTGTAGCGGTTGGCGTTCTCGGCCTCGCGCTTGGCCTCGGCCAGATCGTGGGTGCGTTCGGCGACACGATGCTCCAGCGCGTCGGCCAGCGAGCGCAGTTCGCGCGCGGCGTTCTTGTAGCTGGTGATGTCGGCGTAGCTGGTGACGAAACCGCCGTCGGGCAGCGGATTGCCGCGGATCTCCAGCACCGTGCCGTCGTCCTTCTCGCTCTCGCGCATGTGCGGACGGCCGCTGCGCAGGTGATCCAGGCGGCGCTGGATCGCCGCTTCCACCGGGCCGGGGCCGAGCAGGCCGCGGCGCGCGTTGTAGCGGAACACATCCTCGATCGGGCGCCCGACCCGGATCAGTTCCGGCGGGAAGCGGAAGATTTCCAGATAGCGCGAATTCCACGCCACCAGACGCAGTTGCGCATCAATGATCACCACGCCCTGCGGCAGGTGCTCCAGGCTGCGGCTGAGGCCGGTGTCGGCCTGCTGCGCGGCCTGCACGATGCCGTCCTGGGCGGTACGCAGCTCCTGCGCATGCTGCTGCAGCAACGCCTCCAGTTCGCGCCGGCTGCGCTGGCGCAGCCGCGCCAGGCGCTGGCGCTGCTGGAACAGCAGGGCCAGGAACGCCAGCGCCAGCCAGATGCCGGCCGCGGCCAGCGCGGCGGCGCGGCCGGCCGCACGGCTGCCGCCGACGTCGTGCAGCAGGTGCAGGCGCCAGCCGCCCTCCGGCAGCGCCATGCTCTGCCACAGCAGCGGGGCGGGTTGTGCGGGCATGTCGATGCGCATTACCTGGCCGCCGTCGTCCAGCGTCTCCAGCACCCGCCGTCGCGCCGGCAACAGCGTCTGCTGCGCGTACTGGCGGGTGGCCAGCAGTTCGTCGCGCTCGTGCGCGCTGAGCGGTTGCAGCTGGCGATAGCGCCAGACGTCGCGGCTGGACAGGAACACCACGCCATGGCTGTCGCTGACCAGCACCACGTCGGGCACGCGCAGCCATTCGTGCTCCAGCGCGGCCAGTTCGATCTTGATCACGATCACCCCGAGTGGGCGCCCGCGTGCGTCGAGGATCGCCTGCGACAGGAAGTAGCCGGGCACGCCGGTGGTCATGCCGATGCCGTAGAAGCGGCCCTTGCCCTGCGCCAATGCCTGCTTCACGTAAGGGCGGAAGCTGTAGTCGGCGCCGACGTTGCTGCTGGCCAGGCGCCAGTTGCTGGCGGCCAGGGCCACGCCGTTGGCATCGATCAGGGTCAGGGTCGAGGAGCGGGTGACGTCGTTGGCGCGTTCCAGCTTCAGGTTCAACTGCTGCTGGGTGGCCGCGTCCAGCGGATGGGTCAGGGCATCGCGCAGTTCCGGATCCAGCGCCAGCACCTGCGGCAGAGTGCGGTAGCGGTCGATGCGCTGCTGCAGCGTCTGCGCATACAGCTCCAGCTGTTGCCGCAGTTGCACGCTCTCGGCGCGCAGCGCGCGCTGTTCGGCGACGTGTTGCGCCGACAGCATCGCCAGCACCATGCCGCCGACGATGACGACCAGCAGCAGGATCAGGCGACGATGGCGCAGGAGCGAGGGCATGCGGAAGAACGCGGCGACCGGGACCGCATCAGCTTAGAGGGTGCGCTGCCGTTTGCGGCATGCGGCGGTGATGGCTGGCGTCGCGGACCGCCAACGAGCGGAAACCGCCGGCAGGTGGAACGGCGATCGCATCAGGGAACGTCGCCGGTGTCGTCTTGCGGACGTGCCGCGAACACGTTGTGGGCGCCGAGGCCGCATCATGCAGGGGGCCTTGGCATCGCCGAGGCCCATTCTGCGGTTCGCTGCGCAGCCTTTGCGGCTGGCGCAGCGGGGCGCACGCCGGCCGATCGCGTCGGATCGGCCGGCGTGCGCAGGCTCAGAACTGGACCTGGGCGCGGACGTCCAGCGAGTTCGGCTTGACGTGCACGCCGGCGCGTTCGGCATCGGCGCGCACGTAGTTGACCTGGAACTTGAAGTGGCTGGTCAGGTACCAGTTGGCGCCGAAGGTCCAGTCGTGCTGGCGGCCGCCGAGCACCGTGCCGTCGTCCAGGTCCAGGCGGCTGTAGCGCGCCAGCAGTTCGACCGCGCCGTAGGCGTTGGCCGGCTTGATGTTGCCGACGTTGCCGGCGCTGTACGGCCGCGATTCGCCGGTCAGCACGTAGCTGGCGAACATGTACTGGCCGTCGGCGGTGTAGTCGGGGCGGCCGTTGTCGCGGGTGACGTCGGCGCGCAGCGCCTCGCCCTGCATCGAGAACGGTCCCTTGATCCAGATCGCCTCCAGGCCGGTGCGGCGCACCTGGTCGACGTCGACCAGCGTGCCCGAATCGATCAGGCGCACGTCGGTCAGGCCGGCTTCCGGACGCGCACGGAAGCGCGCGCGCGGGCTGAAGCTCACGTCCAGGCCATTGTGGTAGCCGCGCGGATTCTCCTGCGAGTACGCCAGGCCAAGGTGCAGCACGTCGCCGTCGGCCTTGAACGGGGTCCACACGCCGCGCACCGCCTGGGTGGTGCCGGGGTTGTCGCCCTGCAGGTCCTTGCCGCCGTAGGCGCCGGCCTGCAACAGGTATTGCGGACGCTCGAAGGTCCACTCCACACCGGTGCGACGGCCCTGGTAGATGGCCTGCACCGGCAGCGCCACTTCCATGAAGCTGTCCGCGCGCGAGCTGGTCACGCCTTCCAGGCCCACCGGCACCTTGATGTAGCCCAGGCGCACCTTGCCGTAGTCGGCACCGAACAGGGCCTTGGTCTCGAAGCGGAAGAACACGTCCAGCCACAGCTTGGACTCGAAGTCGAAGTACACCATCGCGTCGTACACGCCCTTCTTCTTCAGCGTGGCGCCGAACTCCTTGCGCCGGAACGCGTTGTCGTCCTCCAGGCGGCCGTCGTCGTTGGAGAAGTTGTTCCAGTCGTAGGCGTAGTTGCCGGTCACGGCCAGTTCGGTGCCGTCGTTGAAGGCGACCTTGGTCGGCCAGTCGTCGAAACCGTTGGCGGCGACGGCGGGAGCGGCGGCGGTCAGGCCCAGCGCAGCGAAGAGGAGAGTGTGGCGCATGATGGAGTCGTCTCGGTAAGGAATGAAGGCGCGGCAGTCCCCGGCCGGGCTGGTGGTGCCATGATGGCGCGGGCAGTGCGGCGGCGGACCGCACGCGAACGGCGAGGCCGCTGCGATGCGGACACGGTGCCGGACGTGATGCCCCCTGCATGCAATAGCGGACGCGCCCGGCCGTTCTTTACGGCGATGTTGCAGTCCTGCGGCGCCGTCTCCCCCTGAAGACGTGCGCTGCGATGGCGACGGCGCCGCCATCGGCCGCGAGGGGCGGCGTCTGCGTGCGGCGTTGCGTTAGCCCTTCCGTGAGCCTACCGCGCCACTGTAACCGCGTCGACACGGCGCGGCGCCGGGCCTAGTACCAATAGGTTATCTGCTTAGACGCTGGCGACGCGTACAAAGGCAGCATTCCGCGACCCGCGTCGGGTGGGCGGACCGTCCCGGAGTGCCTTCGATGCATATCTCAACTTCCCCGGCCAGCCCTGCGCCGCGGCCGGTGCCGTTTTACCGGCATACCTACGTCCAGGTGCTGGTGGCCATCGTCATCGGTGCCGTGCTCGGCCATCTGGAGCCGCAGATCGCCACGCAGCTCAAGCCGCTGGCCGATGCCTTCATCAAGCTGGTGAAGATGATCATCGCGCCGGTGATCTTCCTGACCATCGTCACCGGCATCGCCGGCATGACGCACCTGAAGACGGTGGGTCGGGTGTTCGGCAAGGCGATGGTGTACTTCCTGTTCTTCTCCACCCTGGCGCTGGTGGTGGGCATGATCGTCGCGCACGTGGTGCAGCCCGGCGCGGGCATGGACGTCAACCTGGCCACGCTGGACCAGAGCAAGGTCGCCAGCTACGTGCAGAAGTCGCACGACCTGACCCTGGTCGGCTTCCTGATGGACATCATCCCCAACTCGCTGGTCGGCGCGTTCACCGGCGACCAGGTGGTCAACGGCAAGCTGGTCGGGACCAACGTGCTGCAGGTGCTGTTCGTCGCCGTGCTGTTCGGCGTGTCGCTGGCCATGGTCGGCGAGCGCGGCAAGCCGGTCCTGAACTTCCTGGAGGCGCTGATCGCGCCGGTGTTCAAGCTGGTGCACATCCTGATGAAGGCCGCGCCGATCGGCGCGCTGGGCGCGATCGCCTACACCATCGGCGAGCACGGCCTGCACTCGCTGGTGCAGCTGGCCTGGCTGGTCGGTTCGTTTTACGTCACCTCGCTGCTGTTCGTGGTGGTGATCCTCGGCGCGGTCGCCTATCTGTGCGGCTTCTCGATCTTCAAGCTGATCCGCTACCTCAAGACGGAACTGTTGCTGGTGCTGGGCACGTCCTCGTCAGAATCGGCGCTGCCGTCGCTGATGGAGAAGATGGAGCGCGCCGGGTGCGAGAAGTCGGTGGTCGGCCTGGTGGTGCCCACCGGTTACTCGTTCAACCTCGACGGCACCAACATCTACATGACGCTCGCGGCGCTGTTCATCGCGCAGGCCACCAACACCGAACTGACCCTGGGTCATCAGATCACGCTGCTGCTGGTGGCGATGCTCAGCTCCAAGGGCGCGGCCGGCGTGACCGGCGCCGGCTTCATCACCCTGGCGGCGACGCTGGCGGTGGTGCCGGAAGTGCCGGTGGCCGGCATGGCGTTGATCCTGGGCGTGGACCGCTTCATGAGCGAATGCCGCTCGCTGACCAACTTCATGGGCAATGCGGTGGCCACCGTGGTGGTCTCGCGCTGGGAGAATGCGCTGGATCGCGACCGCCTGCGGCTGGCGCTGGATGGCGAGGCCGAGCCGCTGCCGGCGGTGGCGGCCGAACCGCTCGCCACGCGCTGATCCCTTGCATCACACGACGCGCCGGCCTTGCCGGCGCGTTGCTTTTTTCCTGCCCCCAAGGCCGTGGCGACAGCCGCCAGACAGGACCGCTCCTGCCGCTGGGGGTAGAATTCCGGGCCTCCGCGCCTTTCGACAAAAGAAGCCCTCGATGTCAAACGACGATTTCAAACAGGCCGCCCTCGACTATCACCGCCAACAACCGCCGGGCAAGATCAAGGTCTCCGCGACCAAGCCGATGCTGACCCAGCGCGATCTCTCCCTGGCCTATTCGCCGGGCGTGGCCTTCGCCTGCGAGGCCATCGTCGCCGATCCGAAGCAAGCCAGCGAGCTGACCGCGCGCGGCAACCTGGTGGCGGTGATCAGCAACGGCACCGCGGTGCTGGGCCTGGGCAACATCGGCCCACTGGCGTCCAAGCCGGTGATGGAAGGCAAGGGCGTGCTGTTCCAGAAGTTCGCCGGCATCGACGTGTTCGACATCGAGATCAACGAGAACGATCCGGACAAGCTGGTCGACATCATCGCCAGCCTCGAGCCGACCTTCGGCGGCATCAACCTGGAAGACATCAAGGCGCCGGAGTGCTTCATCGTCGAGCGCAAGTTGCGCGAGCGCATGAACATCCCGGTGTTCCACGACGACCAGCACGGCACCGCGATCATCGTCGGCGCGGCTGTGCTCAACGCACTGGTGGTCACCGGCAAGAAGATCGAAGAGGTCAAGCTGGCCACCACCGGCATGGGCGCGGCCGGCATCTCCTGCGTCAACATGCTGGTCTCGCTCGGCCTGAAGCCGGAGAACATCCTGGCCCTGGACCGCGACGGCGTGATCCATACCGGCCGCACCGACCTGGATCCGGACAAGGCGCGCTACGCGCGCGACACCGACAAGCGCACCCTGGCCGAGATCGTCGAGGGCGCGGACATCTTCCTCGGCCTGTCGGCCGCCGGCATCCTCAAGCCGGAGATGGTGGCGACGATGGCGCCACAGCCGGTGATCTTCGCCCTGGCCAACCCGAATCCGGAGATCACGCCGGAGGCGGCCAAGGCGGTGCGTCCGGACGCGATCATCGGCACCGGTCGTTCGGACTATCCGAACCAGATCAACAACGTGCTGTGCTTCCCCTACCTGTTCCGCGGCGCCATCGACGTCGGCGCCACCGGCATCAACGAGGAAATGAAGATCGCCTGCGTCAAGGCGATCGCGGCGATGGCGCGGCGCGAGGCCTCCGACCTCGGCGCGGCCTACGGCGGCGAGACGCCGAGCTTCGGCCCCGACTACCTGATTCCGCGGCCGCTGGATCCGCGCCTACTGGTCGAGCTGTCCTCGGCGGTGGCGCAGGCGGCGATGGATTCGGGCGTGGCCACGCGCCCGATCGCCGACATGGCCGCCTACCGCGACAAGCTCAGCCAGTTCGTCTACCGCACCAGCCTGATGATGAAGCCGGTGTACGACCGCGCCCGCGCCGACAAGCAGCGCGTGGTCTATGCCGAGGGCGAAGAGGAAGTGGTGCTGCGCGCGGTGCAGAGCGTGATCGACGAGGGCCTGGCATTCCCGATCCTGATCGGCCGTCCCGACGTGATCGAGGCGCGCATCCAGCGCCTGGGCCTGCGCATCACCGCCGGCGTGGATTTCGAGATCACCAACATCCACGACGATCCGCGCTTCAACGACTACTGGCAGTACTACCACGCGCTCACCGAGCGCCGCGGCGTCACCGTCACCGCGGCCAAGGAACTGATGCGCTCGCGACCGACGCTGATCGCGGCGGTGATGGTCGCGCGCGGCGAGGCCGATGCGCTGCTCACCGGTGTGGTCGGCCGTTTCCACAAGAAGCTCGGCTACGCGCGCAGCGTGATTCCGCTGGAGCCGAAGGTCAGCTCGACCTCGGCGATGACCGGCGTGATCAACCAGCAGGGCGCGTTCTTCTTCGTCGACACCCACGTGCAGGAAGATCCGAGCGTGGAGCAGATCGTCGAAGCCACGCTGCAGGCCGCCTATCGCCTGAAGCTGTTCGGCATCGAGCCGAACATCGCGCTGCTGTCGCATTCCAATTTCGGCAGCCACGATTCGCGCGACGCGCTGAAGATGCGCCAGGTGCGCGAGGCGCTGCTCAAGCGCAAGCCCGAACTCAACATCGACGGCGAGATGCAGGGCGACACCGCGTGGGACGAGGCGCTGCGCAAGCAGATCATGCCCAACAGCACGCTGAAGGGCCGCGCCAACCTGTTCGTGCTGCCGAACCTGGAAGCGGCCAACATCGCCTACAACCTGGTGCGCGTGTTCACCGACGGCGTGGCGATCGGCCCGATCCTGATGGGCATTTCCAAGGCGGTGCACATCCTCACCACCAGCGCCACCTCGCGCCGGGTGATGAACATGACCGCGATCGCCGCGGTCGACGCGCAGATCCGCAAGCAGCTCGAAGCGGAAAAATAAGCCGCCACGCGGCTTCCAGTGCGCACCGGCCCGCATGACTGCGGTGCCGGTGCGGCTGCATGTGCTCCCGCGGCGCCTCGGGCGTGCGCGAACGGCACGGCCGGCAGCATGGCTGCCACCCTCATGTCTTCAGCAGATCCGCTCGCGCGCTGCGCGCGCCTCAGGTGCGAGTCGTGCGCGAGGCCGTGCCTGAAGCGCGTGATGTTGCCGCAGACGGAATGACTGGCAGGGAGGCGCCGCGATTGCGCCAGGGGCAGTGAGGGACTGGCGCTGAAGCGGCCCGCGTGCCGCAACCGCTGCGCCGGATTGCGGCGAGATCAGCGAAAGGGCGGGGCTGGAAGCGGTTTCATATGGGGGCGACAGCCAGTGTCGCAGTGCGAGTCGCGTCTTCACGCGCAGCCGGCACCTGGGCTGCGCGGGGTCGAGCCGGGCACGGGGACGGCGCCAGCGGCGCCGCGCCGCGTTCAGGCCATGCGCTTGCCCACCGGCAACGGCAGGCTGTCGCTGTCGGTCTGGTTCAGCTTGGAAGGCTTGCCGGTGAGCAGCACATAGGCATCGACGCCGGTAAGTTCGGCGATCTTCAACAAATGCCGGGCATTGGGAACCGAACGGTTGTTCTCCCAATGACCCAGGGTGCTATGCGCCACGCCCAGCAAGGCGGCAAGCTCGCGCAGTGTGAAACCGGCATTTCGCCGCGCCTGCATCAAACGCACACCTATATCCACGAGACACCTCAAAGCGGCATGTCGGCGCCGCGTGACACCAGCATAGTGTCGCGTTCGCCCTGCATCAAGCAGATAGGAAAGGCGCGTGAAAGAAGGTCTCCCGCGACGGCCGTCCGGACCTGCGCCCGGCCCCGGGACGGGCTGCTAGAATCGTCTGTCCCCTTCGCCGTGTCCCCACCGCCATGAGCCATACCGCCACCGCGCCCGCCAATGCCCAGACGCGCTACGAGGTGCGCCGCGCCGACCTGCCGCTGAGCTGCCCGACCCCGGAAATGGCGCTGTGGAACTCGCATCCGCGGGTCTACCTGCCGATCGAGGACGAGCCGGGCCTGGAAGCCAAGTGCCCGTACTGCGGCGCGGTCTTCGTGTTGGTCGACTGATCCGGGTTCGATGCACCGCCTGACCGTGGTGCAGCTGCTGCCGGCGCTGGAGTCCGGCGGCGTCGAGCGGTCCACCCTGGAAATCGCCCAGGCCCTGGTCGAGGCCGGACATCGCGCCGTGGTCGTGTCGGCTGGCGGCCGGCTGCTGCCGGCCCTGGCCGCCACCGGCGCCGAACACATCGCCCTAGACATCGGCCGCAAATCCTTGCTGACCCTGCGCCACGCGCCGGCGCTGCGGCGCCTGTTCGCGCGCGAGCGCGCCGACATCGTGCACGCGCGCTCGCGGCTGCCGGCCTGGCTGGGCTGGCGCGCGCTGCAGGGCATGCCGGCGGCGCAGCGTCCGCGCCTGGTCACCACCGTGCACGGGCTCAACTCGCCGAGCCGCTACAGCGCGGTGATGACCCGCGGCGAGCGGGTCATCTGCGTGTCCAAGACGGTGCGCGACTACGTGCTGCAGCACTATCCGCAGACCGATCCGGCGCGCCTGCGGGTGGTGCCGCGCGGCATTGATCCGGCGCAGTTCCCGCGCCGTCCCTGGCCCGATGCGCAGGCGCGGGCGTGGGCCGTCAGCCAGGCGCCGGCGTTGGCCGGGGATGGGCCGCTGCTGTTGCTGCCGGGGCGCGGCACCCGCCTGAAGGGCCACGCCGATGCGCTGCGCCTGCTGGCGGCGCTGCGGGGCGAGGGAAGCGCCGCGCGGCTGTGGTTGCCGGGCGCGCGCGAGGCCGGGCGCGAGGCCTACATCCGCGAACTCGAAGCCGAGGCGGCGACCCTCGGCGTGGCCGACGCAGTGGCGTTCACGCCGCCGACCGCGCGCATCGCCGACGCCTACGCCGCCAGCGACCTGGTGCTGCAGCTGTCGCGCAAGCCCGAGGCCTTCGGCCGCACCGTGGTCGAGGCGCTGGCGGTCGGACGGCCGGTGCTGGGCTGGGCGCATGGCGGAGTCGGCGAATTGCTGGCGCAGCTGCAGCCCGCCGGCGCCGTGGCGACCTTCGACGCCGTGGCCCTGGTGGCGGCCGCGCGCGCACTGCTGGCCCAACCGCCGGCGCCGCCGGCGACGCTCCCCTATACGCTGCAGGCGATGCAGCGCAGCACTCTGGCGATCTATGACGAACTCCGGCCCTGACGGTTCCTTGTCCGCTTCTGCCTTGCCCGAGGTCCGCGAACGCTGGGCGCCGGTCTGGGTGCTGGTGTTCGTCGCGCTGTGGCCGGCGCCGGGCCTGGCCGCCGGGGTGCTGGCGCTGGGCGCCCTGGTGACCCTGGCGCGCCTGCTGCACAGCCGCTTCCGCGGCGGCGCGCGCCTGCTCAGCGGCCCGGCCTGGGCGCTGACCACACTGCTGTTCCTCACCTACTGGCTGCCGCAGCCGCTGTCGGCACTGGGCGCGGTGGACGTGCCGCTGGCGCTGCGCGAATCGGCGGTGGACCTGCGCTTCCTGCCGTTCCTGTGGCTGGTGGCGATGGCGGTGGCGACGCCGCGCGGTCGCCGCACCACTTTCAACGGCCTGGCGGTCATCGCCGCGCTCTGGACCGTGGATGCACTGGCGCAGGCGCTGTGCGGCACCAGCCCGCTGTTCTGGTCGATGGACCAGCTGAAGTGGGCGATCAGCCACCACGGCCTGTGCACGCCGCAGGAGATCGCCCTGGCCGATCGCCTCAGCGGCGTGTTCGGCCCGTGCAACCTGAAGTTCGGCCAGGTGCTGGCCAGCGTGTCGCCGTTCCTGCTGTGGCTGGCTGCGCGCCGCGGCGGTGCTTGGGGCTGGCTGATCGCGGCAGGGGCGGTCGGCGTGGTGCTGGTGCTGGCGGGATCGCGTGCGTCGTGGATCACCTTCGCGGTGCTGCTGGTGCTGTCGGGCTGGCGCCTGCTCGGCGCGCGCAAGCTGCTGGCACTGGGCGTGGCCGCGCTGCTGGTGGCGGGGGTGCTGGGCGTGGTGTCGCCGCAGGTGCACGACCGCTTCGAGCGCACCGCGCGCGCGCTCAGCGGACATCCGGCCGACCTCAACGCGGCGCTGACCGGGCGTGCGCAGATCTGGAGCGCGGCCTGGTGCATGATCCGCCAGCACCCGATCAACGGCGTCGGCGTGCGCGGCTTCCGCGAGGCCTATGTCGGGTGCGACCCGGATCCGACCCATGCCGGGGAATGGGGGCGCGAGCCGGCCTTCCATGCCCACCAGATCGTGCTCGAGGTGCTCGCCGAGACCGGCGTGATCGGCCTGCTGCTGTGGCTGGCCGGTGCCGCACAGGCGTGGCGCGCCTGGCGCTACGCCTCGGCGCAGGCGCGCGAGCGGGCGCGCCCGGCGATGCAGGCGCTGCTGATCACGGTGTTCCCGTTCAACACCCACCTGGCGTTCTATTCGTCGTTCTGGGGCGGGCTGACCATGCTGCTGATCGGCCTGTACGCCGGCGCCCTGCTGGCGAACGACCCCGAACCGGGCGAGCGCGCCGACGCCGCGACGCCGGCGTGAGCGCTCAGCCGCGCTCGTAGAAGTCGCTGCGGCCGCCGGGCTGGCGCTTGAAGCGGCGGTGGATCCACAGATACTGCGCCGGCGCTTCGCGCACCATCGCCTCGATGGCGGCGTTGACCCGCGCGGTGTCGGCGACCATGTCCTCCGACGGGAAGTCCTCCAGCGGCGGCGCGATGCGCAGCACGTAGTCGGCGCCTTCGCGGCGGTGGAAGTACGGCACCACCGCGCAGCCGGTCAGCCGCGCCAGCTGGTGGGTGGCGGTGATGGTGGCCGCGGGCATGCCGAAGAACGGCACGAACACCGTGTCCTTGCCGCGCATGTCCTGGTCCGGGGCGTACCACAGGAAGCCGCCGCGCTTGAGATGGCGCACGCTGCCGCGCAGGTCCTCGTTGGCGAACATCGCGGTGGCGTAGCGCAGGCGGCCGCGCTTGACCGCCCATTCGAACACCGGATTGCGGTGGCGCCGGTACATGCCGGCCAGCGGCACGTACTGGCACAGCAGGCGGCCGCAGATCTCCAGGGTCATGAAGTGGCCGGACACCAGCAGCACGCCGCGGCCTTGCGCCTGCAACGCCTGCAGGTGTTCCAGGCCCTCGATGCGGGTGCGCCGGCGGATCGCGCCGATGCCGCCCCACCAGGCGCGGGCGAATTCGAACACGCCCACGCCCAGCGCATCGAAGCTGTCGCGCAGCAGGCGCGCGCGCCAGGCCTCGCTCTGCTCCGGGAAGCACAGCTTCAGGTTCACCTCGGCGGCATGGCGGCGGGTGCCGGCCAGCCGCAGCGCCAGCCAGCCGATGCCGCGACCCAGGGCGCGCTGCAACAGCCAGGGCAGGCGCGCGGCGATCACTGCCAGGCCGAGCAGCAGCCAGGTGGGCCAGTGGTGGGGTGAGCGTGGTGGCGGTGCGGCCTGGGTGGCGGACGCGGGCGGAGTGGGGGCGGCAGACATGCGCCAAGTTTAGCCGGGCGCGCGCACGACCGCGTCGGCGTGCGCTGCGGCGCGCGTGGCGATCGTCTGCCGCCGCCTGCGCGCAACCGGCTATGCTGTCCGGATGCGCAACGATTTCATCGAGCGGCTGCTGCGCGGCCTGTACTCGGCCATCCTCTATCTGCTGCTGCCGGTCACCGTCTATCACCTGGTCTGGCGCGGTTTCCGCGTGCGCCAGTACTTCCAGCGCTGGGACGAGCGCTACGCCTCGTATTCGCAGGCGCGCGGGCGGCCGCGGGTGTGGCTGCATGCGGTCTCGGTGGGCGAGGTCAACGTCGCCGCGCCGGTGGTCAATGCGCTGCGCGCGCAGCGCCCGGACATCCGCTGGGTGATCACCACCATCACCCCGACCGGTTCGGAGCGGGTGCGCGCGCTGTGGGGCGACGCGCTCGATCATGTGTATCTGCCCTACGACGTGCCCGGCAGCGTCGGCCGTTTCCTGCAGCACTTCCGCCCGAGCCTGGCGCTGATCCTGGAAACCGAGCTGTGGCCGAACATGCTGTTCGGCTGCCGAGACCGCGGCATTCCGGTTTACGTGCTCAATGCGCGGCTGTCGGCGCGTTCGTTGCGCGGCTACCGGCTGCTGCGGCCTTTGATCGGGCGCGCGCTGCGCACCGTCACCTGCGTGGCGGCGCAGTCGCAGGAGGATGCCGAGCGCTTCGTGGCGCTGGGCGCGCGTGCCGAGCAGGTACGCGCGTTGGGCAACCTGAAGTTCGACATCGCGGCGCCTGCGCACTTGCCGGAGGTCGTCGCCGCGTTCCGCGAACGCGTGCCGGCGACGCGTCCGGTGTGGATCGCCGCCAGTACCCATGAGGGCGAGGAAGCGGCGGTGATCGAGATGCACCGGCAGCTGCGCCGGCAGTGGCCGGACCTGCTGCTGCTGTGGGCGCCGCGGCATCCGGAGCGCTTCGCCAAGGTCGAGGCGCTGGCGCGCGACCAGGGCTGGCGCGTGGCCACGCGCCGCCAGCAGCAGTGGCCCGGCGCCGAGGATGCGGTGTTCGTGATCGATACGCTGGGCGAGCTGATGGGGTTCTATGCCTGCGCCCAGGTGGCCTTCGTCGGCGGCAGCCTGCAGCCGATCGGCGGCCACAACCTGCTGGAGCCGGCGGCGGTCGGCACTCCGTCGGTGACCGGCCCGCACCTGCATAATTTCTCCGAGATTTCGCGGCGCATGCGCGAAGCCGGCGCGGTGGCCATCTGCGAGGATGCCGGCGCCGTGTGCGCGGCGCTGCAGACCCTGCTGGCCGATGCCGAGGCGCGCACGCGCATGGCCGAGGCCGGCTGCGCGCTGGTCGCGAACGGCCGTGGCGCGCTGCAACGGACCCTGCAGCTGATCGCGCCACACCTGCCGCCGCTGGCGGGCGATGCGGGCGTGGAGGACTGACGCGTCGTAGAGGCGCGCGCGTCTCCGTCGCAGCGGGTATCCATGACGTGCTTTCATGGGAAGGCCCGTCGCGGCTGAAGCCGCTCCTACGGCTCCTGCGACGTCAGCCTTTTCCGCGGTCCGGAAAGACCCGTTATGGGCGCAATTTCAGAAAGCCTCGGACAGCGCGCTTCGCCGCGGCTCAGTGACACGTGGTTGCCCTCGTAGGAGCGGCTTCAGCCGCGACGGGCATTCCCGGTAACGCCTGTCGCGGCTGAAGCCGCTCCTACAAATGTCCTTCGTCGTTACTCGGGGTGCCCTCCAAGTCGCGACGCATGGCACGCGCCGTCCCTCTCCTCCCATCGCGCAGCGCGTCGGGACTGAAGTCCCTCCCGCAGGAGGCTGCCGCATCTCGCCCCACGCCTCCATAAACAAGAACGGCGGACCCGAAGGCCCGCCGTTTCGGCGGCAAGCGCGTATGCGTGCGCTTACTGCGTGCTGTTGGCGGAGTTGAGCTTGGATTCGGCGCTCTGGGTCAGCAGCGCGTTGATCGACTGCACCTCGGCCACGTCCAGCGAGCCGAGCGCCTGGCTCAGCAGCAGGCGGTTCTGCAGGAAGTTGTAGCGCGCCTGCGCGTAGGCCAGCTGCGCCTGGTACAGGGTGCGCTGGTTCTGCACCACGTCCAGCACGGTGCGGGTACCCACCTCCAGGCCGACCTGCGAGGCATCGAACGCGGCCTGCGCCGAGACCACCGCCAGACGCCGCGCCTCGATCTCGCTGATCCCGGCCACCACCGTCTGGTACGCGTTGCGGGTGTTGCGGTCGAGTGCGCGCTTCTGCAGTTCGTAGGTGTCCTGGGCGATGTCGCGCTGCGCCAGCGCTTGGCGCACCGCCGACTGGGTGGCGCCGCCGGCGAAGATCGGGATGTTCAAGGTCAGGCCGATGGTGTTGCTGTCGGCGCGCGGGGTGCTGCCGCTGCCGGAGACGCTGTCGCCCCAGTTCGCATCGCGGCCGGCGCTGGCCGACAGGTTCAGCGTCGGCAGGTGCCCGGCGCGTGCCGCGGAGACGCTGGCCTCTGCCGCCTGCACCTGGTACTGGTAGGAGCGCAGCGAGGGATTCTTGTCCAGCGCCGAGGCGATCAGGCTGTCGATGTCGCCGCCGGTGGCCGGCAGCTGCGGACGGAAATCCTCCGGCAGGCCGCGCAGGTCGCGCACCGGCTGGCCGGTGATCTGGGTCAGCGCCTGGTACAGGTCCTGCAGCGAGTTGCGCGCGGTGATCGTGTCGGCGCGGGCCTGGTCGTACTCGGCGCGGGCTTCGTGCACGTCGGTGATCGGCGCCAGGCCCACTTCCAGGCGCTTGTCGGCATAGTCGAACTGCTTCTTGGCGGCGGCTTCGTTGGTCTCGGCGGCGACCAGCGATTCGATCGCCACCAGCACGTTGAAGTAGGCCGCCGAGGTGCGCACGATCAGGTCGTCGTTGGCCGAATCCAGGGTGTAGTCGGCGGCCAGGCTGCGCGCCTTCTGCGCGCGCAGGTTGGAGAACTGCGCGAAGTTGACCAGGGTCTGCTGGCCCTGCACGGCGTAGCTGCGGCTCTTGCCGGTGCCGGCCAATTCGCCGCCGCCGCGCTCGACTTCGCTATGGTTGCGCTGCAGCGAGGCGCTGCCGTTGATCTGCGGCAGCAGGGCGGCGCGCGCCTGCACTTCGCCTTCCTTGTCGTACAGCCGGGTCGATTCCGCGGAGGCCAACTGCGGGTCGCTGTTGCGGGCCATTTCGTAGACTTGCAGCAGGTCCGTGGCGTTGGCGGCCAACGGAAACAGCGCGGCGGCCAGCGCCAGGACGAGGGATCGGCGGATCATTGCGGCTTCCTTGATGGATCAGAATGTGAACTGGGGGACTGGCGCTGCGCCTCGCAGGTAGTACGCCAGGTCGGTTTCGAACAGCGATTCCGTGCGCGGCGCGCCGGCTTCGGCATGCACCAGCACCGCTTCCATGACCGGCGCGCGGCCGCGGATCGCGAACAGGCGGCCGCCGGGGCGCAGCCAGGCCAGGAACTGGGCCGGGATCTCGGTGACCGCGGCGGTGACGCAGACCACGTCGAAGCGGCGCTCGCTGTTCCAGGCGAAGGCGTCGGCGGTCTCGATGCGGACGTTGCTGCCCAGGCCGGCGGCGTCCAGGTTGGCGCGCGCGGCGGCGGCCAGGGCCGGCTCGATCTCCAGGCTGACCACTTCGCGGCCGAGCTCGCCCAGGCAGGCGCTGACGAAGCCGCTGCCGGTGCCGATCTCCAGCACGTCCTCGCCCGGCTGCAGGTCCAGGGCCTGCAGCATGCGGCCTTCGATGACCGGCTTCATCATGAACTGGCCGTGGCCCAGCGGAATCTCCAGGTCGGCGTAGGCCACGGCGCGGTGGGCCGGCGGCACGAAGGTCTCGCGCGGCAGCCGCGACAGCACGTCGAGCACGCGCAGGTCCAGCACGTCCCAGGGACGGACCTGCTGTTCCACCATCTTTTCGCGGGCTTGGGAGTAGTCGATCGTCATTTCGGGCATCCAACGCGGAGGGCCGGGCATTTTAGCCGGCACGGAGGCCGGGCGTATGCCGCAGCATCGCCGCCGGACGGTCCGGCGCGCAGTGCCGGAAGTCATCGGCCGTCGCGGACAGCCCCACGGCCGGGCTAGCGCGCCGCATAGGCACGCAGGAAGAAGTCGATGCTGGCCTCGACATGGGCGCGGATCCGCTCCTGGCTGGCGTCGCGGCACAGCCCGCACATCATCAGCGAGTACAGCTCGCCCTTGACCAGGCAGAAGAACTGCGAGGCGGCCAGGTCGAGGTCGGCGATGTCCAGCGCGCCGGCGGCGACGTGGGCCTGCAACAGCTGCGCCAGGTGCTGCTGGGTGCGCTTGGGACCGGCATTCCAGAACATCTCGCGGACGTGGTCGTCGCCGGTGCCCGGGGTCAGCATCATGCGGTGGGTGGCCATCGCCGCCTCGCTGCTGATCATGGCGAAGAAGGCCTGGCCGATGTCCAGCAACTGGGTGCGCAGCGGTCCTTTCAGGGCGTGCCCGAACAGGTCGTCGGGCAGCAGCGCCTGGCATTGCGCGCGCACCGCCTCGGCGAACAGGGTCTCCTTGTCGCCATAGTGGCTGTAGACGGTGAGCTTGGAGACGCCGGCGCGGGCGGCGATGCCGTCCATGCTGACCCCGCCGAAGCCCAGTTCGGTGAACATCTCCCGTGCCGCTTCCAGGATCGCGGCGCGTTTGCCCATGTCCTTGGGACGCCCGGGCCCGGCGGGACGCGAGGAGGATTTGGCGGAGGCGGCGGACGATTTGCTGACCATGGGTGGCAATACTAGACCAGTCGGTTCGATATTTATACTAGACCCCTTGGTTCATTATTGTGACGCTGCGTTCGGTGGGCGTGGCGGCCGGGCCTGGCAGCGCGTCGGCGGGCACGGGCGGGCACGGGCGGGCAGGGGCGGGCAGGGGCCGCGGCATCCAATGCTTTGCTTATGCGCGGCTTACATTTGCCTAACATCGGGCTCATGGTCGCCTAATCGACTGCCCCGACGATGCCGCCATGGCCATCGTCCCCCTCTCCGCTGCTTCCGGTTTCCGCTTCGCCGATCCTGTGCTGGTCGATGCCCTGCATCCCGATCGCGCGCAGGTGGAAGCCTTCATCGCCCGGGTCTACCGCGAGCGCTACGGCGCGGTCCTGCGCGGCTTTCTTCCGCACCTGCTCGCCTACCACGGCGCCGACGGTCGCCTGCAGGCCGCACTGGGGCTGCGCTGCGCCAGCGAGGGTCCGCTGTTCGTCGAGCAGTACCTGCTGCAGCCGGCGGAACTGGCAATCGCCGAGCGGATGCCGCGGCGGGTAGTGCGCACGGAGTTGGTGGAGGTGGGCAATTTCGCCGCCGAGCACGCCGGCGACGCGCGGGCGATGATCCGTGCGCTGACCGGCACCCTGCATGCCGCCGGCCTGCGCTGGGTGTTGTTCGTGGCGACCCGGCAACTGCGCAACGCCTTCGACCGTCTGCACCTGGCCACCGTTGAGCTCGGCGAGGCGCGCGGCCAGGACCTGCGCGACGATCCCAGCGACTGGGGCGACTACTACGCGGCGCAGCCGCGGCTGATGTTCGGCGACATCGCCGCCGGGCACGCCTTCCTGCAGCGCGAGACGGGGACACGCCAAGGCGTGCTGCCGGCATTCCGCGCCTGTCTGGCGGGTGCGCCGTGAGCGCGCCTGGCTTCGCCGAGCTGCTGGCCGGCCTGCGCGGCGACGACGCGCGCGTGCTCGTCGCCGACGGCGCGCTGCGCGAGCGCGATCTGGTCGAGCGTGCACAGCGCCTGGCCGATGCGCTGCAGCGGCAAGGGCTGCGCTGCGTGGCCAGCCGGCTGGACAACGGCCCCGAGTGGCTGCTGCTGGATCTGGCGATCCGCCTGAACGGCGGCGTGCACGTGCCGCTGCCGACCTTCTTCAGCCCGGCGCAGGCGCAGTACGCGCTGGCCAGCAGCGGTGCGCAGGGGCTGATCGCGGCGCCGGGCCCGGCCCTGGCCGACCTCGACGGCGAGGCGCTGCGCCTGCCGGAGCCGGGACTGGCCGGCCGGCGGCTGACGCAGGCGCCGGTGGCGCTGCCCGCGGACACCGGCTGCATCACCTACACCTCCGGCACCACTGGCCAGCCCAAGGGCGTGTGCCTGAGCGCCGACGCGTTGCTGCAGGTCGCCGGCTCGCTGGCCGACGCCGCCTCGGCGCTGGCGCCGCGCCGGCACCTGTGCCTGATGCCGCTGTCGACGCTGCTGGAGAACGTCGCCGGCCTCTATGCGCCGCTGCTGTCCGGTGCGCAGATCGCACTGCCGTCGCTGGCCGAGATCGGCTACAGCGGCGCCGCCGGCCTGGACATCCCGACCCTGATCGCTTGCCTGCACCGCTACCAGCCGCACAGCGTGATCCTGGTGCCGCAGTTGCTGCTGGCGCTGGTCATGGCTGCCGAGCGCGGCGTGCCGTTGCCCGCTTCGCTGCGCTACCTGGCGGTCGGCGGCGGTCGCGTCGGCCCGGGCCTGCTGCGCCGCGCGGCGGCGCTGCAACTGCCGGTGTTCGAAGGCTATGGCCTGACCGAATGCGCCTCGGTGGTGGCCTTGAACCGGCCCGAAGCGCAGCGCCTGGGCAGCGTCGGACGGCCGCTGCCGCATGCGCGGGTGCAGGCGGTCGACGGCGAACTGCAGGTCGAGGGCGTGCGCTGCCTGGGCTACCTGGGCGCGCCGGGTCCTGCACCGGGGCCGATCGCCACCGGCGACCTGGGCCATGTCGATGCCGACGGCTTCGTGCACATTACCGGCCGCCGCAAGCATGTGTTCATCACCGCGTTCGGCCGCAACGTCTCGCCGGAGTGGGTGGAAAGCGAACTGCTGCAGCATCCGCTGATCGCCCAGGCGGTGGTGTGCGGCGAGGCGCGTGCGCACAACCTGGCGGTGCTGTGGCCGCGCCGCGCCGGCGAAGACGACGCCGCGCTGCACGGCGCGCTGGCCGAGGTCAACGCCGGCCTGCCCGATTACGCCCGCGTCGCCGGCTTCGTGCGCGCCGCCGCGCCGTTCAGTGCCGCCGACGGCCTGCTCACCGGCAACGGCCGCCCGCGCCGCGACGCCATCCTGCAGCGCTACGCCGACGCCGTGGCGCAGCGCTATGCCGAACTCGAACCCGATCCCGCCCCAGGAGCCTTCCAATGAGTTTCCATGCCCGGCTGCTCGCCGAGACCCAGGCCGAACGCGCCGACCTGATCGCCATCCCGATCATCCAGACCGCCCTGGCCGGGCAGATCGCCGGCGCCGACTACGTCGCCTTCCTCGGCCAGGCCTATCACCACGTGCGCCATACCGTGCCCCTGCTGATGGCCTGCGGCGCGCGCCTGCCGGCACGGCTGGAGTGGCTGCGCAGCGCGGTGGCCGAGTACATCGAGGAAGAACTGGGCCACCAGGAGTGGATCCTCGACGACCTGGCCGCCTGCGGCGCCGACCGCGCCGCCGCCGCCGCCTCGATGCCATCGGCGGCGACCGAACTGATGGTGGCCTACGCCTACGACACCATCGCCCGCGGCAATCCGGTCGGTTTCTTCGGCATGGTGCTGGTGCTGGAAGGCACCAGCGTGGCGCTGGCCACGCGCGCCGCCGAGAGCATCGAGACCTCGCTGGGCCTGCCGCGCAACGCCTTCAGCTACCTGCGCTCGCACGGCGACCTGGACATCGAGCATGCCGGGTTCTTCGAAGGCCTGATGGACCGGCTCGACGACGCCGACGACCAGCGCGCCGTGGTGCATGCGGCCAAGCGCTTCTACGGCCTGTACGGCGACATTTTCCGCAGCCTGCGCGCACAGCCGGCGCTGCCCATGGCGGAGGCCGCATGATGGATCTCAACGGACGCAGTGTGATTCTCACCGGCGCCAGCGGCGGCATCGGCGCCGCCCTGTGCGACGAACTGGTGGCCGCCGGCGCCTGCGTGCTGGCGGTCGGCCGCGACCCGGTGCGCCTGGCGCAGGTCGCCGGCCGGCATCCGCAGGGGCGAGTGCTGCCGCTGCCGCTGGACCTGTCCACGCCGGCCGGGCGCGCGCAGTTGCTCGACGCCGCCGGGGCCTTGCCGATCCGGCCCTCGCTGCTGCTGATCGCGCATGCGCAGAGCGGCTTCGGCCTGTTCGCCGAGCAGTCCGAGCAGGATCTGCGGCAATTGCTCGACACCAACCTGATGGCGCCGATGTTGCTGGTGCGCGCGCTGCTGCCGTTGCTGCAGGCGCAGCCGCAGGCCACGGTGGTGGCGGTCGGTTCCACCTTCGGCAGCCTGGGTTTTCCCGGCTTTGCCGGCTACAGCGCCAGCAAGTTCGGCCTGCGCGGGCTGTTCGAGGCACTGGCGCGCGAATATGCCGACAGCCATGTGCGCTTCCAGTACCTGGCGCCGCGTGCCACCCGCACCGCGTTCAACACCGCGCAGGTGGATGCGATGAACCAGGAGCTGAAGGTCGGCGCCGACACCCCGGAGCGGGTGGCGCGTGCGCTGCGCCAGGCGATCGAACGCGGCGACCGCCGTCTGCAGATCGGTTGGCCGGAAAAACTCTTCGCCCGTCTCAATGGCGCCCTGCCGGGACTGGTGGACCGCAGCCTGAAAGCGCAGTTGCCGGTGGTACGCCGGCATGCCACACGCGTTCCTTCCCGACTTGGAGATGCCCGATGAAGCTGCGTCCGTGTGTGTTGTTGCTGTTGCTTGCGCTGTCGCCGCTGGGTGCGGCCGCCGCTGCCGCGCCGCTGACCCCGGCGGTGGTCGCGGTGCGCGACCAGTGGGCCCAGGTCGCCTACCAGACGCCGAAGCCGCAGCGCCTGCAGGCCTACGCCCGCCTCGCCACGCAGGCGGGCGTGGCCCGGCAGGCGGCGCCGCGGGATCCGGCGGCGCTGATCTGGGAGGGCATCGTGCTGTCCAGCGAGGCCAATGAACGCGGCGGGCTCGGCGCGCTCGCCCTGGTCAAGCGCGCCCGCAGCGATTTCGAGCAGGCGCTGGCGCTGGACCCGGCCGCCCTGAACGGCGCCGGCTGCACCAGCCTGGGCGCGCTGTACTACCAGGTGCCGGGCTGGCCGGTGGGCTTCGGCGACGACGCCAAGGCGCGCGCCCTGCTGCAGCAGGGCCTGCAGTACGACCCGGACGGCATCGACGCCAATTACTTCTACGGCGATTTCCTGCGCGCGCAGAAGGACTGGAGCGGCGCCGCGGCGGCGCTGCGCAAGGCCCTGGCGGCACCGCCGCGGCCCGGCCGCGAGGTGGCCGACCACGGCCGCCGCCAGCAGATCCAGGCGGCGCTACACGAGGTCGAAACGCATCTTGCCAGCCGCTGAGCGGCCGCCCACACTGCGGCCATGCGCATCCTGCTGGTGGAAGACGACCTGTCGCTGGGAGAGGGCATCCGCACCGCCCTGCGCCGCGCCGCCTATTCGGTGGACTGGGTGCAGGACGGTGCCGCCGCGCTGGCCGCGATCGGCGATGGCGACATCGACCTGGTGCTGCTGGACCTGGGGCTGCCGCGGATGGACGGGCTGGAGGTGATCCGGCGCACCCGCCAGCTCGGCGCCGATGTGCCGATCCTGGTGCTCAGCGCGCGCGAGCGGCCAGCCGATCGCGCGCTGGGCCTGGACGTGGGCGCCGACGATTACCTGGGCAAGCCCTTCGACACCACCGAACTGCTGGCGCGCACGCGTGCGCTGCTGCGGCGCAGCGCCGGCCGCGCCACGCCGCAGTTGGAGATCGGCGCGCTGCACCTGGACCCGGAGCGCCTGGCGGTGCGCTGGCGCGGCCGTGCCCTGGACCTGACCCGGCGCGAGTTCGCCCTGCTGTGGCTGCTGGCCGAGCGCCACGGCCGCGCCATCGCCCGCGATTCGATCCAGCAGCGGCTGTACGGCTGGGACGAGGACGTGGCCAGCAACGCAGTGGACGTGCATGTGCACCAGTTGCGGCGCAAGCTCGATCCGGCGCTGATCCGCACCGTGCGCGGGGTCGGCTACGCGCTCGACACCCAGGCCGCGACGGCGGCGCCATGAGTTCGATGCGGCGACGCTTGCTGGGCGGCCTGCTCGGCGTGGTGGTGCCGGTATTCGCGCTGACCGCGCTGCTGAGCTACCGCGCTGGCCTGCAGGAGGCGGGCGAGATGTTCGACGCCAAGCTGGTGCAGTCCTCGCGCGTGTTGCTGAGCCTGGTCGACGAGCCGCTGGACGATCTGTCGCGGCTGGGCCCGGCCGGCGACGCCATCGTGATCCGCGGCTGGCATGGCCAGGCACAGGGCGTGGGCGAGGCGCTGGCGTTCCGCACCGGGCACGCCTACGAAAGCAAACTCGCGTTCCAGGTGCGCGACCGCAATGGCCATCTGCTGCTGCGCTCGGACAGCGGGCCGACCCGGCAACTGGCGCCGCTGCGCGCCGGCTTCGCCGACGTGACCCTGGACGGCGACCGCTGGCGCACCTTCAGCCTGCGCTCGCCGGGCGGGCGCTGGTTCCAGACCGGCGAACAGGCCGATATCCGCGAGGAACTGGCCGAGGACATCGCGCTGGGCACGGCCTTGCCGTTGCTGCTGGCCCTGCCGGTGCTGGTGGTGCTGGTGTGGCTGGTGGTGAGCTGGGCCAGCGGCGCCCTGAGCCGGGTGTCGCAGGCGATCGGCGAGCGCGACCCGCAGCGGCTGGAACCGCTGCCGCTGCAGGGCGTGCCGCGCGAGATCCTTGGCCTGGTCGCCGCGGTCAACGGGCTGATGCGGCGCCTGCAGACCGCGCTGGAGCGCGAACGCCGCTTCATCGCCGATGCCGCGCACGAACTGCGCACTCCCATCGCCGCGCTGAAGGTGCACGCCGACAACCTGCGCCAGGCCCGCGACGCCGACGAGCGCAGCGAATCGCAGCGGCACCTGGACGCCAGCGTGCGCCGGGTGGAGCGGCTGGTCGCGCAGTTGCTGACCCTGAGCCGGGTCGAGCCGGGCGCGGCCGCCGCGGCGCTGTCGCCGCTGGCGCTGGACGCGCTGGTGGCATTGCAGGTGGAGGAGGCGCGCGACCAGGCGGCGCGCCGCGGCCAGCACCTGCACCTGCGCCGCAACGACCCGGCACGGCTGCCGGCCAACGAGGCGGCGCTGTCGGCGCTGGTGCGCAACCTGATCGACAACGCGCTGCGCTATGCGCCGCCGCAGGGCCAGGTCGAGGTGGCGCTGTGCGCCGGCCGTGACGGCGTCTGCTTCAGCGTCGAGGATTCCGGCCCCGGCATCCCGGCCGAGGCGCGCGAGCGGGTGTTCGCGCGCTTCCACCGCGAGCTGGGCAGTGGCGTGGAAGGCAGCGGCCTGGGCATGGCGATCGTGCGCGAGGTGGTGACCGCGCACGGCGGCGAGGTGACCCTGGACGCCTCGCCGACCCTGGGTGGCCTGCGCGTCTGCGTGACCCTGCCGCTGCCCCCGTGAGCCAGGCATGGGCGTCAGGAACACCCTGACATCGGCGCCGAACAGGCAGTGATAGATTAGCCATCTGCCCACAGGGGGTACCCGCGCGCCGTTGCAGGTGTGATTCGGAAAGGGATGGAACAGGGGGATCGGCGTCACGATAGTCGCGACGGCGCGCACGCGCTGTGTCGCCGCCTGGGCGTGGTGATATGCCTGCTGCTGGCGCTGTGCTGCGCCAGTGCCGCCGCGCGCGCCGAACCGGCCGCGCCGCTGACCGAGCGCACGGTGCTAGACCGCCCGGTGATCGCGCGCTGGACCATGGAAGAGGGGCTGCCGCACAACCTGGTGCACGCGCTGGCCCAGGACCGCGACGGCATGATCTGGGTGGGAACCTGGGAAGGCGTGGCCCGCTTCGACGGCCGCGCCTTCACCGTCTTCGATCGCCAGAACACGCCGGGCATGGAGTTGTCGGGGGTGTTCGCGCTGCTCGCCGAAACCGATGGCGGCATGCTGGTCGGCACCGCCTACGACGGCGTGTTCCGCTACGCCGCCGGGCGCTGGGAGCACCTGGGCGATGCGCGCGCGCAGCGCCTGCGGGTCACCGCGATGCTGCGCGATGCCGACGGCGCGCTGTGGGTGGGCAGCGAGGATGGCCTGTTCCGGATCGAGGCCGACGGCCGCCTGGTCGATGTCGGCTCCGCCGCGGGGCTGCGCCGGACCCGCATCGCCGCGCTGCTGTGCTACCGCGATGCGGTGCTGGTGGGCACCTCGCAGGGGCTGTTCCGCCTGACCGCGCACGGTACGCAGGCGCAACGCTGGGGCACGGCGGCGATGCGCACCGCCTCGATCCGGCGGCTGAGCCCCGACCGTCACGGTGGCCTGCTGGTGGCCAGCGACGAGGGCGTGTTCTGGCTCGGCGGCAACGGCGAGCTGCAATGGCTGCGGCGTGGCCAGCGCGTCGATGCCGCACTGCAGGACCAGGACGGCCAGCTGTGGATGAGCCTGTCCAGCGGGCAACTGTTGCGGCGCACCGCCAACGGCGCCAGCGACGAAGTCCTGTCGATCTCCGGCGTGGTCAGCCCCGCGCTGATCGAGGACCACGAGGGCCTGGTGTGGGCCGGCAGCACCGACGGGCTGTTCCGTGTCGCCAAGGGCGACGCCGGCGGCCTGACCCGCCAGGACGGGCTCGGCAGCGACTACGTGCGCGTGGTCGAGCAGAACGCCGATGGCACGATCTGGATCGGCCATGCCGCCGGCCTGGACCGCTGGGAGGGCGGCCGCATCCGCGCGGTTCGGCTGAGCGAGCGGCCGGGCCGCGATCCGTCGGTGCTGGCGCTGGCCGCTGCCCGCGACGGCGGCATGTGGGTGGGCACCTACGACCAGGGCGTGCTGCTGCTGTCGGCCGACGGCGCGATCCGGCAACGCCTGGGCGTGGCCGCGGGCGTGCCGCGGACCATGGTGCGCGCGCTGCTGGCCGATGCCGACGGCGGCCTGTGGATCGGCGGCAACGAGGGGCTGCTGTACCGCAAGGGCGATCGCACGCGGGCCTACGGCAGCGCCGACGGTCTGCCCGGGCGGCAGGTGCAGGCGCTGTACCGCGACCGCGGCGGCGTGCTGTGGATCGGCACCAATCAGGGCATCGCCACGCTCGCGGGCAACGGCACGCTGCAGGCGCGGCCAAGCGGACACGGCTTCCCGGCACAGAACGCCTTCGACTTCCTCGAAGATGCCGACGGCACCCTGTGGGTCGCCAGCGACCGCGGCCTGCTGCGGCTGCGCGGCGGGCAGTGGCGCATCTACGACCACGGCGTCGGTCTGCCGCGCGACAAGCTGTTCCGGCTGCTCGACGACGGCAACGGCAACCTGTGGGCGAACAGCAATCGCGGCGTGCTGCGCATCGCGCGTGCGCGGCTGGCGGAGCTGGACGCGGGCCAACGCAGCACCCTGGCGGTGGACGTGGTCGATCGCAGCGACGGCATGCCCGGCGGGCAGGGCAACGGCAGCAGCGCACCGGCCGGCTGGCGCAGCCGCGACGGTGTGCTGCTGATCCCGACCTCGGCCGGGCTGGCGCTGATCGATCCGGCCCTGCCGAGCCGGCGCAACGTGCGTGCGCCGCCGCTGGTGATTTCGCATGTGCAGGTGGATGGCGTGGCGCAGCCGCTGCGTGGCGATTACCGCCTGCACGGCGGTGTCGCCCGGCTCGCGGTCGGCTATGCCGGGCTGAGCTTCCGCTCGCCGGACAAGGTGCGCTACCGCTACCGCCTGCAGGGATTCGACCGGCAGTGGGTCGACGCCGGCAGCAACGAGGAAGCCGTCTACACCAACCTGCCGTCGGGCAGCTATCGCCTGGACGTGCAGGCGATGACCAGTCCGCTGGACTGGTCGCGCAGCGAACGCATCGGCAGCGCCTCGCTGCAGCTGCAACTGGTGCCGCCGTTCTGGGAGCGCTGGCCGTTCGTGGTGCTGGCGGCGCTGTGCGCGACCGGCCTGATCCTGTGGTGGTACCGCGGCCGCAGCCATCGCTACCGGCGCCGCCAGCGCCGGCTCAACACCATCATCGCCGAGCGCACCCACGAGCTGAAGGCCAAGAACCTGGCGTTGAAGCTGGCCAACCTCGAACGCGAGGACCTGGTGCGCAAGCTCGCCTACCAGGCCGGGCACGATGCGCTGACCGGCCTGCCCAACCGGCGCACCGGCGATCCCTATCTCAACACGGCGCTGGAGCGGGCGCTGGGCACGCGCACGCCGTTGTGCGTGGCGCTGCTGGACATCGACCACTTCAAGAAAATCAACGACGCCTACGGCCACGAGATCGGCGACGAGGTGCTGCGCCGGGTCGGCGAGGCGCTGCGCGACAGCCTCGGCGAGCAGGCGTTCGCTGCGCGCCATGGCGGCGAGGAATTCCTGCTGGTGCTGCCCGGCCTGGACCAGGAGCCGGCGCGCGCGCGCCTGGACGCGCTGCGCCTGCGCGTGGCCGACCTGGTGCTGTACGCCGACGACGGTCGCGCGGTGCGCTTCACCGCCAGCATCGGCTTCGCCTGCCTGTCGCCGGCCCTGCGCACCCGCCGCGACCTGCTGGTGAAGGCCGACAAGCACCTGTACCAGGCCAAGCGCGAAGGCCGCGATCGGGTGGTCGGCTAGGCCGCTGCCGCACCGCGGACGCAGCGCGTCGGTGTCGCAGCGACGAAAGTTGTGTGGGAAGCGCGCGCACGCGCCAGGCAGGCGTCGCGAAGAGCGCGGGGCGTTCCAGGGTTGCGGTCCGCACCGCCGCATCGCTGCGGCGGGCGGGAGACGGCCGGCGCGGGCGCGCCGCCGCGGATCAGGCCTGCAGGCGCTGCAGTACCGCCTGCGTGGCGGCTTCGGTGGAGATGCCCTGGCCGGGCGCGGCGAGATCGGCGGTGAACGCCTGCGCGTCGAGCGCGGCATCCACCGCCTGCTCGATCGCCGCCGCCTCGGCTTCCAGGCCAAGCGAGTGGCGCAGCAGCAGCGCCGCGCTGAGGATGGTCGCGTAGGGGTTGGCGATGCCCTTGCCGGCGATGTCCGGTGCCGACCCGTGGATCGGCTCGTACAGGCCGATGCGGCCATCGCCCAGCGAGGCCGACGGCAGCAGGCCCAGCGAGCCGGCCAGCATCGAGGCTTCGTCGGTGAGGATGTCGCCGAACATGTTCTCGGTGACGATCACGTCGTACTCGCGCGGCTTGGCCAGCAGGTGCATGGCCATCGAATCGACCAACTGGTGTTCCAGGCGCACGTCCGGGAACTCCTCGCGGCCGATGCGGGCGGCGACGTCGCGCCACAGCCGCGAGGTTTCCAGCACGTTGGCCTTGTCCACCGACACCACGTGGTTGCGGCGCTGCCGTGCCAGACGGAACGCGCTGCGCAGCACCCGTTCGATTTCCGCGACGGTGTAGCGGCACAGGTCGCTGGCGTCGCTGGCGCTGCGGGTCTTGTCGCCGAAGTAGATGCCGCCGGTCAGTTCGCGCACCACCACGATGTCCACGCCCTGCAGCAGGTGCGGCTTGATCGGCGAGGCGTCCAGCGCCGCCGGGTGCGGCTTGACCGGGCGCAGGTTGGCGAACAGGCCCAGGCCGCGGCGGATCGCCAGCAGGCCCTGTTCGGGACGCACCTTGGCGTTGGGGTCGGACCACTTCGGCCCGCCGACCGCGCCCAGCAGCACCGCGTCGGCACCCTGGCAGGCGGTCAGCGTCGCCGCCGGCAGCGGCTCGCCGTGGCGGTCGATGGCGATGCCGCCGATGTCGTGTTCGTGGAACTGGAAGTCGTGGCCGTGGCGTGCGGCGACGGCGCGCAGCACCGCGACCGCGGCGGCGGCGACTTCCGGACCGATGCCGTCGCCGGGCAGGACGACGATGTCAGCGTGCATGGGTGGCCTCGTAGCGTTCGATGTCGGGTTGGCGCAGCAACAGGTAGCCCATCTCGTCCACGCCCTCGAGCAGGCAGGTCTGCGAGAACGCATCGAGCGGGAAGGCGTAGACGCGGCCGTCGGGCGTGCGCAGCTCGCGCGCGGCTACGTCCACGGTCAGTGCGTCGTCCGGGCGCTGCATCAGCGTCTGCACGTCGTCCTCGGCCAGCACGATCGGCAGCAGGCCGTTCTTGAGGCTGTTGTTGCGGAAGATGTCGG
Source organism: Xanthomonas protegens (assembly GCF_038442435.1). Lineage (NCBI taxonomy): Bacteria > Pseudomonadati > Pseudomonadota > Gammaproteobacteria > Lysobacterales > Lysobacteraceae > Xanthomonas > Xanthomonas protegens. Next base: position 140,615 of record NZ_JAQJCQ010000004.1, on the reverse strand, counting down.
CGATCTCGCTGCTGACGATGGCGCGCAGGCCCAGGTCGGTCAGCGCCCACGGCGCATGCTCGCGCGAGGAGCCGCAGCCGAAGTTGCGCCCGGCCAGCAGGATCTGGCGGCCGGCGTTGTGCGCCTGGTTGAAGGCGAACTCCGGGTTCGGCGTGCCGTCGGCCTGCCAGCGCCAGTCGTTGAAGGCGTGGCGGCCGAGGCCGGCGCGTTCGGTGGTGGACAGGAACCGCGCCGGGATGATCTGGTCGGTGTCGATGTTGGTCTGGCGCAGCACCACGCTGCGCGAGGTGAGGGTGGCGAAGCCGGCCATCACGGGGTCTCCTGGGAAGCGGCGGAGTCGGGGGCGGGCGCCGCGGCGTCGGCCACCGGCGGCAGCGCCGCGGGCGGCACGTGCGGCGGCAGCAGCGGCTGGTGGCGGTGCGCGAAGGCGCGGGTGGTGGTGGCGACGAAGGTCAGCGTGGCCGCGAACGCGGCGATGTGCGGCGCCATCACGCGACCTCCGCGAACAGCGCGCGCGGATCGCTGACCTGGCCGTTGACCGCCGCCCAGGCCGCGGTCAGCGGCGAGGCCAGCAGGGTGCGCGACCCCGGGCCCTGGCGGCCTTCGAAATTGCGGTTGCTGGTGCTCACCGCCAGTTGCCCCGGCGCCACCAGGTCGCCGTTCATGGCGATGCACATCGAGCAGCCGGATTCGCGCCATTCCGCACCGGCCGCGCGCACCACCTCGTGGATACCCTCGGCCTCGGCCTGGCGCTTGACGATCTCCGAGCCCGGCACCACCAACATGCGCACGTGCGGCGCCACCTTGCGCCCGCGCAGCACCTGCGCCACCTCGCGCATGTCGCTGAGCCGGCCGTTGGTGCAGGAGCCGACGAACACCACGTCCACCGGCGTGCCGATCAGCGCGTGCCCGGCTTCCAGGTGCATGTAGTGCAGGCCCTTCTGCGCCGCCGGATCCTGCGCGGCCGGGATCGGCACGTCCACCGCGATCGCGGTGCCGGGGTGGGTGCCCCAGGTCAGGGTCGGACGGATGTCGCGCGCGTCGATGCGCACCTCGGCGTCGAAGCGCGCGCCGGGATCGCTGCGCAGCTGCGACCAGCGCTGCACGGCGGCGTCGAAGTCGGCGCCCTTGGGACCGCGCGGAGTGTTGGCGACCCAGTCGAAGGTGACCTGGTCCGGCGCGACCATGCCGGCGCGCGCGCCGGCCTCGATCGACATGTTGCACAGGGTCATGCGCTGCTCCATGTCCATCGCTTCGATGGTGGAGCCGCGGTATTCCAGCACGTGGCCGGTGCCGCCGTTGACCCCGATCACGCCGATGATGTGCAGGATCACGTCCTTGGCGCCGACGCCCGGCGCCAGCGGCCCGTCGACGGTGATCGCCATGGTCCTGGCCTTGCGCTGCAGCAGGCACTGCGTGGCCAGCACGTGGCCGACCTCGCTGGTGCCGATGCCGAACGCCAGCGCGCCGAACGCGCCGTGCGTGGAGGTGTGGCTGTCGCCGCAGACGATGGTCATGCCGGGCTGGGTGAAGCCCTGCTCCGGTGCGATCACGTGGACGATGCCGCGGTTGTCCGAGCCCATGTCGAACAGTTCGATGCCGTAGTCGGCGCAGTTGCGCGCGAGCATGTCCACCTGCGCCTCGGACGCCGGGGTGTAGTACGGCAGCTTGCCGTCGGCGCCGCGCGGCAGGGTCGGCGTGGAATGGTCCATCGTCGCCTTGGTGCGGTCGGGCCGGCGCGGCGCCAGGCCGCGCGTCTTGAGTTCGGTGAAGGCCTGCGGCGAGGTCACTTCGTGGATCAGGTGCAGGTCGATGTACAGCACCGCCGGGGCGGCGGCGCTTTCGGGGACGACGACGTGCGCGTCCCACAGCTTGTCGTACAGGGTGCGGGGAGTGGCGGACATTGCGGAACTACCTGGCAGGAAAGCTGGGCGGGGAAGGGGAGCGAAGGCGAGCGTGCACGAGGACGATGACCGCGCTGTGGCCGCTCAGGCCAGTGCGTCGGCCGCGGCCGGCGCGCCCTGGCGCTGGCGCAGCACGCGGTTGGCCACGTCCAGCCAGGCCAGCGCGCTGGCCTCGATGATGTCGCGGCTGGTGCCGGTGCCGTCGTACTCGACCTCGCCGTGGCGCACGCTGAGGTTGGCTTCGCCGCGCGCGTCGGCGCCGATGCCGACGCTGTGCACCTGGTAGCTGTCCAGCACCAACTGCACGCCGGTGGCGGCCGACAGTGCGGCGAACAGGGCGTCCACCGGGCCGTCGCCCTCGGCGCGCTCGCTGACCCGCTGGCCGTCCGGATCGGACAGCTCGACCTGCGCGCTGGCGCGCTGGCCGCGGTCGCTGACGGTCATCGACGACAGGCGGTAGCCCTGGCTCTCCGGCGCGTCCTGCATCATCGCCTGCAGGTCGGCGTCGTTGACCACGCGCTGCTGTTCGCACAGCGCCTTGAACGCGTCGAAGGCGATGTTCAGTTCGGCCTCGTCCAGCACGTAGCCCAGCGCACGCAGGCGCTGTTCGACTGCGGCGCGGCCGCTGTGGCGGCCCAGTACCATCTGCGAGGACTCCCAGCCCACGTCTTCCGGGCGCATGATCTCGTAGGTGCCGCGGTGGCGCAGCATGCCGTGCTGGTGGATGCCCGACTCGTGGGCGAAGGCGTTGCCGCCGACGATCGCCTTGTTGCGCTGCACCGGCATGCCGACCAGGCGCTGCAGCAACTGCGAGGTGGCGACGATGCGCGGGGTGTGGATCGCGGTGTCCAGTTCGTAGAACGCGTTGCGCACCTTCAGCGCCATCGCGATCTCTTCCAGCGCGCAGTTGCCGGCGCGCTCGCCGATGCCGTTGATGGCGCATTCCACCTGCCGCGCGCCGCCTTCCACCGCGGCCAGCGAGTTGGCCACGGCCAAACCCAGGTCGTTGTGGCAGTGCGCGCTGAACACCACGCGGTCGGCGCCGGGGACGCTGGCGATGATCCGCGCGAACATGCCGCGGATCTCTTCCGGGGTGGTGAAGCCGACCGTGTCGGGCAGGTTGATGGTGGTGGCGCCGGCGGCGATCGCCACCCTGGCGACCTCGGCCAGGAAATCCTCCTCGGTGCGGGTGGCGTCCTCGGCCGAGAACTCCACGTCGTCCACGTACTGGCGCGCCAGCGCGACGTGCTTGCGGACCGACTCCAGCACCTGCTCGCGGGTCATGCGCAGCTTGTGCTCGCGGTGCAGCGGGCTGGTCGACAGGAACACGTGCAGGCGCGGATTGGCCGCCGCTTCCAGCGCCCGCGCCGAGGTCTCGATGTCGGCGGCCAGGCAGCGCGACAGCACCGCCAGGGTCGGGCCGCGCACTTCGCGGCCGATCAGCGCCATCGCCTCGCGGTCGGACTGCGAGCTGGCCGGGAAGCCGGTCTCGATGATGTCCACGCCCAGCTCGGCCAGGGCGCGCGCCATCACCAGCTTCTGCGGCGGGGTCATGCTGCAGCCGGGGGATTGCTCGCCGTCGCGCAGGGTGGTGTCGAAAATGCGGATGCGGGGGGTCTGGGAAGAAACGGAAGTGTTCACCAGATGGGTTCCTCTACGGCGGCGTTGGCTTGCGGATGGGGATGCGGGGAGGCGGCGATGCGGGCAGGAGCGGGCGGGGCGGGACGTTGGCTGCGAAGTCGCTCGGCGCTGCGGCGGCGCGGCTTGCGCGGCGGGCGCGGGCGCACCTCCGACAGCAGCGTCGCCAGCACGCCGGCGTCGATGTTGCCGCCGGACACCACCGCGCATTTGCGCTTGCCGGCGACGCGGCGCCCGGCCGCCAGGGCCAGCGCGCCGGCGCCCTCGGCGATGACGTGCTCCTCCAGCGCCAGGCGGACCAGCGTTTCGCGCAGTTCCGCCTCGCGCACGATCACCACGTCGTCGAGCAGGCTGGCGCACAGCCGGCGGGTGATGAACCCGGGGATTTTAACCTTGACGCCGTCGGCCAGGGTGGGCACCGGATCCACGGCGCGGACGTCGCCGCGGATCGCCCGCGCCATCGAGTCCACGCCCTCGACCTGCGCGCCGACCACGCGCACGCCCTGCGAGCGCAGCGCCAGGGCCACGCCCGACGCCAGGCCGCCGCCGCCGATCGGCACGATCACCACGTCCGGGGCGTGCGCGGCCAGCTCGATGCCGACCGTGCCCTGGCCGGCGATCACGTCCGGGTCGTCGAAGGCGGATAGGAAGCGGTAGCCGTTCTGCTCGGCCAGTTCGCGGGCGAAGGCGAAGGCCTCGTCGTAACTGTTGCCGTGCTGGCGCACGGTGGCGCCCCAGTGGGCGACGCCGGCGATCTTGGTCTGCGGCGCGCCATGCGGCATCACCGTGATCGCCTGCACGCCCAGGCGGTGCGCGGCCCAGGCCACGCCCTGCGCGTGGTTGCCGGCGGAGGCGCAGATCACCGCGCGCTCGTCGCCGCGTTCCAGCCCGGCCAGCAGCGCATTGAGCGCGCCGCGGACCTTGTAGGAGCCGGTGCGCTGCAGGTTTTCCAGTTTCAGCCAGACACCGAAGCGCTCGGCGTAATGCACCGGCGTCGGCGACAGATAGCGGCGCAGCCGCGCCTGCGCGGCCAGGACGTCGGCCACGCTGACCGCGACGTGGCCTACGTCCGGCTCCTGCGGGGCGGGGCGGCCGGCATCAGACATGGTGGCGCCGGGAGTCGGGATTCGGGAGTGGGGATTCGCAGCGGGAATCCGGGGGGGCGACGCGAAGAAGCGACCTCCGTGGAAGAAGATGCCTCCGCATGGCGGTACGGCGCTGGCGCGGCAGGACCGCCATGCACGCCGGGACGTTGGGATGCGCGCCCAATCCCGACTCCCCAATCCCCAATCCCGGCGCCATCACGCCACCCCATCCAGCGCGGTCACGCGCACCGATTCGCAGTCGTAGACCTTCTCCATCTGCAGGCGCAGGGTCTCGCCGGGACGGTTGCCGTCCACCACCAGCTGCAGGTGCCAGCGGCCGGCGTCCTCGGCCACCGGCGCGCCGCTGATCGAGATCGGCGCGAAGCCGCGGCGTTCGGCCATGCCGATCGCGCGCAGCAGGGCGCCGTCGATCGGTTTCAGCACCAGGTCAAGCTGGTAACGCATGTGTCGTCTCCTGGCGCTGGGCAGCGGGATTGCTTTCCAGCATGGTGCTGTTGGCGGTATTCGGCGGCACCAGCGGCCACACGTTGGCGCGTGCGTCGATGGCCACGTGCAGCAGCGCCGGGCCCGGCTGCGCCAACAATTCCGCCAGCGCGTCCTCGACCTGGCCGCGCGCGGTGATGCGCTTGGCCGGGATGCCGAAGACCTGCGCCAGCGCGGCGAAATCCGGGTTGTCCGACAGGTCGATCTCGCTGTAGCGCTCGGCGAAGAACAGTTCCTGCCATTGCCGCACCATGCCCAGCGAGCTGTTGTCCAGCAGCACGATCTTCACCGGCAGCTTGCAGCGGGCGATGGTGACCAGCTCCTGCACGTTCATCATGAAACTGCCGTCGCCGCTGACCAGCACCACGGTGCGGTCCGGGCAGGCGAACTGCGCGCCCATCGCCGCCGGCAGGCCGAAGCCCATGGTGCCCAGCGCGCCGCTGGTCAGGTGGTTGCGCGGGTGGTTGAAGCGGCAGTGCTGGGCGACCCACATCTGGTGCTGGCCGACGTCGCAGGCGATCACGGTGTCGGCCGGGGCCAGTTCGCTCAGCCGCTTCAGCAGGCCCGGCGCATAGATGTCCTGCCCGGGTGCGTCGTAGCGCGCGCCGAACTTCTCGCGGTGGCCGACGCAGCGCGCGTGCCAGGCCTCGCAGGTGCTGGTCGCCGCGGACAGCGCACGCAGCGCCTGCGCCACGTCGCCGGGCACGGCGATGTCGGCCTGGCGCAGCTTGGAGATCTCGCAGGCGTCGGCGTCCAGGTGGATGACCCGCGCGAACGGCGCGAACTCGGCCAGCTTGCCGGTGGCGCGGTCGTCGAAGCGCGCGCCGACCACGATCAGCAGGTCCGACTCCTGCACTGCCATGTTGGCGGCGCGGGTGCCGTGCATGCCGAGCATGCCCAGATAATGCGGATGCGCGTGCGGCAGCGCGCCCAGGCCGCGCAGGGTCAGCACGGTGGGGATGCGGGTGGCGTCGACGAACGCGCGGAACGCGTCCACCGCATCGCCCAGGGCGATGCCGCCGCCGCCGTAGATCACCGGCTTCTCGGCGCCGGCGATCGCCGCCAGCGCCTCGGCCAGCACCGCGTCCTGCGGCGCCGACGGTGTCGGCACCGCCGCCGGCACGTGCGCGGGCAGATGCGTGGCATCGGCCAGCTGCACGTCCTTGGGCAGGTCGATCAGCACCGGACCCGGGCGGCCTTCGCGGGCGATGCGGAACGCGTCGCGCAGCACCTGCGGCAGGTCGTCCACGTGCCGCACCAGGAAGCTGTGCTTGACGATCGGCAGGGTCAGCCCGAACACGTCCAGTTCCTGGAACGCGTCGGTGCCCAGCAGCGGCGTGGCGACCTGCCCGGTCAGGCAGATCATCGGCACCGAGTCGAGCATCGCATCGGCGATACCGGTGACCAGGTTGGACGCGCCCGGACCGGACGTGGCGACGCACACGCCGACCCGCCCGCTGGCGCGGGCGTAGCCGTTGGCGGCCAGCGCCGCGCCCTGCTCGTGGCGGACCAGGATGTGCTTGAGCTGGCTGTCTACCAGCGCGTCGTAGAACGGCATGATGGTGCCGCCCGGATAGCCGAACAGCGTGTCCACGCCTTCGGCTTCCAGGGCCTGCGTCAGCCAGCGCGCGCCGTTGCGGGGCGTGCCGTGAGCGGAGGAGTTCATACGGTGGCGACCTTTCGGTGGAAGCGGGTGGGGGAGCCGCGGATTACGCGGCCTTGGTGCCGCCGGCGGCCGGTGCGGCAGCGGCGTCGCCGTTGAGCCACACCATCTTGGCGCGCAGCTGCTTGCCGACTGTTTCGATGGGGTGGTCCAGATCGGCCTGCTTGAACTTCTTGTAGTTCGGCAGGCCGGCGTCGTATTCGGCCACCCAGTTCTTGGTGAAGGTGCCGTTCTGGATGTCGGTCAGCACGTCGCGCATGCGCTCCTTGGTCGCCGCGTCGATCACCCGCGGGCCGCTGACGTAGTCGCCGTACTGCGCGGTCTCGGAGACGAACTCGAGCATGCGGGTGATGCCGCCTTCGTAGAACAGGTCGACGATCAGCTTCAGTTCGTGCAGCACTTCGTAGTAGGCGATTTCCGGCTGATAACCGGCTTCCACCAGCACTTCGAAGCCGGCCTGCACCAGCGACGAGGCGCCGCCGCACAGCACCGCCTGCTCGCCGAACAGGTCGGTCTCGGTCTCTTCCTTGAAGGTGGTCTTGATCAGGTTGGCGCGCGCACCGCCCAGGCCGGCGGCGTACTCCAGCGCGAACTGCTCGGCCTTGCCGCTCTTGTCCTGGTACACCGCCCAGATGCACGGCACGCCGCGGCCGATCTCGTACTCGCGACGCACCAGCGCGCCCGGGCCCTTCGGCGCGACCAGCACCACGTCCAGGTCGGCGCGCGGCTTGATCATGTCGAAGTGCACGTTCAGGCCGTGCGCGAACAGCAGGCACGCGCCCTGCTTCATGTTGGGCGCCAGCACTTCTTCGTACAGCTTCTTCTGCACCATGTCCGGGGTCAGCACCGCGACCAGGTCGGCGTCCTTCACCGCCTCGGCGGGGCTCTTCACCACGAAGCCGTCGGCCTGCGCCTTGGCTTCGGTCGGGCCGCCGGCACGCAGGCCGATGGTGACGTCGAAGCCGGACTCGCGCAGGTTCAGCGCGTGCGCGCGGCCCTGGCTGCCGTAACCGACGATGGCGATCTTGGTGGTGGGCTGGGCGGAACTGGTCATGGGGCGGATGTCCTTGAACGGTGTTGGAGTGGAGAGGGGTCTTGCATTCGTGGTCACTGAAACGAAAAACCCCGCGCCGTTGCCGGTGCGGGGTCTGATCGAATCCTGGCTGCTTGTCGCTTACACGCCGGTTCGTCCCGCACTTGTGGGCGAGGTAATAAGCACGAGTACGAGGAGCGACGCAGCAGCGTCCGCGCGCAACGCGGCGGGCTGGCGGGTCGACTTCGGGCGGGTGTGGCGCTGCAACATGCAGCGAGATAACCATGGGCTTTGCGCGACTGTCAACTGTGTTGCGGGCCTCCGCGGGCGAATGTGCCGAAAGCCGCGCCAGCGCTGCATGGTTACGCATGAAACGGAGGTGGCGCAGGCGGCGAATGGGGCCAATTGCGCGGAAATCCGGCCTTTGCGATGGCGCGATGTGAGCGCCTGCGCGGCGGCATCTGCCGCACTCGGGTACGGTGGGCGTCCCCTGTTCTCCGGAGAGCCGCGCATGTCCGTTCCGCTTCCTTCCCTGGCGCGCCTGGCGCTCGCGCTGGCACTGGCGACGTCGGTGCCGGCGCAGGCCGCCGACCGCATCACCGGCCAGCCGTTCGCGACCCGCTCGGAAGTGATCGCCCCGCACGCCATGGCCGCCACCTCGCAGCCGCTGGCCACGCAGATCGCATTGGAAACCATGCGCGAGGGCGGCTCGGCGGTGGATGCGGCGATCGCCGCCAACGCCGCGCTGGGGCTGATGGAGCCGACCGGCAACGGCGTCGGCGGCGACCTGTTCGCCATCGTCTGGGATCCGAAGACGCAGAAGCTGTACGGCTACAACGGCTCCGGCCGCTCGCCGAAGGCGCTGACCCTGGCCGAGTTCCAGCGCCGCGGGTTGAAGGAGATCCCGGCCACCGGTCCGCTGCCGGTCTCGGTGCCCGGTGCGGTCGACGGCTGGTTCGCGCTGCACGAACGTTTCGGGCGCAGGACCATGGCGCAGAACCTGGCGCCGGCGATCCGCTACGCCCGCGACGGCCATCCGGTAGCCGAGACCATCGCCTACTACTGGGACCGCTCGGTGCCGCGGCTGTCGCAGTACCCCGGCTTCAAGGAGCAGTTCACCATCGACGGCCGCGCCCCGCGCAAGGGCGAGCTGTGGAAGAACCCGAACCTGGCCAACACCCTGCAGCAGATCGCCGACGGCGGCCGCGATGCGTTCTACAAGGGCTCGATCGCGCGCACCGTCGATGCCTACTTCAAGGCCAACGGCGGCTTCCTGCGCTACGAGGATCTGGCCAGCCACCACGGCGAATGGGTCGAGCCGGTGTCCACCAACTACCGCGGCTACGACGTGTGGGAACTGCCGCCCAACAGCCAGGGCATCGCCGCGCTGCAGATGCTCAACATCCTGGAAGGCTACGACTTCTCGAAGATTCCGTTCGGCTCGGCCGAGCACGTGCATCTGTTCACCGAAGCGAAGAAGCTGGCCTTCGCCGATCGTGCGCGCTTCTACGCCGACCCGGCATTCCAGCCGGCGCCGCTGGCGCGGCTGATCTCCAAGGACTACGCCGCGCAGCGGCGCGCGCTGATCTCGATGGACCGCGCGCTCAAGGAAGTGCAGCCGGGCACGCCGAAGCAGTTGGAAGAGGGCGACACGATTTACCTGACCGTCGCCGATGCCGACGGCATGATGGTGTCGCTGATCCAGTCCAACTACCGCGGCATGGGCAGCGGCATGGCCCCGCCGGGGCTGGGCTTCATCCTGCAGGACCGCGGCGAGATGTTCGTGCTGCAGAAGGACCACCCCAACGGCTATGCGCCGGGCAAGCGTCCGTTCCAGACGATCATCCCCGCGTTCGTGACCAAGGACGGCAAGCCATGGTTGAGCTTCGGCGTGATGGGCGGGGCGATGCAGCCGCAGGGCCACGTGCAGATCCTGATGAACCTGATCGACTTCCACATGAACCTGCAGGAGGCCGGCGACGCGCCGCGCATCCAGCACGACGGCTCCACCGAGCCGACCGGGCAGGCCACGGCGATGCGCGACGGCGGCGAACTGAACCTGGAAACCGGCTTCGCCTACGACACCATCCGCGAACTGATGCGCAAGGGCCATCGGGTGATCTTCGCCGACGGGCCGTACGGCGGTTACCAGGCGATCGCGCGCGATCCGGACAGCGGCGTGTACTACGGCGCCTCGGAAAGCCGCAAGGACGGGCAGGCCGCCGGTTACTGAGGTACGCCGCGCGCGGGGGCGTTCATTCCTGTGCGCGGGGCGCCGCCGCGTCTGCGTCGTCCCGCGCCGCCTGTTCGCGCGCGATCCAGGCCTCGATCATGTGCCGGGCGCGTTGCGCCTGGCGGCGTTGGCGGTTGGACTCGGCATCGAGCACGCGGTACAGCGACACGATCACCAGCACCATCAGCAAGGCGAACGGCAGCGCCGCGATGGTGATCACGCCCTGCAGCGCATCCAGGCCGCCGGCCAGCAACAGCACCGCGGCGATCAGCGCCACCGCCACGCCCCACACCAGCTTGCGCGCCAGCGGCGGGTCGCCGGCCTCGTCGGTGGACATGCTGGCCAGCACCAGCACCGCCGAATCGGCGGAACTGACGAAGAAGATCAGCAGCAGCAACAACGCCACGCTCGACAGCAGCAGCGACCCCGGCAGGCTGTCGAACAGGGTGAACAGCACCGTCTCGTAGCCGTTGTGCAGGGCCTGCAGCATGTCGACATGGCCGAACAGCTGCGACCACAGCGCGGTGCCGCCGAACACCGAGAACCACAGGAAGCCGAGCAGGGTCGGCGCCAGCACCACGCCGACGACGAATTCGCGCACGCTGCGGCCGCGCGAGACGCGGGCGATGAACGCGCCGACGAACGGCGCCCAGGCGATCCACCAGGCCCAGTAGAAGATGGTCCAGTCGGCCACCCAGCGGTCGCCGGAGAACGGCGACATGCGCAGGCTCATCGTCACCAACTGATTGAGGTAGGCGCCCAGCGTGGTGGTGAAGGTGTCGAAGATGAAGCCGGTGGGGCCGAGCACCAGCACCGCGGCCAGCAGCAGCGCGGCCAGCGCCAGGTTGATGTTGGACAGCCACTTGATGCCGCGTTCCACGCCGGTGCTGGTGGACACCATGTACAGCACGAAGGCCACGGCGATCACCGTCAGCTGCAACGGCACTCCGGCGTGCACGCCGAACACGCGCTGCACGCCGGCGGCGATCTGGATGGTGCCGAAGCCCAGCGTGGTCGCCACGCCGACCGCGGTGGCGACCACCGCAGCGATGTTCACGCTCTGCCCGATCCAGCCGCGGTGATGGCGGCCGATGACCGGCTGCAGGATGTCGCTGATCAGCCCGCGGCCGTTGCGGTTGTACTGGAACCAGGCCATCGCCAGGCCGATCAGCGCATACACCGCCCAGGGATGCAGGCCCCAGTGGAAGAAGGCGTAGCGCATCGACGCGCGTGCCGCCTGCATGCTCTCCGGCGCCAGCCCTTCCGGCGGCTTGAGGAAATGCGAGATCGGCTCGGCCGCACCCCAGAACACCAGGCCGATCCCCATGCCGGCGGCGAACAACATCGACAGCCAACTCCCGCGCGAGAAATCCGGCTCGGCGTCTTCGCCGCCGATGCGCAGGTTGCCGAAGCGGCCGAACGCCAGGTACAGCAGGAAGCTCAGGGTCAGGAACACGATCAGCAGGTACAGCCAGCCGGCGCTGCGGATCACGTCGGTCAGCGCGGTCTGCACCACGCCATTGAAGGGGCCGGGGGCAACGCCGGCGATCAGGACCAGCAGCGCCACCAAGGCGATGGAAATGCGGAACACCATGGTGGAGCGTCTCCAGTCGTGGAACGGATGCGGCGCCGCCGCTGGCGACACGCACGCAGGGCAAGCGGCGGGGAGACAGCGCGCCGCACCGGCGCCGGGTGCCGGCGCCGTCGCCTGGCGCATCGCGCTGTCACTGCGAGGCGAGGGCGCGCCACACCGTGCGCTTGGCGCCCAGGACCGGGTCGGTCGGGCTGCAAGGCAAGCATCTTCGCGAAGACGACGTCATCGCCGCGTCGTGGCCGTGTCGGTCGAGGTACGCCGCCGGGCATGATGGTGATCCCGGTTGCGGCGTCCGTCGCTGCGAGGGCGCGGCGGGAGCCGATACCATGGCCGCAGCACCGAGGGAGACGCCGATGGCCTTGTTCTCACGCAGTCCCGATGCCGACGCCGCGCCCGTTGCCGGTTTGCCGGATGCGCCGATCGCCCTGTTGCGGCTGGAGTCCGATGGTCGCGTGAGCGCCGCCAACCGCGCCGCCCTGGACCTGCTGGGGATGCCGGCCGAGACCTTGCTCGGCGCCACCAGCGAGGCGATCTGGGGCCTGCCGCTGACCGCCCTGGTGGACGCCGAAGGCAGTTGGCAGGCACCGGGAGCCGATCCCACGCGCCGCGTGCGCTACCAGCGCGACCGCGACCGTGGTGGCCAGGGCTGGCTGCTGTCGCTGCCGCATCCGGAAACCGCGGCCCTGTTGCGCGACGTCGCCATGCTCGGTGCCGGCCAGGCACAGGGCGCGATCAGCCCGGCGCTGCAGGCGGTGGCGCAGCGGATCCAGGAGGGCGTGGCGGCGCAGGCGCTGCTCGATCGGGTCGGCGAGCGGCTGACCGGCTGCGATCTGGATCTGGGGCTGCACACGCCGCTGTCGGCGCAGGAGGCCGAGGCGATGCCGGGGCGGCGCCTGTCGGCCGGTTTCGGCAACCTGGCCGAGGCGATCCGCCAGGCGGTGGCGCTGTCGCTGCAGATCGCCGCCGACGTGCCGCACGTGGTCGCCGAGAACGACGAACTGGCGCGGCAATCGCAGACCCAACTGGATGCCTTGCAGACGGTGCTCGCCACCACCCGGCAATTGCTGCAGAGCCTACACGAGATGGACCGCGACCTGCGCGCGGTGATCGCGGTGGCGGCCAGCGCAGACGACAGCGCCCGCCAGGGTGTGGAGGCGGCGCGCATCCTCGGCCAGGCGATGCAGGAGGTGGCGCGGCGTTCGGCGCGCGCCAACCAGGTCATCGAGGTGATTGATGCGGTCGCGTTCCAGACCAATATTCTCTCGATCAACGCCAGCATCGAGGCGGTGCACGCCGGCCCGGCCGGGCGCGGTTTCGCGGTGGTCGCCACCGAAATCCGGCAACTCGCCGAACGCGCCGCCACCGCGGCACGCGACGTGCGCAGCATCATCGGCGAGACCGGCGCCGCCCTGCAGGACAGTGCGGCCTCGGCGCAGCGCACCGAGCAGGTGCTGGGCGGCATCGGCGAATTGCTCGGTCGCGCCAGTGCGGCGATGGAGGCGGTGGCCGGCCGCATCGCCACGCAGAGCGGGGAGATCGGCGGCATCGACCGTGCCATCGAGCACGTGGTTGGGCTCAGCCGCAGCAATCTGCAGCACGCCGCGCAGGTGGTGCAGCGCAGCGCCGACCTGGCCGCGGGCAGCGATACCCTGCACGACTGCGTGAACCTGTTCCGCCTGCCCGCCGATCCGATGCGCCAGCCACGGCATGCGCGCGTGCGCGATCTGGCCCAGGCCGCTGCCGTCAGCGTCGGCCAGGCCTTCGAGGCAGCGCTGCTACGCGGGCGCATCGGCGAGGAGGCGCTGTTCTCCACCGAGTACGTGCCGATCCCCGGCATCGACCCGCCCAAGTACCGCACCGCGTTCGATGCGCTGTGCGACGAACTGTTGCCGCCGCTGCAGGAGCCGCTGCTGGCCGCGCATCCGTGGATCGTGTTCGCGATCTGCGCGAACGTCGACGGTTACGTGCCGACCCACAATCTGCGCTTCAGCCAGCCGCTCAGTGGCGACCGCGCGCGCGACCTGGTCGGCAACCGCAGCAAGCGCATCTTCGCCGACCGGGTCGGCCGCAATGTCGGCCGCCACACCGAGCCCTATCTGCTGCAGGTGTATCGGCGCGATACCGGCCAGATCCTGTTCGACCTGTCGGTGCCGGTGCACGTCCGCGGGCGCCACTGGGGCGGCCTGCGCGTGGCCTACATGCTGGAATGAGCCGACGCACGCGCGGGCAAAAAAATGCCGCCGGCAGTGCCGGCGGCGATGAGAGAGAGCTCTGATTCTTGTGCGCGCAGGCTAGGCCGGCCACGTGGCCGCGGTTTGTCGCCGGCGCCGCCGCGTGTGGCGGTGCTGACACATGCGCGCGGCGGCTGTGCCGGCGTTCAGCCGCAGCGGTTGGCGGCGAGTGGCGGAAACGGGTCTAATAGCCGCAGAAGCGGGGGTACCGCCGGCGCAGGCCGCGGTTGAGACAGTCCCTTCGAACCTGATCCGGTTGATACCGGCGTAGGGAAGCTTCGCAAGTCCGCTGCGGGGCACGTGCGCGTCCGTGGCGGGCCCGCGCCGCCGCTTCGTCCGAGATGCGAGTCCGCTCGCACCCGTCCCGCTTCCCCTGCGGGTCACTTGAACCAGGACGAACGCCGATGAACGCCGTACCCAATCCGCTGCAGCAGCAGACCGACACCTTGTCCGCGGCGGTGACCCGCCCGATCCCCGGTTCGCGCAAGATCTTCGTGCAGGGCTCGCGCGCCGATCTGCAGGTGCCGATGCGCGAGATCGCGCTGACCCGCACGCCCACCGTGTTCGGCGGCGAGGAAAATGCCCCGATCAGCGTCTACGACACGTCCGGGCCGTACACCGACCCGCAGGCGCGGATCGATCTCGGCGCCGGCCTGGTGCCGCTGCGCGCCGCCTGGATCGCCGAGCGCGGCGACAGCGTGGCGCTGGCCGGGCTCAGTTCGCAGTTCGGGCGTGCGCGCGAGGACGATGCGCGCCTGCAGGCGGTGCGCTTCCCGGCGCGGCGTCTGCCGCGACGCGCCCGCGACGGCGCCAACGTCACCCAGATGCATTACGCACGGCGCGGCATCGTCACCCCGGAAATGGAGTTCGTGGCGATCCGCGAGAACCAGCGCCTGCAGGACCTGCGCGATGCGCAACTGCGCGCGCAACATCCCGGCGAAGCGTTCGGTGCCGCCATCCCGCAGCAGATCACGCCCGAGTTCGTGCGCGACGAGATCGCCCGCGGCCGCGCCATCCTGCCGTGCAACATCAACCATCCGGAAAGCGAGCCGATGATCATCGGCCGCAACTTCCTGACCAAGATCAACGCCAACATCGGCAACAGCGCGGTCAGCTCCGGCATCGCCGAGGAAGTGGAGAAGCTGGTGTGGGCGATCCGCTGGGGCGGGGACACGGTGATGGACCTGTCCACCGGCAAGCACATCCACGAGACCCGCGAATGGATCGTGCGCAACTCGCCGGTGCCGATCGGCACCGTGCCGATCTACCAGGCGCTGGAGAAGGTGGATGGCCGCGCCGAGGAACTGACCTGGGAGATATTCCGCGACACCCTGATCGAGCAGGCCGAACAGGGCGTGGACTACTTCACGATCCACGCCGGCGTGCTGCTGCGCTACGTGCCGCTGACCGCCAAGCGCGTCACCGGCATCGTCTCGCGGGGCGGCTCGATCCTGGCCAAGTGGTGCCTGGCGCATCATCGCGAGAACTTCCTCTACACCCACTTCGAGGACATCTGCGAGATCATGAAGGCCTACGACGTGGCCTTTTCGCTGGGCGACGGCTTGCGCCCGGGCTGCATCGCCGACGCCAACGACGCCGCCCAGTTCGGCGAACTGGAAACGCTGGGCGAGTTGACCAAGGTCGCCTGGAAGCACGACGTGCAGACCATGATCGAGGGCCCCGGCCACGTGCCGATGCAGTTGATCAAGGAGAACATGGACAAGCAGCTGCGCGAGTGCGGCGAGGCGCCGTTCTACACGCTGGGGCCGCTGACCACCGACATCGCGCCCGGCTACGACCACATCACCTCGGCGATCGGCGCGGCGATGATCGGCTGGTTCGGCACCGCGATGCTGTGCTACGTCACGCCGAAGGAGCATCTGGGCCTGCCCAACCGCGCCGACGTGCGCGACGGCATCATGGCCTACAAGATCGCCGCGCACGCCGCGGACCTGGCCAAGGGCCACCCCGGCGCGCAGGTGCGCGACAACGCCTTGTCCAAGGCGCGTTTCGAGTTCCGCTGGGACGACCAGTTCCATCTCGGCCTGGATCCGGAGAAGGCGCGCGAGTTCCACGACGAGACCTTGCCCAAGGACGCGCACAAGCTGGCGCATTTCTGTTCGATGTGCGGACCGCACTTCTGTTCGATGAAGATCACCCAGGACGTGCGCGACTACGCCGCCGAACACGGGGTCGACGCGGAAGCGGCGCTGCAGGCCGGCATGGCCGAGAAGTCGGCGCAGTTCCTGGCGGCTGGCGCGCAGGTGTACCGCGCCGAGTGAGCGCACGGCGGTCGGCGCCGCAGGGCGCCGCCGCCGCTGCCGACATGAACCTGGCTGTGCGTGGGGGTGCGGTGTGCGCCGCGATCATGACGACGGCGTCATCCACGCGCGCGTCTATGATGCGCGCTGGTCGCCACAGGGAATGTCTCATGCTGCGCTATGCGTTCGCGCTGCGTCGCCATCCGTCCGCGCTGTTGCTCGCGGTGCAACTGCTGGGCGTGCTGTTGTATCCCTGGATGGAGGACACCGCGGCCGGGCGCGCGCTGTTCGGCGCGTTCGGCATCGTGGTGCTGGCGCTGGCCTTGTGGGTGGTCAACCGCGGACCCTCGGCGCTATGGATCGCCTGTTGCCTGGCGCTGCCGTCGGTGGCGCTGTCGATCGCCGCGGCGCTGCTCGGCAATCCGGCGATGACCGCCTGGGCGCAACTGCTGGAGAGCCTGCTGTACTTCTATACCGCCGGCAGCCTGATCGCCTACATGCTGCAGGACCACGTGGTCACCCGCGACGAACTCTATGCGGCCGGCGCCACCTTCACGCTGCTGGCCTGGGCCTTCGCGTTCGTCTTCGCGGTCTGCCAGCAATGGCTGCCGGGCAGCTTCACCGCGGCCGTGGACGCGGCCTCGCCGCGGACCTGGATGGAATTGCTGTATCTGAGCTTCAGCGTGCTTTCTGGTGTGGGCCTGAGCGACGTCGTGCCGGTGCAGCCGCTCGCCCGCGCGCTGGTGATGATCGAACAGTTCGCCGGCGTGATGTACATCGCCTTGGTGGTGTCGCGACTGATTGGGCTCAGCGTCACACGCCAGATGAAGACGTGAACGTGGCGTAAAAAAAGCGCGCCCAGGGGCGCGCAGTCATGGAGCGATTATGTGAATTTCGTCGGCGGAGAGAGAGCCTGAATGCGTCGTCGCGGTTGGCGGCGGCGATGACTAGAGTAGAATTCAGTGACAAGCCGCGCTTGGCGGCATCCGCTGCCTCGTTTTGCCGAGTTTGCTCGTTGGCCTCTGTCTCGGGGCCACGCGTGGCCGCGCAGCCGCCGCATTCGCGGCACCTTCCTCACGGCGTTCTTCGTTGTCCAACATGGTTTCCTCATCGTTCGCCACACCGACGCTTCCGCAACGGATGCAGGTCGGCGATTGCCTGGTGCTGCTGTCCTTGCGCGAGGTGCACGCCCCGCGCGCGCGCCGGCCGCAACGGCTCACGCCCAAGGCGATGGGCGTGCTGCGGGTATTGCTGGCGCAACCGGGCCAGGTGGTGGAGCGCGAGGCGCTGTTGGCGCAGGTCTGGCCGGACACGCAGCCGACCAACGATGTGGTGACGCAGGCCATCACCCAGTTGCGCAAGGCCTTCGCGGCCGGCGTGCGCGGCGAGGCGCCGGTGTACATCGAGACCCTGGCCAAGACCGGCTACCGCCTGGTGGCACCGGTGCAGGCCTTGCCGGATGTCGAGGCCGAGGCGGGCGCGGCGGCGGCTCCATTGCCGGACACGGACGACGCCGCGGAGGCGGCTGCAGCGCGTGTTCCGGCCATCGCCCCCGCGGCGCGGCGGCGCGCGCCGTCATGGCTCGCCGCCGCCGCCGGTGCGGCGTCGATGCTGGTGCTGGCGCTGGCCTGCTGGTGGTGGTTCGCGCGCCCCGAGGCCGTGCCCGCCGACTCCGCCGAGCAGGAACGCGTGCTGGGCAGCCCCAAGCGGCCGTACCGGCTGATCACCGCCATGTCCGGATTCAAGCTGGAGCCGGCGCTGTCTCCGGATGGCGCACAGGTGGCCTATGCCGCACGCACCACCGGCAGCGATGGCACCCAGCTGCTCATCCAGCCGACCAGCGGCGCCGCCGGCAGTACGCCCCCGCGTTCGCTGGGCGTCCCGGCCCGCGGCGCCTCCGACCGCCTGCCGGCCTGGTCGCCCGACGGCACGCACATCGCCTTCGCCCGGCTCGGCGCCGACCGCCAGTGCCGGGTGATGCTGGTGCAGGCCGACGGGCGTACGCCCGCGCGCGAGGTCGCGCGCTGCGACGACAGCGAATTGCTCAGCTTCGACTGGACGCCGGATGGCCGCGGTCTGGTGTTCGGCAGCATGAACGGGCGTCAGCCGGCGCGCGGCATCCGCGTGCTGGATCTGGGCAGCGGGCGCTGGACGGCGCTGGATTATCCGGTCGCTGCCGGCGATTTCGATTACGCGCCGCGCTACTCGCCGGACGGTAAATGGATCGCCTTCGTGCGCAATCCGCAGATGGGCGGGCTGTGGCGGATGCCGGCTGCCGGCGGCACCGCCGAGCCGTTGACCCACGAATTCGCCGAGATCCGCGGCTGGGACTGGGCGCGCGACGGGCAGGGCATCGTGTTCGGGCGCCGCGTCGATGGCGAGACCCGGCTGTACCGGCTGGACACGCAGACCCGGCGCCTGCGCGACCTGGGATTGAGCGATGCGCAGGCGCCGCGGCTGGCGCGCGACGGCGGCAGCCTGGCGTTCGTGCACCGGCGTCCGCAGTTCGCCGTGTACCGCATCCCGGCGCGAGCGGCGGATGTGCCGCGCGAGCGTCAGCGGCTGTTCGCCTCCACCGGCCGCGACGGCCAGCCGAGCATCGCGCCCGACGGGCGCCAACTCGCCTTCACCTCCGATCGCGACGGCAGTTATGCACTGTGGTGGGGCGATGTGAGCCAGCCGACCTCGTTGCGGTTGATCGAGGGCGTGCGGCCGGAGACCCGGCAGCCGCTGGCGTGGTCGGCCGACAGCCAGGCGCTGCTGGTCAGCGGCCGCGATGCGCAGGGGCATTCGGCGATCTATGAGGTCCGGCCGCAATCCGGCAGTGTGGCGGCCTTGCCGGTGCCGGCCGGCGAGCCGCTGCAGGCGTTGTATACCGCCGAACCCGGGCAACTGCTGGTCCTGCTGGGCGAGAACGGCCGCACCCGCCTGCAGTTGTACGACCGGCGCGCGGTGCCCTGGCGGCCCTTGGCGAGCTTGCCGGATGTTTCCCAGGTCCGCGCTGATCCTGCCACTGGGGAAATCCTGTTCACCCGGCTCGCGCGCAGCGGCCTGTGGCGCGTCGATGCCAGCCTGGACCTAGCCAGCGTGCGTGTCGTGGACGACAGTCTGCCGTCGCTGTGGCGCTACCGCAGTTGGGCGCTGGGCCCAGAGGGTGCGGTGCATTACCTGTTCCAGACCGGCGAATGCGCCAGCCGCATGGCGCGGATCGACGGTGGCCTCGCCGCCAGCGTGTGCCTGGACCGCGACCACTTCAGCGCGGTCAACGGCTTCAGCATCGATCCGCGCAGTGGCGACGCCTATGTGGCGCTGGCGGTCGAGGACGGCAGCGAAATCGGCTTCATGCGCATGCACGAGCAGCCGGAATGGTTCTCGACCATCTCGCACAACTGGTTGATCCGGAAAGAGAAATAGGCTTCGTAAGTTGTTCGTAAAGGGCATCGTGGCGATTTCGGACAACTATCGCCAAGACGTCCTGATTTGCCGCCACATTCGGCAAAGACTGCGCACCGGTTTACGTCAAACAGGTGCTCGGATGCGGCAATCTTTCCTGGTCGATCATGGACAACAACTGGTGCTGGACGCCGACGATGCGCCGGCGGGTCCGGCCTGCCTGGGCGCGGCGCGCCTGGCCAGCGTGCAGGCGTCGGCGAATGCCTTCACGGTCTGGCTGCAGTTGCGTGGCAGCGCCTGGATCGAGGCCAAGGAGGGGCGTTTCGCCCTGCGCCGCGGCCAGTGGCTGGCCTTCGAACGCGACTCGCGGCCGATGCTGCAGACCGATCGCGACGGCCTGTGCATCGGCCTGAGCCTGGACGGCGAGGCGCTGAAGGCCTTGGGCCGGATGGCCGACGAGACCTTGTATGCGGGGCGCGGCGAGCTGTCGCTGCGCGAGACGCGGACTGCCTTGCGCCTGTGGCGGCAGGCGGCGGCGCGGCCCGGCGATGCGTTGGCGATGCGGCCGGTGCTGCTGCATCTGGCCTCCATGCAGGGCGAGTTGTCGCGCCGCGTGCAGCGCTGTCCCGGGCGTTCGCGGATGCGCAAGCGCCAGGTGTTCGGGCGCATGCAGCGTGCGCGGCTGTATCTGGACGGCCATCGCGACCGCGTGGTGCGGATCAGCGAACTGGCCGAGCTGACCAACTTCTCCGGCTGGTACCTGTCCAAGACGTTCCAGAGCCTGTATGAGGAAAGCCCGCAGGCGTTGTCGGCGCGTCTGCGCCTGGAGCGCGCGGCGGACCTTTTGCGCGACACCACGATGATGATCGGCGAAGTGGCCGCCGCCAGCGGCTTCGACAACTGCTGCAGCTTCGCGCGGGCGTTCCGGGCACGCTTCGGTGTCTCCGCCTCGCAATATCGCCATGGCAGCACCGTGCCGCCAGAATCGGCAAAGTCTGCAGGCGACAGCGGCAAAGCAGCCGCGCTCACCGGAACGTAACGTGCCGAGGGCGTCTTAACACGCCCCTAACGTTACCCTGGAGAGATTGATGAACCTTCGCACTCCCGCAGTGCGGCTGGGCTTGCTGCCCGCCAGCATCGCGATCGCGTTGACGCCGGCGATTGCCGGCGCGCAAGAAGCCGCCGCCTCGTCCACCACCACGCTGGACCGGATCGAAATCACCGGTTCGCGCATCCGTAGCGCCGACGTCGAAACCCAGCAGCCGATCCTGACCCTGGACCGCCAGGCGCTGGAGCGCCAGGGCTACACCTCGGTCGCCGACGTGCTGCAGAACCTGACCTCGGCCGGTTCCCCGGCGATCTCGCGCGCCGATGCGCTGGCCTCCGGCGAAAACGTCGGCGGCTACTACGTCGACCTGCGCAACCTCGGTGCCGAGCGTACCCTGGTGCTGTTGAACGGCAAGCGCCTGGGCGCGACCACCTCCGGCCTGCAGGACCTGAGCCAGGTCCCGATGGCGGCGATCGAGCGCATCGAAGTGCTGAAGGACGGCGCCTCGTCGATCTACGGTTCCGACGCCATTGCCGGCGTGGTCAACATCATCACCCGCAAGCGCTTCGACGGCGCCGAAGTCTCGGCCGAGTTCGGCCAGTTTGGCGAAGGCGACGGCAAGACCTCGCAGTACTCCTTCACCATCGGCACCCAGGGCGAGCGCGGTGGCGTGGCGCTGACCGCCGAGTACTCCAAGCAGGATCCGGTGTTCGCCAAGAACCGTTGGTTCAGCCGCGACGGCAGCCGTGGTCCGAACTCCACCCCGAGCAGCTGGAGCCCGATCAGCCAGAACGGCAGCTGGTGCAACCCGCTGACCGTGGACTGCTCCGATCCGAACGTGGCGGTGTGGCAGACCCTGAACCAGGGCGGCAACCCGAACAATCCGGCCGACTACCACCCGCTGACGGCGGCCGAGCGCGCCAACTCCAACCAGCAGATGATGGTGCAGACCGGCATCGAGCGTAAGTCGGTGTTCGCCAACGCCAACTACGACCTGACCGACTCCATCGTCTTCAACGCCGACGTGCTCTACAACGAGCGCACCACCGATCAGCAGATCGCCGGCTACCCGTACCAGTCCGCTGCGTTCGGCACCCCGCTGGCCGGCGACAGCGCGTTCAACCCGATCGGCCAGGACATCGACTTCCGCCGCCGCCTCTGGGAAGTGCCGCGCACCACCGAGAGCAAGCTGAAGACCACGCGCTTCGCGCCGACCATCAGCGGCTCCTTCGAGTTCGCCGACAAGAGCTGGGACTGGGACGTCGGTGCGCTGTGGAACCGCAACGAGAGCACCAAGACCGGTCACGGCGACATGAGCCTGATCGCGGCGCGCCAGGCGCTGGGTTCGTCCTTCATCAACGCCAATGGCGTCGCCCAGTGCGGCACCGCCGCCGCGCCGGTGTCGCTGAGCGCATGCCGTCCGTGGAACCCGCTGCTGCCGTTCGGCGTGGCCGGCCCGGGCTCGCTGGCCGATGCGGACACCCAGGCCTTCCTGTTCCCGTACTTCACCGATACCGGCCTGACCAAGACCACCAGCTACACCGCCAACCTGAGCGGCACGCTGGCGACGCTGCCGGCGGGCGACCTCGGCATCGCGGTCGGCTACGAGCACCGCAAGGAAGAAGGCCGCTTCTCGCCGGACGCCTTCGCGCAGTCGGGTGAGAGCACCGGCCTGGGCGCCAAGACCACCGCCGGCAACTACGATCTGGACGAGTTCTACCTCGAGTTGAACGTGCCGATCCTGGCCGACATGGCGTTCGCCAAGCAGCTGACCCTGAACCTGGCCAGCCGCTACTCCGACTACAGCAACTTCGGCGATACGGTGAACTCCAAGTTCGGCTTCACCTGGAAGCCGATCGACGAGCTGCTGGTCCGCGGCACCTACGCCGAGGGCTTCCGCGCCCCGACGATCAGCGATCTGTACGGTGGCCTGAGCAGCAGCTTCGAGTCGTACGTCGATCCGTGCGGCGTGGGCGCGCCGAACAGCGTCAACGGCAATGCGGCGTGTTCCGCGGCCGGCGTGCCGGTCGGCTACACCCAGCTGGGCCAGGGCTACGTGCCGTGCACCACCTATCCGTGCCAGACCCCGGACGAGTTCATCAGCGGCTCCAACCCGAACCTGCGTCCGGAAACCTCCACCAGCAAGACCGCCGGTCTGGTGTGGAGCCCGCGCTGGGTGCAGGGCCTGGACATCTCGCTGGATTGGTACCGCTACGAGATCAAGGACATGATCATCGCCGATAGCGTCGACCGCATCCTGCGCGACTGCTACGTGCTGGGCAATGCCGAGCGCTGCGCCGGCGTGACCCGCGCCGCCGACGGCCACATCTCGGCGATGACCTACGGCGTGGCCAACCTCGGCCAGATGGAGACCGAAGGCTACGATCTGGGCATCCGCTACCGTCTGCCGGAAATGGCGTTTGGCAAGATCATGATCGACTGGCAGACCAGCTACGTCAGCAAGTACGACGAAGCCGGCCAGAACGCCGCGGGCGACAACATCACCATCGGCCGCGTGGGCGAGCCGGGCATCTTCCGCGTGCGCTCCAACCTGGGCGTGAACTGGACGATGGGCGACTTCGGTGTGAACTACACCCTGCGCTACTACTCGGGCATGAAGGAAAGCTGCATCTCGCTGGCCACGGACTACTGCGATGCGCCGGACCACTTAGCCAACGGCGAATCCGATCCGCTGCGTCACACCGGTTCCAACACCTTCCACGACCTGCAGGTCAACTGGAAGGCGCCGTGGGACGCGACGATCGCCATCGGTGCGAACAACGTGTTCGACCACCGCGGTCCGCTGATGTACTCGGCCCCGGACAGCAGCTTCGCCTACTACGGCGGCTTCGACATCGGTCGCTACGTGTACATGAAGTACACCCAGCGCTTCTGATCGAGCTGTTTGCGTGACACGAAGACGGGCCGCAAGGCCCGTCTTTTTTTGTGCCTGCGCGGCTTGAGTGACGGTGTGCCGGGCGGCGGGCAGGTGGTTGGCGAGCTGGGACGTGGCGCATGGCCGGTGCTTCCTCGCGTCCACGTCGCTGCTGGTGGTCCGGCGACCGGTGGCGATGCGACGCAAGGTGACCTGGCATCGCGTGCCGGCGCCATGAACTCGCTGTGGCCGGATGCAGTTGCTTTGCGGTAGGAGCGGCTTCAGCCGCGACAGGCTTTGCCGGGGTGCCTGTCGCGGCTGAAGCCGCTCCTACGACAGTGCGCTTCGCGTCGTCGTGGAGGACGCCCTGTCGTGGTTCCTCACGTGGCCACTACGCGCTCGCGGGGAACGGCTCTCACCGTGACGCGGGATGGCGCAATCGACGCACCACTGCAGGGGCGCTCGGCGGACCGTCGTAAGGATTGGGCGGCTGGCGAGCCGCGATGTCGGCGCGAGAGGCGCCGAAGGACGTGGGCCAACGGCAGCGAGGACGCCGGCGAAGGGCAGGAGGCACCATCCGGCGCACGCGGCGGCAGGCCGCGCGCGCCACGGTCGGGCTCAGGCCGAGGTCAGGCCCATCAGGTTCTCGGCGTGCTCGCGCCAGGTCGGCAGCTTGTTGAGCATGCCGGTCTTGGAGAGGTACTCCTCGTCGACCTCCGAGCCGCTGGCCAGCGCCATCGCCACGTGCACCGCGCCGGTGACCCAGAAGCTGCGGGTGCTGGAACGCTGCGGCTGGCGATGGAAGGCCACCGCCTCGATGATCGGCATCGGCAGGCCCCACAGGCCCAGCAGGTAGGCGCCGGCTTCGGCGTGGCCCGGCCGGGTGTCGTTGGCATCGGTGGGCGGCTCGCGCTCGTCGCGCACGCCCGGCAGCAGCAGGCCGATGTCGGCCAGCAGCGCCGCGGTCGAACCCAGTTCCACACTGGAGGCCGGCAGCATCTTCGCGGCCAGCTTGGACGCCAGCAGCGAGCGCTGCTGCAGCGCGTTGCGCTCGGCGTTGGACAGCGCCTGCACCGAGAACACTTCGCTGGCCAGGACCAGGTCGCGCAGGGTGGCGGTGCCCAGCCGGGTCACGGCGGTACGCAGGTCGGAAATGGTGCGGCCGTTGGAGAAGAACGCCGAATTGCACAGCTGCAGCACCTTGGCCGCGATCGCCGGGTCGGCCGAGACCAGCTTGGCCAGGTCGGCGGCGTTGCTGCCTTCGTCCTGCTCCAGCGCATGCATCAGGCTCAGGTACAGATGCGGCGGCGAGGGCAGCTTCTCGATGCGGCCGATGCTGGAACGCAGGCGTGGGTTGCCCAGCAGTTCCTGCAGTTCCTCCAGGCTGGTGACCGCCTCCAGCAGCATTTCCGGGGACAGCGGCAGCGGCAGGAACCGGTGGGCCACGCCGATGATCCGCGCCGGCGGCGCGCGATTGCTCTGTTCGGCCTCGATCAGCGCAATGCGGATGGTTTCCGGGCTCAGCGTGCGGATCTGGCCGAGCAGGGTGGCGGTGGTCAGGTCCGGCAGCGTCGGCGCGGCGATCACCGCATCCAGGCGCACCGTGGCCGCCGCGGCGATCGCGGCATTGCCGTCGGCAACGCTCTGGACCTGCCAGTCGTCGCCAAGATCGCGAATGTATTCAGTGACTTCGGACGGAAGGCTGGCTTCGTCGCCGACGAACAGGATGCGCAAGAGACTGTCCCCCAAGAAGAGCCGGGTCGCGGACGGACCGGGCTCGGTGATGCCATGGCGCAATGTACCGCAAACCCCGAAGGGCGGCGCCCCGGCAACGGCAAAACGTGAAACGGATCAGCCACGGCGGGGCGGCAGCGCCCCGCGGCGGCGGCGGCTCAGGCGCCGGCTTCGTAACGGGTCACGGACTCGCGCAGGATGCGCTTGGCTTCCTCGGCGTTGCCCCAGCCGTCGAGCTTGACCCACTTGCCCTTCTCCAGGTCCTTGTAGTGCTCGAAGAAGTGGCCGATGCGCTCCATCCAGTGGCCGGACACCTGGGTGATGTCCTCGATGTGCGCATAGCCCTGGAACACCTTGGCCACCGGCACCGCCAGGATCTTCTCGTCGCTGCCGGCCTCGTCGCTCATCTTCAGCACGCCGACCGGGCGGCAGCGCACCACGCAGCCGGGCACCAGCGGCAGCGGCAGCACCACCAGCACGTCGGCCGGGTCGCCGTCGCCGCAAAGGGTGTTGGGCACGTAGCCGTAGTTGCAGGGGTAGCGCATCGGGGTGGAGAGGATGCGGTCGACGAAGATGGCGCCGCTGGCCTTGTCCACTTCGTACTTGACCGGCTCGGAATCCTTGGGGATTTCGATGACGACGTTGATTTCTTCCGGCAGGTTCTTGCCGGAGGTGACCAGTTCCAGACCCATGCGCTAGCTCCAGTGGAGTGGCTTCTAAAGAGGCAGGCATTCTAGTCGGTTGGCTGTTGCAATGCAGCGCACGGCGGTTCGGAGGATTCCTACAGCGGTTTCGGACTCCATACCGGCCCGCATGGGGCGCATTCCGATGGTGCCGGAATCGGGTGGCGGCGACCCTGTGGCCACTGTCCCCACCCAAGGAGCAAGACGATGAACGGAATCCGGCAATCGATGCTGCCGCTGCTGGCGGTGCTGGTCCTGGCCTGCGGCGGTGCCCAGGCGCAGCAGGCGCAACCGGCCTACGTGGATGCGATGGACTATCCCGCCCCGGGCGAGGGCTGGGAGGCGTTCGCCGACCTGGAGCGACGGCTGGCGCACGACTTCGACCAGCTCTGCGGCGACACCTTCTGCGAAGGCGACTACAGCGACTACCGGCCGCTGCGCTATCGCTGCTCGGTGCGCCAGCGCGACGGGGTGATCGGGGAGTGCATCTGGAGCTTCGGCGCCAGCGAGGCCAGTATCGATGCGGACACCGGCCGGGTCGTGGTCGATGCGCGGCTGTGGCACTGCCGGACCCCGCTGCAGCCACAGACCCGGCTGCACGCGCTGTATGCGGCGCTGTCGGGCGAGCGGCCGCTGTTCGCGCCGCTGCCACGCAGCGAGCACAGCATCAACGATGGCCTGATCGACTGCCTGTAGCGGCAGAGGACGCGCAGCAGGCGCCGGCATGTCGCCGACGCCGGCTGCGCGTGTGGCTACAGCAGCGGCACCAGCAGCAACGCCACGATGTTGATGATCTTGATCAGCGGATTGATCGCCGGGCCGGCGGTGTCCTTGTACGGGTCGCCGACGGTGTCGCCGGTCACTGCGGCCTTGTGCGCCTCGCTGCCCTTGCCGCCGAAATGGCCGTCCTCGATGTACTTCTTGGCGTTGTCCCAGGCGCCGCCGCCGGTGGTCATGGAAATGGCCACGAACAGCCCGGTGACGATGGTGCCGATCAGCAGGCCGCCGAGCGCGCGCGGGCCCAGCAACCGGCCGACCACGATCGGCACCGCCACCGGCAGCAGCGAGGGCACGATCATTTCGCGGATCGCCGAGCGGGTCAGCATGTCGACTGCGCGGTCGTATTGCGGTTTGCCGGTGCCCTGCATGATGCCGGCGATCTCGCGGAACTGTCGCCGCACTTCCTCCACCACCGCGCCGGCGGCGCGGCCGACCGCCTCCATCGCCATCGCGCCGAACAGGTAGGGAATCAGGCCGCCGATCAGCAGGCCGATGATCACCGTGTGGTCGGACAGGTCGAAGGCGAAGGTTTCGGTGGGGTGCGCGGCACGCAGGTTGTGGGTGTAGTCGGCGAACAGCACCAGCGCCGCCAGCGCCGCCGAGCCGATCGCATAACCCTTGGTCACCGCCTTGGTGGTGTTGCCGACCGCGTCCAGCGGATCGGTGACCGCGCGTACCTCCGGCGGCAGTTCCGCCATTTCGGCGATGCCGCCGGCGTTGTCGGTGATCGGGCCGTAGGCATCCAGCGCCACGATCATGCCGGCCATCGACAGCATCGCGGTGGCGGCGATGGCGATGCCGTACAGGCCCGACAGCGCGAACGCGCCCCAGATCGCCGCGCACACCGCGATCACCGGCAGCGCGGTGGACTTCATCGAGATGCCCAGGCCGGCGATGATGTTGGTGCCGTGGCCGGTGGTGCTGGCCGCGGCCACGTGCTGCACCGGCTTGTACTGGGTGCCGGTGTAGTACTCGGTGATCCACACGATCAGCCCGGTCAACGCCAGCCCGATCAGCGCGCAGCCGTAGAGCTTGGCGGCACCGGCGGCGGTGTCGCCCATCAGTTGCTGGGTCACCGGCCAGAACGCCAGCGCCGCCAGCACCGCCGAGACCACCACGCCCTTGTACAGCGCGCCCATGATCGAGCCGCCCGGGCGCACGCGCACGAAGAAGGTGCCGGTGATCGAGGCGACGATCGACACCCCGCCCAGCACCAGCGGATACAGCACCGCGTTGCGCCCGGCCTCGGCGGCCATCAGCCCGCCCAGCAGCATCGTCGCGATCACCGTGACCGCGTAGGTCTCGAACAGGTCGGCGGCCATGCCGGCGCAGTCGCCGACGTTGTCGCCGACGTTGTCGGCGATCACCGCCGGGTTGCGCGGGTCATCCTCGGGGATGCCGGCCTCGACCTTGCCGACCAGGTCCGCGCCGACGTCGGCGCCCTTGGTGAAGATGCCGCCGCCCAGGCGCGCGAAGATCGAGATCAGCGAACTGCCGAAGGCCAGGCCGACCAGCGCATGCAGGCTGTCGCCCACGCTGTGCCCCAGCCATTGCAGCAGGCCGTAGTAGCCGGCCACGCCGATCAGGCCCAGCCCGACCACCAGCATGCCGGTGATCGCGCCGCCGCGGAACGCCACCGCCATGGCCGGCGCCAGCCCGCGCCGCGCCGCTTCGGCGGTACGCACGTTGGCGCGCACCGACAGGTTCATGCCGATGTAGCCGGCGACCCCGGACAGCACCGCGCCGATCGCGAAGCCGCCGGCGGTGTACCAGCTCAGGAACACCCCGACCAGCACCAGCAGGACCGCGCCGGCGATGGCGATGGTCAGGTACTGGCGGTTGAGGTAGGCGCGGGCGCCCTCCTGGATCGCATCGGCGATCTGCCGCATGCGTTCGTTGCCGGCGGGCTGCGCCAGGATCCAGCGCGTGGAGACGATGCCGTAGAGCACCGCCAGAGCCGCGCACGCCAGTGCCACGGTGACCGCATATCGTTCCAGCATGACCCCTCCCAAGGATGTGGATGGCGCCCAAGCGCTGGACATACCGGGGGATCACACCGTAGGAGCTGAAGCATGCAACGACTCCGCGGCCACAACGCGCGCCGCTGGTGCGTATCGCAATGTCATCTGGCCTGAACGTGGGCGAGTATGCGCCTGCCTCCGTGATGCCGCCAGCGACCTGGCAGGGCGTCTCACTTTTGGCGTGCGGTTCAGTCTGTGCGTGGCAGCGTGGCGCATCGCTTCCCAGGAGCCCTCCGATGCAGATGCAATCGACGATTTCCCCAAGGCTGCGCGCACGCGCCTCGATCCTGGCCCTCGGCCTGTGTGCGCTGGCGCCGCTGGCCGCCATGGCCGCCGACCCGACCCCGGAACTGCAGCGCCCGGCCAGCGCGCCGCAGGCGGTGGGCGTGGTGCACACCATCCGCCAGATCCCCGAGGCCTGCGTGCGCTTCGAGGGCGAGTACACCGGCGATGCGGCGCAGCCCTACCGCTTCTCCGCGGTACGCAGCAGCCCGACCTGCCAGCCGCGCGCCAGGCTGGTCGAGTTCGATCAGGCCAAGCCCAGCGAGGCCACCGGTTGGAAGTTCAACGATCTGATCCGCGTGCCCAGCGCCGCCTGTCCGTCGCAGCAGGCGGTGGTGCGGGTGTGGCGCAAGCCGGTGGCGCTGAACACCGAGCGCGATGGCCAGGGCCAGTCGCGGATCTATCTGGAAGAGGCCAAGCAGCAGGCGGCCGCCGGCAAGGTCCCACAGGTGCCGCAGTTCGCCGCGCAGATGACGATGGAAGGCAAGGCCTGCCGCTGAGCGGGAAGATTGCCGAGCCGCCTCGGCCGTCACGCCTGCATCGCGCAGGCAGGGCGGCCGCGGCCGGCGCTGCGGATGCGCGACGGTGATGTGGCTGTCGTGAGGCCGCACAGGCACGGCGCATGCGATCACTGGGCGCCTGCGTAAACCAGGATCCAAGACAGGCTTGGCGGCTTTGCGCGTTGCGTTGCTGTCGCACATCTTGACCGTTGCCGATCCGGCGCATGTGGCGCGTGGGGCGGTGTTTCAGGTCGGCACGGTGCCGGTGTGCCGTCGCCGCCATTCGTCGGCGACGTCGCCCATGGTCTTGGCGACGCCGTTCCTGATCCAGGCAATGAACGCGCGCTCGAAGGCGAAGCCGTCGCCGCACATGGTCACGAGGAAGCGGCGCACGTTCTGCGTGTTGCGATAGTGCTCGTCCACCGGCGTCGCACGGGTGATGGGGTCGCTGTGCCAATCGAAGCGCATGTGGCCGGACGCGCTGCTTGGGTCTTCGTGCGTGTCGCGCATCCTGGTGGCCTCGTCTTCTCTGAAGGTGCAGGCAATCCGACATCCATGGTGGATGCGCCAGGACCCGTGCAGCATCCTGTCGCGTCCCCCGATTGTCCGGCGCAGCCTGCAGAGGCTGGCGCCAACGGCGACATCCCGCGCGCGACGGCATGCGCCGATGACGCCATGCCGATCGTGTGCCGCGCTGTCAGCCCTCCCAGGCCGGCAGCTTCTTCTTCACTGCCACGTTCTTCAGCGCCACGTACTTGGGCAGGCCATCCGTGCCGTAGGGCAGCGGTGCTTCGCCGCGGATCAGCGGCTGCAGGTAGCGGCGCGCCTTGTCGGTGATGCCGAAGCCGTCCTTGCGCAGGAACCCGGCCGGCATCTTCTTCTCGTGGTTGGCGACCTTGGCCAGCGGCGCGGCCTCGATCTTCCAGCGGTACGGCGCGTCGCTGCTGCGCACGATCGCCGGCATCACCGCGTTCATGCCCTTCAGTGCGAACTGCACCGCCGCCTTGCCGACCGCCTGCGCCTGTTCCCAGTCGGTACGCGAGGCGAGGTGGCGGGCCGAACGCTGCAGGTAGTCGGGCAGGGTCCAGTGCACCTTGTAGCCGAGCTCGGCCTTGACCTTGCCGGCCAGGTAGGACGCCACGCCGCCGAGCTGGCTGTGCCCGAACGCATCGGTGCCGCCGCCGGCATCGGCGACGAAGCGCCCGTCGGCGGTCTGGATGCCTTCGCTGGCCACCACCACGCACCAGCCGACCTTGTCCACCACCTTGCGCACCTGCGCGAGGAAGGCGGCCTCGTCGTAGGCGCGTTCGGGGAACAGGATGATCTGTGGCGCGTCGTCCGGCGACTGCGCGGCCAGTCCGGCGGCGGCGGCCAGCCAGCCGGCATGGCGGCCCATGGCCTCGTAGACAAATACCTTGGTCGAGGTCTCGGCCATCGCGGCCACGTCCAGCGCCGCCTCGCGCACCGACACCGCGGTGTACTTGGCTGCCGAGCCGAAGCCCGGACAGGTGTCGGTGACCGCCAGATCGTTGTCGATGGTCTTGGGCACGCCGATGCAGTGCAGCGGGTAGCCGAACGCCTGAGCCAACTGCGACACCTTCCACGCGGTGTCGGCCGAATCGTTGCCGCCGTTGTAGAGGAAATAGCGCACGTCATGCGCCTGCAGCACCTGCAGCAGCCGCTCGTACTTGGCGCGGTCGGCCTCCAGCGACTTGAGCTTGTAGCGGCACGAGCCGAACGCGCCGCCGGGCGTGTGGGCCAGCGCGGCGATCGCCGCCGCCGATTCCTTGGAGGTGTCGATCAGGTCCTCGCGCAGCGCGCCGAGGATGCCGTTGCGCGCGGCCAGCACCTTGACCTTGCGCGCCCGCGCTTCGCCGATGACGGCGGCGGCGCTGGCGTTGATGACGGCGGTGACGCCGCCGGACTGGGCGTACAGCAGGGTGCCTTGGGCCATGGTCGGGGTTCGCTCCTGGGGTGGGGACATTGCCGGGACATTGCCTGGATGCGGTAAGCTGGGGCTCTTGCGGTGCAGCGCAGGCGTGGCCCCCGAGTCTAACGCCGCCGGCCGCGCACGGTACTTTCCTCGAGGAGTCAGGTTGATGCGATTGGTTCTGTTGGGACCGCCCGGATCGGGCAAGGGCACGCAGGCGGCCCGCCTGAAGGACAAGCTGCAGATCCCGCACATCTCCACCGGCGATCTGTTGCGCGCCGAAGTCGCCGCCGGCACCCCGCTGGGCGTGCAGGCCAAGGAAGTGATGGCGCGCGGCGACCTGGTCTCCGACGACATCCTGCTCGGCATGCTCGAATCGCGCCTCGGCCGCGACGACGTGCGCAACGGCTTCATCCTCGACGGCTACCCGCGCAACCTGGCCCAGGCCGGCGCGCTGGACGAACTGCTGGCCAAGCTCGGCCAGCCGCTGGACGCGGTGGTGCAGCTGGACGTGGCCAACGAACTGCTGGTCGAGCGCATCGCCGGCCGCGCCAAGGCCGAAGGCCGCGAGGACGACAACCCCGAGTCGGTGCGCAAGCGCCTGCAGGTCTATACCGATTCGACCGCGCCGGTGATCGGCTTCTACGACAAGCGCGGCACGCTCGCGCGCGTGGACGGCGTCGGCTCGCAGGACGACGTGCTCGCCCGCATCCTGGCGGCGATGGGCCGCTGAGGCGGCACGGCACGCCGGCGCCCGCAGCGGGTGCCGGTCGTGCAGACGGCGCCGCACCGGTGGTTGTGCGCCTCTCGTCATGACGCGCAACGCCCGCCCGCAGGAGCGGTTTCCGCCGCGACGCGCATTCCCGGGAAGGCCCGTCGCGGTTGAAGCCGCTCCTACGACGATAACGACACGTGGGGCATGTCCCGCTGCGCTACGCGCAGCGCGTGGCGGCCGTGGGCGCGTATCCCGCCTGCCAATGGAGGGCCGGGATCGGGGAAAGAAGGTGCCAGCGAACGGGCTTGCTCAGAGCCCCACGACATGAGCTCCCTTGGGGATGGTCTCTTGGGGAGTAGAACCACAGGGTGTCGAGGCTGGCCCGTTCATTCTCGGCGTCGGCTCCCGACTTGCCTATCGGGGACTTTACCCAGCCGATGTGGGGGATTCCCTACTTGACGGCGCGGCGAGACGGTTTCCCTCGGATCGGCCCCGCGGCACGCTCGTCCCGGCCAACGGCTGCCGCCTCGCAGGTTTGCGTGCGCCGGGGGATCGGCGACAATCCGGCCATGAGCAAGATCCATATTCTCGGCATCGCCGGTACGTTCATGGGCGGTGTCGCCGCGCTGGCGCGCGAACTCGGCCATGCGGTCGAGGGCAGCGACCAGGCGATCTATCCGCCGATGTCCACGCAACTGGAACACCTGGGCATCGCGCTGAAGCAGGGTTACCTGCCCGAACACATCGCCGCGGACTGCGACCAGGTGATCGTCGGCAACGCGCTGTCGCGCGGCAACGCCGCGGTCGAGGCGGTGCTCGACGCCGGGCGCGCCTACACCTCCGGGGCGCAATGGCTGAGCGAGCAGGTGCTGCCGGGGCGCGACACCCTGGCGGTGGCCGGCACCCATGGCAAGACCACCACCACCAGCATCCTGACCTGGCTGCTGCAGGCGGCCGGGCGCGAACCGGGCTTCCTGATCGGGGGGGTGGCCGAGGATTTCGGCGTGTCCGCGCGGCTGGGGTTGCCAGTCGCCGAACCCGCATCCGGCGCTGCGCGCCACCTTCTCCCGGAGGGAGAAGGACATCAGGGGCCGGCCCTGGCGGGCCGGCCGCTGTTTGTGGTCGAGGCCGACGAGTACGACACCGCGTTCTTCGACAAGCGCAGCAAGTTCGTGCACTACCGGCCGCTGGTGGCGATCCTCAACAACCTCGAATACGACCACGCCGACATCTTCCCCGACGTCGCCGCGATCCAGCGCCAGTTCCACCATCTGGTGCGGACCGTGCCGCGCCGCGGCCGGCTGATCGTCAACGGCGAGGACGCGCACCTGCGCGAGGTGCTGGCGATGGGCTGCTGGACTCCGGTGGAGCGCTTCGGCTTCGATCCGGCGTTCGAGTGGAGCGCACGCCTGCTCGCCGCCGACGGCAGCCGCTTCGTGGTGCTGCAGCAGGGCCGTGAACTGGGCGAGGTGGAATGGCCGCTGCTCGGCCGCCACAACGTGATGAACGCACTGGCCGCACTGGCCGCCGCCCACGCGGTGGGCGTGGTGCCGGCGCAGGTGATGCCGGCGCTGGCGCGCTTCCGCAGCGTCAAGCGGCGCCTGGAAGTGCTCGGCCAGGCGCAGGGCATCACCGTCTACGACGACTTCGCCCACCATCCCACCGCCATCCGCACCACGCTCGAAGGCCTGCGCGCCAGGGTCGGTGCCGCGCGCATCGTGGTGGCGATGGAGCCGCGCAGCAATTCGATGCGGCTGGGCGCGCATGCCGAGGCGCTGGCGCCGTCGCTGGAGGCCGCCGACGCGGTGGTGTTCCTGCAGCGGCCGGAACTGGCCTGGGATGCGGGCAAGGTGATCGCCGCGGTGCGCGGGGATGCCTGCGCGGCGCCCGACGTGGACGCCCTGCTGGCCGCGCTGCAGGCGCAGGCGCGCGCCGGCGACCATGTGGTGTTCATGTCCAACGGCGGCTTCGACGGCGCACCGCGGCGCTTCCTGGCGGCGCTGCAATGAGGTTCGCCGCGTACGGCGGAGCCGGCGCGTGAGCCCGCAGCGGACCACGCTGCCGCTGTTCCCGCTGCACGCGGTGCTGCTGCCCGGCGCCTCGATCAAGCTGCGGGTGTTCGAGCGCCGCTATCTGGACTTGGTCCGCGAATGCGGGCGCACCGACAGCGGCTTCGGCGTGTGCCTGATCCTGGACGGCAGCGAGACCGGCGCCCCGGCGGTGCCGGCGGCGTTCGGCACCGAGGCGCGCATCGTCGATTTCGATGTCGGCGCCGACGGCGTGCTGGTGCTGAGCCTGCGCGGCGCGCGGCGCTTCCACGTGCTGCGCAGCCGGGTCCGCGACAACGGCCTGGTGGTCGGCGACGTGGAATGGCGCGAGGCCGATGGCGACGACGAACTGCGTCCGCAGCATGCGCTGTTGGCGACGGTGCTCGACAGCATCCTCGACCAGGCCGCCGCGGTGTATCCGCTGGCCGGTCCGCGCCAGCTCGACCAAGCCGCCTGGGTCGGCTGGCGCATGGCCGAACTGCTGCCGCTGGACGAGCGCCAGCGCCTGTCGCTGCTGCAGGAAGACGACCCGCACGCGCGACTGGACCAGTTGCTGGCCTGGATTCCCTGAGCGAGGCAGGCGAGGGCGGTGTCGCCGCCCTGGTCTGACGTAGAGCACGGGCGGCCAATATCCGTGCGGCGCTGCGCCATCATCAGCCCCGATCGTCACCCGTTGTTCTCGATTGATCACGCCCCAGGCGGCCCTCGTGCGCGCCGCAGCCGGCATTCAGCGCGCCGCTAGCAGGCGCGGGCCACGCTTGGCAGCGATCGGCGGCCGCGCCCGGCCGCCGGCAACGGCATCCCGCCCTGGCGGCCTGACGTCCTATCCACGCACGATCGAGGACTTCGTATGAGGCGTTCCTTCCTGCTGTTGTTGCTGTCCGCCGGCGGCTGTCCGAGCCTGCCCGCCATCGCCGCCGAGACGGCCCCCGCGCCCGCTGCCGCAGCCGCTCAGACAGACTGCCCGCGCGGCTCCATCGCCCTGGTCACCGGCAATGCCGATCAAGTGTCGCCCAAGACCTGCCTGGCGCCGTCGATGAAGCCGTTCGCCCTGCAGCGCGGGCAACTGTTCGCGGTCACCCTCTCCGAGAACGGGTCGACCGGCAGCGCCTGGGCCTTGCGCAGCTTGCCCGCGCCGCTGGCGCTGCTCGACATCGAGCATGCACCCGGTACGGCCTGCGCCACCGGTCGCATGGGTTGCCCCAGCACTGTCACCTACACCTTCAAGGCCACTGATCACGGCAGCGGCGCGATCGAACTCGTCTACTCGCGGCATTGGGAGGATCGCGCCACCGACTCGCGTTCGATCCGGGTAGAGGTGAAGTAGCCGCCATCGCCACCCGCCGGCGGCTGCAGAGCAGCGCAACGCCGGCGCGGCGCCGATCGGTCAGAAGCTGAGGTGTGTACCGCCGCCGCTCAGGGCGACGGCGGCGCTTCGCCTTCGCTGCGTACCAGCAGCACCGGGATTTCGCTGCGGCGGTGCATGTCCTTGCGCGTGGGCAGCGCGTGCAGCGCCTCGGTCACGGCGTTGAGCGCCGGATCGGCGCCGCGCAGCGGCCGCCACAACCCGATGAGGTTGAAGTGGCGTTCGTAGCGCAGGCTCTGCGCGCTGCCCAGCCACAGCGGCACGTCGCCCGGCTGCAGGCGGGCCGGCGCCGGCCACAGGCGCAGCGCGTACAGCTCGTCCGGATTCGGGCCGGGGCGCAGCATTAGCAGCGATTCCACGCGCGTGTCCAGCGTCGCCGGCAGCACCGGCACCTGCGCCGGCGTGGCCTTGTAGTCGAGCAACTGCAGCGCCTGCTGCCAGCCGGCCTGCGGCTGCGCGCGCCAGCCGGCCGCTTCGAGCTGGCGCTGCAGCGGCGCCAGCGGCCCGGCCACCTGGATGTCCAGCGGCCAGCGCTGGTCGTCGTCGAACTCGTTGCGCCGCGACGGCAGGGTGCGCCAGTCGTGCTGCCACCAGGCCGCGTCCGCCAGTTGCGTCACCTGCGGCGGCGGCGGTTCGAACTTGGCCAGCTTGCGTTCCAACTGGCGCGGCGCGTACCACAGCGCGGCGATCGCGAAGCCGCCGTAGAACAGCCAGGCCAGCGGCTTCATCCAGAACCCGCGGTTGAAGCGACGGCGGTAGGCGATGCCCAGCACCAGCAGCCAGAAGATGCCGAACAGCATGCCGCCGACCACGTCGCTGAGCCAGTGCGCGCCCAGGTACAGGCGGGCGAAGCCGATCAGGGTCACCACCGCGCCGGACAGCAGGTACGGCCATACCCGCGAGCGTCCGGGCAACTCGCGCGCGATCAGCACCGCGAAGAAGCCGAAGCTGATCGTGGCCATGGTCACCGCCACCGAGGGGAAGCCGAAACCGCTGCTGGCCGCCGGCGGGCGTACCACGTGCACGGTGGTGCCGAGCAGCTTGGTCAGGGCCAGGCCGAAGGCCAGCGCCGCCAGCCAGTGCGCCGCGGCCATCCAGCGCCGGCGCCAGGCCAGGTAGAGCAGGCCCAGCGCGGTCGGCGGCACAAGCACCTGCCAGTTGCCGAGCGAGGCCAGTGCGGTCATCGGATAGTCGGCCAGCGGGTTGCGCAGGGCTAGCATCAGGTCGTGCACGGCCAGGTCCAGGCGCAGCGGCTCGCCGTGCGCCACCACCACCATCAGCAGCGCGAACCAGCCCCAGCCCAGCGCCAGCAGCATCACCGCCAGCATCGCCAGCGGCACCGATTCGCGCCGCTGCGGGTCGAACACCGCGATCGAGTAGCGGCCCAGCACCGGATGCCGGCGCGACCAGTCCAGGCCGCGCGCCAGCAGTGCGTCCATGTGCCCGGCCGACCAGCGGTAGCCGTACAGCACGATGGCCCACACCAGGCCCAGCGCCAGCGCCAGCAGGCCCACCACCAGGAACAGGCGCCCGGCGACCGCGGCCACCGCGTCGTAGGCCTGGCCCAGCAGCCAGCCCGGTCCCAGGAACAGCAGCGACCAGGTCACCGCGGCCACGCTGCTGGGCAGCAGATAGCGCCGCAGCGGCATCTTCATCATGCCCGCCACTGCCGGCACGAACGGACGGATGGCGCCGACGTAGCGCGCCACCAGGATGCTCTTGAAGGCGTTGCGGCGGAACATCGCCTCGCCACGGTCGAGCAACTGCGGATAGCGCTTGAACGGCCAGTAGGTGCGCAACCGGTCGCCCCAGCGGTAGCCGACCCAGTAGCTGAGCGCATCGCCGATCAGCGCGCCGAGCGCGGCGCTGACCACCGCGTACGGGCCGGAGATCTGGCCCAGGCCGATCAGCACGCCGATCGCGAACAGCAGCGGCAGCGCCGGTACCAGGGTGCCGAGGATGATGACCGCATCGCAGAACGCGATGGCGAAGATGACCGCGCCGGCCAGGATGGGGTGTGCTGCGATCCACTCCAGCGTGGCATCGGTCCATGAGGCATTCATCGGGCAAGTATAGAGGGAGCACGATGACGGTCCGTTAGCGTCGGGGTGCCGTGTCGGGCGACCGGCCTTGCGCAACCGGGCCGCCCGGCAGACCTGATCCGGCGTCGGGCACGTCGTGGTCGCCGTCCCGCGCCGGTGATGGCAGCGCCGCCGCGCCGAGGCCGGTGCGTGACGCCGCCGCTTCGCAAGGCGGCGGCGGATCCGCCGATGCGGTTTGCGTGGCGCCTGGCACGACGCCCAGGTGACCAGCACCGGACCAGGTGCCAGCCTGGCGTGACGGGCGACCGTGCAGACCCGTCAAACCGCGGCGCACGCTCTACACTGGCCGGATGCCTGCCCCCGCTTCCCGCACCGTCCAGATCCTCAAGGCCGACAGCTTCGGCCGCATCCTGCTGCTGGGCGAGGGCGACGCGCGCTTCGTCCGCCGCGACCTCACCGCCTCGCCGTGGTGGCTGCGGCTGCCCGCATGGTGGCTGGCACGGCGCGAGGCGCTCGCCTTGCGGCAGCTGAACGGCATGGCGGCGACGCCGCAGCTGCGCGGCTGGGACGGCACCTTCCTGGACCGCAGCTACCTGGACGGCGCGGCGATGTACCAGCGGCCGCCGCGCGGCGACCTGGCCTATTTCCGCGCTGCGCGGCGCCTGCTGCAACAGGTGCATCGGCGCGGGGTGGCGCACAACGACCTGGCAAAGGAGGCCAACTGGCTGGTGCTGGCCGACGGCAGCCCGGCGCTGATCGATTTCCAGCTGGCCGTGCGCGGCGCGCCGCGTTCGCGCTGGATGCGCCTGCTGGCGCGCGAAGACCTGCGCCATCTGCTCAAGCACAAGCGCATGTACTGCGCGCACGCCCTGACCCCGGTCGAGCGGCGCCTGCTCAAGCGCCATTCCTGGGTGCGCGAACTGTGGTTCGCCAGCGGCAAGCCGGTGTACCGCTTCGTGACCCGGCGCCTGCTCAAGTGGGAAGACAACGAGGGGCAGGGGCCGAAGCCCTGAAGGGCCGGGAGTGGGGATTCGGGATTGGGGATTGGTAACGGCGGATCGCTGCGTCTGCGAGTGCGCTGGCTGGGACGGCAAGGCGCTAAGCTTTGGCGAATCTCCAATCCCGACTCCCCAATCCCGTGACCTTACAAGGTAAAACCCTCTTCATCACCGGCGCCTCGCGCGGCATCGGGCTGGCGATCGCGCTGCGTGCGGCGCGCGATGGCGCCAATGTGGCGATCGCGGCGAAGTCGGCGGTGCCCAATCCCAAGCTGCCCGGCACCATCCACACCGCCGCGGCGGCGGTGGAGGCGGCCGGTGGGCGCGCGCTGGCACTGAAGTGCGACATCCGCGAAGAAGAGCAGGTGCGTGCGGCGGTGGCGGCGACGGTGGAGGCCTTCGGCGGCATCGACATCCTGGTCAACAACGCCAGCGCGATCTGGCTGCGCGGGACGCTGGAGACGCCGATGAAGCGCTTCGACCTGATGCAGCAGGTCAATGCGCGCGGCAGCTTCCTGTGCGCGCAGGCCTGCCTGCCGCACCTGCTGCGCAGCGCCAACCCGCACATCCTGACCCTGGCGCCGCCGCCGTCGCTGGACCCGAAGTGGTGGGCGCCGCATACCGGCTATACGCTGGCGAAGATGGGCATGAGTTTCGTCACCCTCGGCCTGGCCGGCGAGTTCGGCCCGCAGGGCGTTGCCGTCAATGCGCTGTGGCCGCGCACGCTGATCGCCACCGAGGCGCTGAACATGATCCCCGGCGTCGACGCCGGCAACGGCCGCCGCCCGGAGATCATGGCCGACGCCGCGCACGCCGTGCTCACCCGGCCGGCGGCTGGCTTCTACGGCCAGTTCCTGATCGACGACGCGGTGCTGGCCGAGGCCGGGGTGCACGAGTTGTCCGGCTACGCGCTGGATCCGTCGCAGCCGCTGCTGCCGGACCTGTTCCTGGACTGAGACCCGGCATGGCCGTGCGTGCCGTAGCCGCGCGGCCGGGCGTTGCGAGCCGCGATCGCAAGGGCGGCGACGCGTCGCAAAAACGCTCTGTTCCATCCGATCGCGTTCGCTGCCGCAATGACCACGCGCGGCGCGGCTATGCTGCCGGGGTCTTCACGCCACCGCCGCCCATGCCCGCTCCAGTCGCCGTCGCCCTGCCGCGTCTTCCCGAGTCCCGCCACGCCATCCATGCCGATCTCAGCGACAACGAGCGGCACATGCTCGATCGCCTGCGCCTGGCCGGCACCGCCACCCGCGCCGATCTCAGCCGCAGCACCGGGCTGACCGTGCAGTCGGCGGTGCGTCTGGTCGACGCGCTAGCCGAGCGCGGTCTGGTCGCGATCGGTGCCTCGCTGGCGCACGCGGGCCGCGGCAAGCCGGGCGCGGGCATCGCGCTCAATCCCGGCTACGGCCATACCGTCGGCTATGCGATCGCGACCGACGCGCTGTCGCTGGCGTTGCTGGATTTCAGCGGGCAGATCCGCGGCACCGCCGAGCATGCGCTGCGCTCGACCGAGCCGGCCGCACTGCTGGCGCAACTGCGCGAGGCCGACGCGGCGCTGACCGCGGCGGCCGGCGCCGGGCTCGGTCCGCGCCTGGGCGCGGGGGTGGCGATGACCGGCTTCTTCGTCGAGGACGGTGTGCATATGAATCCGCCCGAGCCGCTGCGCGCGCTGGGCGAGCTGTCGATCGGGGACTGGCTGGCCGAGGCGCTGGGCCTGCCGGTGTGGGTGGACAACGACGGCACGGTGGCGGCGGCGGGGGAGAGCCTGCTCGGCATCGGCCGCCAATACCGCGACTTCGCCTATCTGCACTTCAATTACGGCCTGGGCGGCGGCGTGGTGATCGACGGCACCTGCCTGCGCGGCGCGCACGGCAACGCCGGCGAATTCGCCGGCATGCTGCCGCAGCAGGGGCTGGAGCGCGGCACGCTGGAGCTGTTGCGGCAACTGCTGGCCGAAGACGGCATCGCGCTGCCCGACATCCGCGCGCTGCTGGCCGCCTACGATCCGGCGTGGCCGGCGATCGAGCGCTGGATCGCGCGGGTGGCGCCGGGCCTGTCGCTGATCGTGTCGGCGATCGTGGCGATCTTCGATCCGCAGGCGGTGGTGTTCGGCGGGCGCATGCCGCGCGAGCTGGCGACGCGGCTGATTCCGCACGTGCGCATCGACAACCAGCCGCGCCGCGGCCAGGCGCGGCCGTTGCCGCTGCTGCTGCCGGCCGCTGCCACCGCCGATGCCAGCGCGGTGGGCGCGGCGGTGCTGCCGTTGAAGGCCTGCTATTTCCGCTGAACCGGTCCTGCCGCGGCGTCGCCATGCCTGCACGCCGCCAGCGCTACCCTATGCGCCCTTTCCGCGCGCCATTGCGGTACGGCGCGCGTCCCATCCCCCACCCTCGGAGTTGTCACGATGAAATACCTGCACGCCATGATCCGCGTCCACGACCTGGAGAAGACCAGCAAGTTCTTCACCGAAGGGCTGGGCCTGCACGAAACCCGCCGCATTGAGAACGAAGCCGGCAAGTTCACCCTGGTGTACTTCGGCGCGCCGGAGAACCCGGAAGCCGAGGTCGAACTGACCTACAACTGGGGCTCGGACGAGGACTACGGCAGCGCCCGCAACTTCGGCCACCTGGCCTTCGAGGTCGACGACATCTACGCCCTCTGCGCGCACCTGCAGTCGCTCGGCGTGACCATCAACCGTCCGCCGCGCGACGGGCGCATGGCCTTCGTGCGCAGCCCGGACCTGATCTCGATCGAGCTGCTGCAGAAGGGCGAGGCGCTGGCGCCGGCCGAGCCGTGGACGTCGATGCCGAACACGGGCGTCTGGTAAGGGCTCAGGGCACCGTCTCGGGCAACGCCTGGCCGCAGCCCCGGCAATAGCCGGCGTTGCGGTC
This sequence comes from Xanthomonas protegens, assembly GCF_038442435.1. Lineage (NCBI taxonomy): Bacteria > Pseudomonadati > Pseudomonadota > Gammaproteobacteria > Lysobacterales > Lysobacteraceae > Xanthomonas > Xanthomonas protegens. Next base: position 99,163 of record NZ_JAQJCQ010000004.1, on the reverse strand, counting down.
GTGGCCGTGCAGGCCGCAGTGCGCGCAGGTGCGTCGATCCGGCGCGCGGCTGCGGTCGGCATCGCGCAGGCTGTTGGCCAGTTCCGCGGTGTAGATGCCGGTGGGCACGGCAATGATGCTGTAGCCGATCAGGATCAGCACCGAGGTGATGGCGCGACCCAGCGGGGTGAGCGGGGCGATGTCGCCGAAGCCGACCGTGGCCATCGTCACCACCGCCCAGTACATCGCGGTAGGGATGCTGGTGAAGCCGTTGGCCGGGCCTTCGACCACGTACATCAACGCGCCGAAGATCACCACCAGGGTGATCACCGTGAACAGGAACACGAACACCTTGCGCCGGCTGCGCCACAGCGCATCGACCAGCAGGCTGCTTTCCTCGACGTAGCGGGTCAGCTTGAGGATGCGGAACAGCCGCAGCACCCGCAGCACGCGCACCACCAGCAGGGTCTGCGCGCCGGGCAGCAGAAACGAGATGTAGGTGGGCAGGATCGACAACAGGTCGATCACGCCCCAGAAGCTCAGCGCATAGCGCAGCGGCCGTTTCACCGTGGCCAGGCGCAGCGCGTACTCGGCGGTGAACAGCGCGGTGAAGCCCCACTCCAGCACGTACAGGGTGCTGCCGTGGCGGGTGTGCAGCGCCGGCACGCTGTCGGCCAGGATCACCGCGACGCTGGCCAGGATCGCCGCGACCAGCAACAGGTCGAAGTTGCGCGAAGGCTTGGTGTCGTGCCGGTAGATGATGTCGAACCAGCGGCGCCGCCAGCCGTGCTCGGTCGCCGGGGCGAGCTGGGAATCGAGGAAAAATCGCATGCGCCCATGCTACCCGAGCCGCCTTGCGGTCGCGGGCGCGCACGCCGCGGCAGGCGGCGTCCTGATCGGATGCGACGCGGCTGCTGCAGAACCCCTTGTGGGAGGGGCTTCAGCCCCGACGCCGTAGCGCTGAAGCGTCGGGACTGAAGTCCCTCCCACATGTCGAGCAACGGCGTGGTGGCACAGCAGCCTGCCGCCCCGTCGGTCCAGGCGGCGGCCGGCAGTCCCCGGCCGTGCGCTGCCGGCGGTCTTATAATCGGCGCTTTCCCCGCAGGACTGCCTCGATGACCGCTTCTTCCGCCGCGGAGCTGATCGCCCTCGGCCAACGCTACGCGCTGCCGATCTACCGTCCGCGCCAACTGGTGCTGGAGCGCGGCCAGGGCGCGCGGGTGTGGGACAGCGAGGGGCGCGACTACATCGACCTGTCCGCCGGCATCGCCGTGTGCGGGCTCGGCCACAACGATCCGGACCTGCAGGCGGCGCTGCTCGAACAGGCCGGCAAGCTGTGGCACACCAGCAACGTGTTCTACAGCGAGCCGCCGCTGCGCCTGGTCGAGGAGCTGGTGGTGGCCTCGCGCTTCGCGGAGAAGGCCTACCTGTGCAATTCCGGCGCCGAGGCCAACGAGGCGGCGATCAAGCTGGTGCGCAAGTGGGCCACCGCCCAGGGCCGGCCGCCGCAGCGGCGGGTGATCGTCACCTTCCGCGGCAGCTTCCACGGCCGCACCCTGGCCGCGGTGACCGCCACCGCGCAGCCCAAGTACCAGGAAGGCTACGAGCCGCTGCCCGGCGGTTTCCGCTACGTCGACTTCAACGACATCGTGCAGCTGGAAACGGCGATGGCCGCCGGCGACGTGGCCGCGGTGATGCTGGAGCCTGTGCAGGGCGAGGGCGGGGTGATGCCGGCGGCGCCGGGCTTCCTGGCGCAGGTGCGGGCGCTGTGCGACCACCACGGCGCGCTGCTGGTGCTGGACGAGATCCAGTGCGGCATGGGCCGCACCGGCACCCTGTTCGCGCACTGGCAGGACCAGGTCACCCCCGACATCGTGACCCTGGCCAAGGCGCTGGGCGGCGGCTTCCCGATCGGCGCGCTGCTGGCCGGGCCGAAGGTCGCCGAGACCATGCAGTTCGGCGCGCACGGCACCACCTTCGGCGGCAACCCGCTGGCCGCGGCGGTGGCGCGGGTGGCGCTGCGCAAGCTGGCCTCGACGGCGATCGCCGCCAACGTGTCGCGGCAATCGGCGGCGCTGCGTGCAGGCCTGGCGGCGCTCAACGACGAGTTCGCGTTGTTCTCGCAGGTTCGCGGCCGCGGGCTGATGCTGGGTGCGGTGCTAGCGCCGGCGCATGCCGGACAGGCCGGCGCCATCCTCGATCACGCCGCCGCGCATGGTTTGCTGACCCTGCAGGCGGGTCCGGACGTGCTGCGCTTCGTGCCCGCGCTCAACCTCACCGATGCCGAACTGAGCGAAGGCCTGGTGCGGTTGCGCAGCGCGCTGCGCGCCTACCTCGCTGCGCGCTGAGTCGGCGACTCAGCCCAGGCCGTGCCGCGCCAGCGCGCGGCGCAGGGCGCGCGCGCCGCTGGCGGTTTCCGCGGCCATGCCGATCGCGCGGGCGCCGCGCACGTTGACGAACAGGTCGTCGATGAACAGCGCCTGCCGCGGGGCGACATCGAAGTGCGTCAGCGCGTGCCGATACACCGTCGCGTCCGGCTTGCGCCCGCCCAGGCTGCCGCTGCACAGCACGCGCCCGTGCAGCAGCGGAAACAGCGCGGGCACGATCTGCGGCATCGCCTGCGCCATCAGCGCGCCGTTGTTGGTCAGCACGCCAATGGCCACGCGCTCGGCGAGTGCCAGCACCTGCGCGACCACGCCGGCGTCGGCGCGGCTGGCGGCTACCCGCGCGGCGATCCACGCATCCGCGTCCACCGTGGCGCCCAGGCCCGCACTCAATCGCTGCAGGTAGGCGGCGGTGTCGAGTTCGCCGCCGTCGTAGGCGGTCTCCAGTCCGGAGCCGAACAGCACCTCGCGCACCTGTGCGGCCTCGCAGCGGCAGTGCGCGGCCAGCGCGGCGATGCGGTCGGCACGCGTGTAGCGCGCCAGCACGCCGTCGAAATCGAGCAGCAGCAGCGCCGGCTGCGCGCGGGTCATTGCGGACATGAGGGAGCCTGGGAGAGTGGCGGTTGGCGTGGTGCTGGAGCAGCGAAGCTCACGCCTCTTTGCGGGGTCATCGCCATGCGCCACGGCGGGTGCCGATGATGCAATGCGCCATCGCTTGTCGTTGACAAGCCATCGCGGGCCGGCCGACAGTCGGGGCACGCCGCCGCGCGCGACCTGCCGTGGCGCAGTGTTGTCTTTCTTGCCGAGGAATCCGCCTTGAACACCAAGTTTCCATCCCTGCTGCTCGTCCTTGCCGGCCTCGCGTTCGCGCCTGCCGCCTGGTCCAAGACCTGCGCGGTGACCATCACCGGCACCGACCAGATGTCCTTCGACCAGACCCAGATCAAGGTCGCGGCCGATTGCACCGAGGTGGCGGTGACGCTCAAGCACAGCGGCAAGCTCGCCGCCGCGGTGATGGGCCACAACTGGGTGCTGACCAAGACCCCGGATTTCCAGGCGGTGGCCAATGCCGGCACCAGTTCCAGCCTGGCCGACAACTACCTGCCCAAGAACGATCCGCGGATCATCGCCCACACCAAGGTGATCGGCGCCGGGCAGTCGGACACGGTCAAGTTCTCCACCGCCAAGCTGAGCAAGGGCGGCGACTACACCTTCTTCTGCTCGTTCCCGGGGCACTGGGCGGTGATGAAGGGCAAGTTCGTGTTCGGCTGATCCAGCGCAGCGGCGCGGCGCCGGCATCTCAGCCGGCGGCGACCACCGCGAACGCCTCGCGCGCCGCGGCCAGGGTGGCCTCCAGCACGTCCTGGTCGTGCGCACTGGAGACGAAGCCGGCCTCGTAGGCCGACGGCGCCAGGAACACGCCGCGTTCCAGCATCGCGTGGAAGAAGCGGTTGAACGCGGCGGTATCGCAGGCGGTGGCCTGCGCATAGGTCTCCACCTTCTCGGTGGTGAAGAACAGCCCGAACATCGCCCCGACCTGGTTGGTGGTGACCGCTACGCCGGCCGCCGCCGCGGCGGCTTCCAGGCCGGCGCACAGTTGCGCGGTGGCCGTGTCCAGGCGCTGGTGGAAGCCCGGCTCTTGGATCAGTTCCAGCATCGCCAGCCCCGCGGCCATCGCCACCGGATTGCCGCTGAGCGTGCCGGCCTGGTAGATCGGCCCGGACGGCGCCACCTGCCGCATCAGGTCGGCGCGCCCGCCATAGGCACCCACCGGCATGCCGCCACCGATGATCTTGCCGAAGGTGGTCAGGTCCGGCGTGACCCCGTAGTGCGCCTGCGCGCCGCCCAGGGCGACGCGGAACCCGGTCATCACCTCGTCGAAGATCAGCAGCGCGCCGTGCTGCGTGCACAGGGCGCGCAGGTGCTGCAGATAGCCCGGGCGCGGGGGGATGCAGTTGGCGTTGCCGACGACGGGCTCAATGATGACCGCGGCGATGTCGTGGCCGATCTCCTCGAACAGCGCGGTGGCGCCCTCGGCATCGTTGTAGGCCAGGGTGGCGGTGAGTTCGCTCAAGCCGGCCGGCACGCCCGGCGAGGTCGGCACGCCCAGGGTCAGCATGCCGCTGCCGGCCTTGACCAGAAACGAATCGCCGTGGCCGTGGTAGCAGCCCTCGAACTTGACGATGCGGTTGCGTCCGGTGGCGCCGCGCGCCAGCCGCACCGCCGACAGCGTGGCTTCGGTGCCGGAGTTGACCATGCGCACCATCTCGCAGGACGGCACCAGCCGGGTGATGGTCTGCGCAATCGTCACCTCGGCCGGACACGGCGCGCCGAACGACAGCCCATCGCCGATCGCGCGCTGCACCGCTTCGCGCACCGCCGGATGGTTGTGCCCGGCGATCATCGGCCCCCACGAGCCCACGTAGTCGATGTAGCGGTGGCCGTCGACGTCGTACAGGTACGGGCCATCGGCGCGCTGCACGAAGAACGGCTCGCCGCCCACCGACTTGAAGGCGCGCACCGGCGAATTGACGCCGCCGGGAATCAGCGACTGCGCTTGGGCGAAAAGGGCATGCGAGCGGGAATGGGACATGAGCGGAAATCCTTGGCGATGCTGGCCAGGCCGACCGGCCGGGCGCGGAGCGAGGCCGTCTATTGTCGCGGCTGCTGACGGTGTGCGCCATGTTGCCGATTCGCTGCGGTCGGCGCCGCGCAGTGACAAACCCCTCTCCCATCGGGAGAGGGGTTGGGGTGAGGGGCCGGTGCGAAGCGACGCGCGGTGTTTGGGTGCACGAGGCTGCGCCCGTACCCTCATCCGCCCCTGCGGGGCACCTTCTCCCGAAAAGGGGGCCATGGTCCCGCAGGGAGAAGGAACAGCGCTAGCCCCTCTCCCGTCGGGAGAGGGGTTGGGGTGAGGGTCCGGCGCGGAGCGACGCGCGATGTTTGGGTGCACGAGGCTTCGCCCGCACCCTCATCCGCCCCTGCGGGGCACCTTCTCTCGAGGGGAGAAGGGAAAGGCCAAAGCCCCTCTCCCGTCGGGAGAGGGGTTGGGGTGAGGGTCCGGCGCGAAGCGAAGCGTGATGTTTGGGTGCATGAGGCTGCGCCCGCACCCTCATCCGCCCCTTTGGGGCACCTTCTCCCGGGGGGAGAAGGGAGCGGCTAGCCCCTCTCCCTCCGGGAGAGGGGGCGGGGTGAGGGCCCGGCGCGGAGCGGCGCGCGATGTTTGGGTGCACGAGGCTGCGCCCGTACCCTCATCCACCCCTGCGGGGCCCCTTCCCCCGAGGGGAGAAGGGAGAGGCCAAAGCCCCTCTCCCGTCGGGAGAGGGGTTGGGGTGAGGGTCCGGCGCGAAGCGACGCGCGGTGTTTGGGTGCACGAGGCTGCGCCCGCACCCTCATCCGCCCCTTCGGGGCACCTTCCCCCGAGAAGGGGGCCATGGTCCCGAGGGGAGAAGGGAAGCGCGAGTGCCTCAGTCGAAACACGCCCGGTACGCGGCCAGCGCCGCGCGCGGATCGGGCGCATCGAACACGCCGCTGATCACCGCCAGAAGATCGGCGCCGGCCGCGACCAGCGGACGCGCGTTGTCCGGCGTGAGGCCGCCGATCGCCACGCGCGGCAGGCCCAGCGCCGCCGCATCGCGCAGCAGGTCCGGCGTGGCGCGGCGCGTGGTGACCTTGCTGCGGGTGGGGAAGAATGCGCCGAAGGCGACGTAGCTGGCGCCGGCCGCCGCGGCGTTGCGGGCAAGGTTCAGATCGTCGTAGCAGGACGCTCCGATCAACGCGTGCGGCCCGAGCGCAGCGCGCGCGGCGGCCAGATCGCCATCGTCCTCGCCCAGATGCACGCCGACCGCGCCCACCGCCTGCGCCAGCGCGACGTCGTCGTTGACGAGCAGCGGCACGCCGGCCTGTGCGCAGAGCGATTGCAGCGCCGCGGCCTGCTCGCGCCGCTGCGCCGCGTCGGCGCGCTTGTTGCGGTACTGCAGCCAGGTCACGCCCTGGTCCAGCAGCGGCGCCACCCGCGCCAGCAGGTGCGCGCCGTCGGCTTCGTCGGGGGTGATCAGGTACACGCCGCGCGGCGCCGGGGATGCGTTCATTGCCAAGCCTTCCGATGCGTCGGCGGCGATGGGACAATGCCGTTCCGACTGTGACCTGCGATTATCCAATGAGCGACGCCAGCGCCACCACCTATCGCACCTGGATGTGCGTCGTCTGCGGGTTCATCTACAACGAGGCCGACGGCCTGCCGGAAGAAGGCATCGCCCCCGGCACCCGCTGGGACGACGTGCCCGACACCTGGACCTGCCCGGACTGCGGCGTGACCAAGGACGATTTCGAGATGGTGGAGATGGAGTGAGGGCTGGGATTGGGGAGTCGGGATTGGGGATTCGCAAGAGCGGCGATCCGTAATCTGCAAGCCATCCTGAGCGCCTTCAGCCCGGAAGCCCTCAAGAAAAAAGCCGCGTTGCTTAGCGACGCGTCAGATCACGCCGCAGCCGCTCTTGCGAATCCCCAATCCCCAATCCCCAATCTCGAATCCCCGCCCTCAATGCATCCGCTGCGCGCGCGCGCTCAGTTCCACCAGGCGCTCGCGGATCGGCAATGCGTCGGAGGCTTCGGGGTTCAGTTGCAGGTAACGTCCCAGGTCGCGGCGTGCGCCGGGGACGTAATCCATCTGCAGGTAGGCCATGCCGCGGTCGCGCAGGGCTTCGGGCTGGTCCGGCATCAGCTTGAGCACGCGGTCGGCGCTGCGTGCGGCGCGGTCCCACTCGTCGCGTTCGGCATACAGGCCATGCAGGTTGCGCAGGACCCGGGCGAGGATCGCGCGGTGCGGCGCCGGATCCAGGATCTGCAACAGGGCGCGGTCGTCCGGGCTTTCGCCGCCCATGTGCGGCCGCGCGCGCTCGCGCAGTTCCTCCACCGCCAGCGGACGCCCGCCGTTGAACGGGTCCATCACCAGCAGGCCGTCGTCCACCGGCAGGCGCACCAGGAAATGCCCGGGGAAGGACACGCCGTCGAGCGGGATGTCCAGGCGCCGCGCCACGTCCATCTGCACCAGCGCCAGCGAGATCGGGTTGCCCAGGCGCCGCTCGAACACCTGATTCATGTAGCTGTTGCGCGGGTCGTAATACTCGTCGTGGTTGCCGCTATAGCCCAGTTCTTCGAACAGGTGGCGATTGATCGCCGCCATCTTCAGCGGCCACTGCTCGATCATCGCCACCTCGTGCCGCAGGTGGTCGGCGTGGCTCTGCGCCAGGGTGTCGTAATGGGCGGCATCCAGTTCCGGATACTCGTCGCGGGCGATCAGCAGGGCGGTCGCCAGCAGCGGCAGGGCATCGTCGTCCAGCGCGGCCAGGGTATTCCAGCTCGGCAATGTCAATCGGGCGGCCATGGCCCAAGACTGGCGGCAAAGCCGGGCCCGATCAAGTCCGGCCGTTCCCGACAGCGGTGTCGGGTTCAGCGCCGTGGCGACGAGGCGTTTTCCCGACCCCGGCCGGGGCTGCGGGCGGCTCAGTGGCCCTGCGGAATGCCGGGGCCGAAGCGCAGTTCGGTGCCGTCCTGCAGCTTCAACTGCTCGGCCTGGCCGGCGTTGAGTTCGAGCACGTAGCGCGCCGGCGCGTTGCTGGGGTAGGGCGGGCAGGCGTCGCCGGCCGAGCACGGCGGCACGTCGCGCTGCTGCGCCACCAGCTTGCGCTGGTTGTCGAAGTACAGGATGTCCAGCGGGATCTTGGTGTTCTTCATCCAGTACGCCTGCGGTTCTTCGCGGTCGTGGATGAACAGCATGCCGTGGTCGGTTTCCATCTGGTCGCGGAACATCAGCCCGCGCGCGCGGGTCGCGTCGTTCTGCGCCAGCTCCACTTCGTAGCGATGTCCGCCCAGTTCCACCCAATGGTCCCCGCCGGCGCTGGCGCAGCCGCTGAGGGCGAGCAGGAGAAGGACGCAGAGCGCGCGGAAAAGGGACATGGGCGGACCAGGGCAGGGAGGACAGCGCGCACCTTGTTGCAAGGTGCGCGACGAGTCAAGAGAGCGGGGATTGGGGATTGGGGATTCGGGATTGGGGATTCGTAAAAGCTGGGATCCCCGCCGTTGCGAATCCCCAATCCCAAATCCCCAATCCCGCGCGCGCGCCAGCGCGCGTCAAAAGACGCGCGGCGGCTCGCCACCGACGATCACCACATCGGCCGGGCGGCGCGCGAACAGGCCGACGCAGACCACGCCCGGGATCTGGTTCAGTTCGCGCTCGAGCGCCACCGGGTCGGTAATCGACAGGTGGTGCACGTCCAGCACCACGTTGCCGTTGTCGGTGATCACGCCGTCGCGCCAGACCGGCTGGCCGCCGGTGCGCGCCAGGATCTCGCGGGCGACCAGGCTGCGCGCCATCGGGATCACTTCGATCGGCAGCGGGAACGCGCCCAGGGTCTGCACCTGCTTGCTCGGGTCGATGATGCAGATGAAGCGCTCGCTGGCCTCGGCGATGATCTTCTCGCGGGTCAGCGCGGCGCCGCCGCCCTTGATCAGGCACTTGTTCGGATCGCACTCGTCGGCGCCGTCCACGTACAGCGACAGGTTGCCGGTGTGGTTCAGCTCCAGCACCTCGATGCCGTGCTGGCGCAGGCGCGCGGTGCTCTGCTCGGAACTGGACACCGCACCCTTGATGCGGTGGCCGATGCGGCCGAGCGCGTCGATGAAATAGGCGACGGTGGAGCCGGTGCCGACGCCGACGATCATCCCGTCCTGGACGTAGTCGATGGCTTTCTCGGCGGCAAGACGTTTGGCTTCTGACATGGGAAGAGCTCGGGAGTGGGGATTCGGGATTGGGGATTCGTGAAAAGCGGGTCGGCGGATGGGACCGGGCGAATCCCCAATCCCCACTCCCGAATCCCGGCTATTCGAGAGAAAGCAGCAGCTTCCACTGCGCGGCGCTGACCGGGAACACCGACAGGCGGTTGCCGCGGGCGACCAGCGGGAAGCCCTCGCCCAGCGCGTCGGCGTGCTGCTTGATCTCGTCCAGGGCGATGGTGCGCGCCAGCTTGCGCTCGAACGCCACGTCCACCAGGTACCAGCGCGGTTGCTCCGGGGTGGCTTTGGGGTCGTGGTAGTCGGAGGACGGGTCGAACTGGGTGGCGTCGGGATAGGCCTGGCTGGCCACGCGCGCCACGCCGACGATGCCCGGCACCTTGCAGTTGGAGTGGTAGAACAGGATGCCGTCGCCGACCTTCATGCCGTCGCGCATGAAGTTGCGCGCCTGGTAGTTGCGCACGCCGTTCCAGGGTTCGGTGCCGACCCGCTGCAGGTCGTCGATCGAGAAGGCGTCCGGTTCGGACTTCATCAGCCAATAGCGGGTGCGTGCGGTCATGCGGGGGAATCGTGCGCGGTCGACAGGGTGAGGGATTCGGTGCAGACCGCGTCCAGCGCCACGTCCCAGGCCGCGAGCGGCAAGGCCGCGACCTGCTGTGCGTCGAAGGCGGCCCCGACCAGCCAGGGCGGCGGCGCCTGCCGCTGGCGGAAAGCGAAGCTGCGATCATACCAGCCGCCCCCCATGCCCAGGCGGCCGCCGGCGGCATCGAAGCCGACCAGCGGCGTCACCACCAGCGCCATCTGTGCCGGCGCCAGGGTCGTGGCCGGGTCGACGTCGGGCTCGGGAATGCCGTAGCGGTTGGCGCGCAGCGGCTGCCCGGGGCGCCACGGCGCGAAGCGCAGGGTATCGCCGCTGAGCATCGGCAGGCAGTACTGCACCGCCTCGGGCAACGACAGTTGCCAGCGGTGCAGCGCGATCTCCCCGTCCATCGCCCAGTAGCCGCCGACATGGCCCTGCTGCGGCGCGAACGGCAGGTCCAGCAATCGCTGCGCCAGCGCGTCGGCGGCGGCCAGGCGCACGGGCGCGGAGAGCGCGCGGCGGCGCGCGCGCAGGTCCTGGCGCAGGGAGTCGCGGTCGTCGGCAGTCATCGGGCAGGCGTGGCGAAAGAGGGCGCTATTGTCGGCGTCGGCGCGCGCACTGACCAGCAGGCGCGCGCCGCTGCGGCGATCACGCGTACAGCGCCACCGTCTGCCGGCCCCACAGCACCAGCCGCCCGGCCGTATCCCAGATCTGCATGTCCTGCAGCGAGTAGCCGTCCTCGGCATGGCGGCTGGCCGAGCGCAGCAGGAACCAGTCGCCGACGCTGGCCGGTTGCGGGAAGTCCAGGCTCCAGGTCATCGAACTGACCGGTGCCGGCTCGGTGAAGCAGGTCATCGCCGCCGGCGGCAGGCAGTCGCCCAGCGCGACCAGGGCCACGCTCGGGTCCACGCCGCCGGCGTGGCGATGGCGCGCCCACACCAGCAATTCCGGGTCGGCCGCGGCGGACAGTGGCAGCGCGCCGCCGGCCAGGCGCATGTCGAAGTTGGCGACGAAGGCCGGGGTCGCGGCGCTGTCGGCGATCAGCGTCGCTTCGTCGGGACCGACGACCGCCGGCCGCGCCGGCAGGAAGTCATGGGCGATGCGGCTGGGCCGCGGCTGCGCGAACAGCAAGGCCGCGCGCAGGGCGACCTGTCCGTCGGCGATGCAATCGACGCCCACCGAGGTGGCGGACTTGCCCTGGCGCAGCACCTGCGCATCGAAGCGCAGGATGCCGTCGGCGGGGCCGATGAACCCGATGTGCGCCGACTTCAGCGGCGGCAACGCGGACGGTGCCGTGCGCAGCGCGGTCTGCAGCGCCAGCGCCGCGGACAGTCCGCCGAAGGCGGTGCGGCCTTGCCGCCAACTGGCGGGGACGTCGAATCCCGCGGCGGGGTCGAAACGGTCGAGGATCTGGGCGAGCGTCGGCAATCCGGGATCTCCGTGGTGGGGAGACCAGTATCCTGGGTTTCGGCCGGTGCGAGAACGCGTGGTGCCCGTCATGCGCCGGCGACGACGGCGTGGTGAAGGCGCACGTTGCGGACGCACAAAAGGAAACGGCGCCTTGCGGCGCCGCTTCCTGGAAAAATTGCATTCTCCGCCGTGACGATGCGTGCGAAACGACCTTGAACCCGGGGTTCAAGTGGGATGGCTGGAGAATCATCGGGCTTCCCGCTACGAGGCGGACCTGCACTCCCGATTCCGTCGCCACCCCGTGGTCGTCATTAAGGGACAAGGCGAATGTTTGCACACGCTGTCGTTCACAGCAGAGAACGCAAGTGGAGTATAGCGCCGTGATCGCGCTTGGCTAGTCCGTTCGTTGGTCCTTCGGTACGTTGCAATTCACGTTGATGATCGCGGCGCCACGTGCGGATCAGCGCGTCGTATCGACCACGCTGTCCAGGCGCCGATTGAGATCGGCGAGTGTGCGCACCATCTCGCGTTCGTGCTTGGCCTGTTCGTCGCGCAGTTGCTGCAACTCGTGCGCCAGGTTCAGTGCCGCGAGGACGGCGACGCGGTCCACCGCGGCCATGCGGTTGCTGCCGCGCACCTCGCGCATCTTCGCGTCGAGCAGGCGCGCGGCGGCGAGCAGGCCGTCGCGTTCTTCGGCCTCGACGCCGACGGTGTATTCGCGGTCGAGGATGCGGACGCTGACCGGCTCGCTCACGTGTGCTGCTCCAGGGACTTCAGCCGGGCGATCATCGCTTCCACGCGCGAACGCGCCTGTTCGTTCTTGGTCAGCAACTGCGAGCGCTCGCCGATCAGGTGTTCCTGCTGCTGGCGCAGGCTGCGGTTCTCGTCGGACAGGCGCTGGCAGCGCTCGACCAGCGTTTCCACGCGTGCGGCAAGGGCGCGAAGCTCGGCGAGGGCGTCAGGGCTGTCCATGGCGCTCACGATAGGCATGCGCCCGAGGGGCGGTCAAGACGCCGCGCGGCGGCGCCATGGCCGGCGCTCAGGCAGGCAGCCGCAGCGGTTGCTGCAGCAGGCGCAGGCAGGCGTCCGGCTCCAGCGCCGGCGCCACCAGGTGGCCCTGGATCTCGTCGCAGCCGTGCGCGCGCAGGAACGCCAACTGCCCGGCGTCCTCGACGCCCTCGGCCACCACCTTCAGCGCCAGCGAGTGGCCCATCGCGATGATGGTGCTGGTGATCGCCTCGTCGTCCGGGTCGCGGGTGAGGTCGCCGATGAATTCCTGGTCGATCTTCAGGGTGTTGATCGGCAGCCGCTTCAGATAGGCCAGCGACGAATAGCCGGTGCCGAAGTCGTCGATGGCCAGGGTCAGCCCCAATTTGCGGCAGGCGCGCAGCAGTTCGGCGTTCTTGCCGACCTGCGACATCACCACGCTCTCGGTCAGTTCCAGTTCGATGTTGGCGGCCGGCACGCCGGTTTCGGCGAGGATCCCGGCCATCAGTTCCGGCAGGTTGCCGCGCTCGAGCTGGATCGCCGAGACGTTCACCGACATGCACAGGTCGGTCAGCCCCATCCGCCGCCAGTCGCGCAGCGCGCCGCAGGCCTGGCGCAGCACCCATTCGCCGATCTCCAGGATCAGCCCGGTCTCCTCGGCCAACGGGATGAACTGGCTCGGCGAGACCGGCCCGAAATCGGCGCTGTGCCAGCGCAGCAGCGCTTCCACGCCGACCACCCGCTGCGTGCGCAGCGAGTAGCGCGGCTGGTAGACCAGCTTCAGTTCCTGATCCAGCGGGATCTTGCGCAGCGTGCTGGCCAGGGTGGCGCGGTGGCGGGTGGCCTCGTCCATGCGCGCCGAGTACACCTGCGCGTTGCGGCGCCCGGCGGCCTTGGCCTGGTACATCGCGGTGTCGGCGTGCTTGAGCAACTCGCTCGGCAGCAACGCGTGCTGCGGGAACAGGGAGATGCCGATGGAGGTGGAGACCGCGACCTCGCGGCGTTCGTCCAGCCGCAGCGGCGCTTCGAACGCGGCCAGCACGCGGGCGGCCACCGCCTCGGCCTCGCCCTGGCTGACGATGTCCTCGACCACCACGGTGAACTCGTCGCCGGCCAGGCGCGCCACCGTGTGCTGCGGCCCCACCGCCTGCTGCAGGCGTTCGGCCACCGCGCGCAGCACGCGGTCGCCGACCGCGTGGCCGAGCGAATCGTTGATGTCCTTGAAGCGGTCCAGGTCCAGGAACAGCACCGCGACCGAGCCGGCCTGGCGCCGCGCCCGCACGATCGCCCGCGCCAGGCGTTCGGACAGCAGCGCACGGTTGGGCAGGCTGGTCAGCGTGTCGTAGTTGGCCAGGTAGCGCAGTTCCTGCTCGGCGCGCTTCTGTTCGGTGATGTCTTCCAGCACCACCACCTGGAAGCTCTGGCGGCCGTCGGCGTCGACCACGGTGTTGCGGCGCAGGTGGCAGAGGATCTCCTGGCCGTCCTTGCGCCGCTTCCAGGCCTCGCCACGCCAGTGCCGGCCGTGGTCGGCCACCGGGGCCGCCGGCGTTTCCGGCGCGTGGTCGATCAGCGCCATCGGCTGGCCCAGTACCTCGCGCTCGCTGTAGCCGGTGATGCGGGTGAAGGCCGGGTTGACCGAGATGAAGCGGCGGTCCTCGTCGAGCACGGCGACCGCCTCGCCCATGCTGCGCAGCACTTCGGCGGCGATGCGCCGCTCCAGGTCGGCCTGGCGGTGCGAGGTGATGTCGCGTGCAGTGCCGGCGAGCCGGCGCGGCGCGCCGCTGGCGTCGTAGTCGACCACGCGGCCGCGCACCCGCGCCCAGTGCCAGACCCCGTCGCCGGCCAGGTCCACCCGGTACTCGGCGGTGTAGATCGCGGTCAGGCCCTGCAGGTGCTCCTGCAGCACCTGCCGCGCCTGCTGCATGTCGTCGGGATGGATCCGCAGCGGCTCGTTCTCGCGGATCACCAGGCCGATGTCCTGCGCGTGCGGCGTGGCCTCGTCGGCGCGCATCAGCCGCAACCTGCGCTGTTGCAGGTCGTAATCCCAGAAGTGTTCGCCCGAGGCCCACAGCGCCAGCTTCAGGTGCTGGTCGCGTTGTTGCAGTTGCGCGTGCCGTTGCAGTTGCTCGCGCAGGCGCCGACGCGAACGCAGCGCGAACAGCGCCGCCACCCCGCCGGCGGCCAGCGCGGCGAGCGCGACCAGCGGCCATGCGGCCAGCAAGGTCTCGCCGAACAAGGCGAGGCCGGTTCTTTCCGCAGCTCCTGCAGCAACGTGCTCCAATGGCATGGCGGAAAGTGACTTCTGTCAAAGAACGGGTGGTGGAGTGTAGGCGCGTGCCGGAAGCCACCACAAGCGGCGGCGCACACGCGATTGCTACACTGCGCAGTCACGATTCCGCCGCAGGCCTCGACAGGCCCGCGGCCAGCGCCCGACAGGCTTGCTCCATGACCGAACTTCCCACTGCCGACCAGATCGCCGATGCCAGCCGGACGCTTGGCCTGGCTGCATCGGCGGCCGAACTGCACGGCGGCCTGTGCGGCTGGCTGGCCGGCGGCGGCGCCGAGTTGCCGGCATGGCCGGCGGCCGTGCTCGCCGACGCCAGCCTCGCCGCGCCGCGCCCCGGCGACGCGCTGGACCGCCTGCGCGAGGCCACGACTGCGCAACTGAACGACCGCGATTTCGGTTTCGACCTGGTGCTGGCCGATGCCGGCGCGCCGCTGCCCGAGCGCGCCGACGCGCTGTTCGACTGGTGTCGCGGCTTCCTCGGCGGCTTCGGCCTGGCCGCAGGGGCCGCGCCGCCGCTGTCCGAGGAAGGGCAGGAAGCGCTGCAGGACGTGGCGCGCCTGGCCCAGGCCAGCGCCGACGATTTCGACAGTGGCGACGAGGACGAGGACGCACTGGCCGAGATCGAGGAGTTCGTGCGCGTGGCGGTGCTGCTGCTGCACAGCGACTGCGTGCTCGGCCCGCGCCATCGGCAGCGCCTGAACTGATGAAGCGGCTCACCGGGATTTCCTCCGGCGAGTACGCGCGCCGGCGCCGGCAACTGATGGACATGGCCGGCGAACAGGCCATCCTGGTGCTGCCCAGTGCGCCGGAGCGGGTGCGCAGCCACGACACGCACTATCCGTACCGGCAGGATTCGGACTTCTGGTATCTGTGCGGCTTCCCCGAGCCGGACGCGGTGCTGGTGCTGGTCCCCGGCCGCCGCCACGGCGAGGCGCTGTTGTTCTGTCGCGAACGCGACCCCGAGCGCGAAGCCTGGGACGGCCCGCGGGCGGGCCAGGAAGGCGCGGTCGAGCGCTATGGCATGGACGATGCCTATCCGATCGACGACCTCGACGAGATCCTGCCCGGGCTGCTGGAAGGCCGCTCGCGGGTGTATTACCACTTCGGCCGCGACGTCGATTTCGACCTGAAGCTGATCGGCTGGGTCAAGCGCGTGCGCGAGCAGGTGCGGCACGGCGCGCAGCCGCCGCACGAGTTCCTGGAACTGGGCCATCTGCTGCACGAACAGCGCCTGTTCAAGTCGCGCGACGAGATCGCGCTGATGCAGGTGGCCGCCGACCTCAGCGTGGCCGGACATCGTGCGGCGATGCGGCTGGCGCGGCCGGGCGTGCACGAATACCAACTGCAGGCCGAGATCGAGCGCGAATTCCGCGCCGGCGACGCCTGGCCGGCCTACGGCAGCATCGTCGGCAGCGGCCACAACGCCTGCGTGCTGCATTACCGCGCCAACGCCGCGCGCCTGCGCGACGGCGACCTGGTGCTGGTCGACGCGGGCGCCGAATACCGCGGCTATGCCGCCGACATCACCCGCACCTTCCCGGCCAGCGGCCGCTTCAGCGCCGAACAACGCGCCCTGCACGACCTGGTCGGCGCCGCGCACGCCGCCGCGCTGGCGCAGGCGCGCCCGGGCGTGGCCTACGAGGCCGGACACCTGGCCGCGGTGCAGACCCTGACCGAAGGCCTGCTGCGGCTGGGCCTGCTCAAGGGCAGCCTGGAGCAGAACCTAGCCAGCGGCGACTACCGGCGCTTCTACCGGCACAAGACCGGGCACTGGCTGGGCCTGGACGTGCACGACGTCGGCGACTACCGGCTGGCCGGCGAATCGCGCCTGCTCGAGCCGGGCATGGTGTTCACCATCGAACCCGGCCTGTACGTGTCGCCGGACGACAAGGACGTGGATCCGAAGTGGCGGGGCATCGGCATCCGCACCGAGGACGACGTGCTGATCACCGACGATGGCCATCGCGTGCTCACTGATGCTCTGGCGCGCAGCGCCGAGGAGATCGAGGCCTTGATGGCTGGGGAGCCGGGATTGGGGATTCGGGATTAGGGATGAGGTAACCGCGACGGCCAGCGCGCGGCCCCATCCTCCTAGACGCAGAACGAGCCGGATCCCTGGCGTTTCTTGCCGGCGTGGCGCTGCCCGCTGTAGCCAATCCCCAATTCCGATTCCCCAATCCCAGCGGCGGCCGTCAGGCCGCCGCAAACACCGGCCGCGTCAGGTTCTCGGGTGCGTCCTCGGTGCACACCACTTCGTCCTCGATGCGGATGCCGCCGTAGGGCTTGAACTGCTCCACGCGCGCCCAGTCGACGCTGCCGCCGTGGCCGGCCTGCTTGAGCTCGTCGAGCAGCATGTCGATGAAGTACAGGCCCGGCTCGATCGTCACCACCATGCCCGGTTCCAGGGTGCGGGTCATGCGCAGGTAGGGGTGGCCGTCGGGGCGTTCGATGCGGCCGCCGCGGTCGCTGGCGGCGAAGCCGGCGACGTCGTGCACCTGCAGGCCGATCGGGTGGCCCAGGCCGTGCGGGAAGAACGCGGCGCTGACGCCGGTGGCCACGGCGGTTTCCGGCGACACGGTGAGCACGCCGGCGTCCTTCAGTACGCCCATCAGCGCCAGGTGCGCATCCAGGTGCAATTGCCGGTAGTCGACGCCGGCGCGCACCTGCTGGCCCATGCGCTGCTGCGCGGCGTCCACCGCGTCGATCAGCGCCTGGAACTCGCTGCCGGGATCGGCGGCGTAGGTGCGGGTGATGTCGCTGGCGTAGCCGTGCGCCGAGGCGCCGGCGTCGATCAGGAAGCTGCGCAGTGGCGTCGGCGCCTGCCGCTGCAGTTCGGTGTAGTGCAGCACGGCGCCGTGCTCGTTCAATGCCACGATGTTGCCGTACGGCAGTTCGTTCGCGTCCTGGCCGACGGCCGCGCAGTAGGCCATGTGGATCTCGAACTCGCTGCGGCCGTCGCGGAACGCGGCCTCGGCGGCGCGATGGCCGCGCACCGCCGAGTGTTGCGCCTGGCGCATCAGCGCCAGCTCGTACGGTGTCTTGTAGGCGCGATGGTATTCCAGGTACTCCAGCACGGCCGCCGGGTTGTTCGGCACGTAGGCGCCCAGCGCGCTCTGCGGCTCGCCGAGGATCGCGCTGCGCGCGGCATCCGGCAGCAGCGCCAGCGCCTCGTCCGGGGTGCGGATCAGGTGGATATCGCAGTGTTCCACCCACCAGCCGCTGGGCGCATCCGGCACCACGTGCCAGTAGTCGCGCGGCTGGTGGAAGATCACCTGCGGGCGGCGCCCCGGCGTGTACACCAGCCAACTGTGCGGCACCCGCGTCAGCGGCAGCCAGGCCTTGAACTGCGGGTTCACCGCGAACGGATAGTCGCGATCGTCGAACACCTGGTAGTGCAGGGTGCCGCTGGGAACCACCAGGTGATCGAAGCCGCCGCGCGCCAGCGCTTCGTCGGCGCGTCGGGTCAGGGTGCGCAGGTGGTCGGGATACAGGGCGCTTGGATCTTGCTGGGGCATGGCGGCGGACTCGTTCGGCGATGCGGAAACGGGGGCGCCAAGTGTGCCGGAAACGGTGCGGGCGTGCGGACGTGGTGCGCAGGGCACGCGGTGTCACGGCAGCCTTTGCGATCCCTCATGGCCTTCTTTTTGGTCGGGGCGCGCGCCGGATGTTGATCGCTGCCGTAGGAGCGGCTTCAGCCGCGACGGGCACTCCCGGTAACGCCCGTCGCGGCTGAAGCCGCTCCTACGAGGGCCACGACGTGTTCGTTAGAGAGGCCCTGAAGCCGCTCCTGCGGGATTGGCAGCGCTAGCCGCCGCTGGCAGCGTTGATCCACTGCCGCAACAGGTCGCGATGCGCAGGGGAAATGGTCAGGAAGCGGAAGCCGGCCCAGGCCTGGCCCGGTGCGTGCGAGGGTTCGCTCCACAACAGGTGCGCGCCGATATCGATCTGCACGTCGCGGTCGGCGTGCGGCATCGCGAAGCGCAACTGGTACAGCGCGTCCTCGTGCAGCGGCGCCGAGGCGAGCAACAGCATGCCGTGTTCGGAGACGTTGCCAAGGCGGCCGACCACGGCGTCTTCCATCAGGTCCAGCACCGGCACCATGTCCGGAACCTGCAGGCGCGGCGATCGGCGAGCGTCTGCGCTCATGCGCCCTCCATGGCATCGTCGGCGGCGGGAACGCCGGCCAGGGTGCGCAGCGCGCGCACCGCGGCCTGCCAGGCGCGGTCGATCAGGCGGGCGCGGTCCTCGCTGACGATGCGCGCCTGTGCCTGCGCCAGCAGCCGCGCCAATCCGTCGAGCGTGTGTTCGGCGGCCTTCTGCCCGCGCTGGTTGACGAACAACGCACGCTCGGTGATCGGGCTGTACCAGGACAGGCGTTGCCGCTTCAGGTCGCCTTGCTGGTTGACGACGAATTCGAACCAGGTGCCGAACGGCAGCGTGCGCAACCGCGCATACGCGGCCTGTTCGGCCTCGTTGCGCGGCGGCAGCGAGGGGCGCTCGCCGTCCTCGCCCTGCTCGCCGAGGCGGGTGCGCGCCTTCAGCCGCACGCTGAGTTCGGTGCGCGAGGTGGTGGCGTCGGTGCCGCCGGGCGTAGACAGGCGACGGGCGATGGCCTCGGCTTCCTGCTGGTGGTAGCCCACCTGCAGCAGCGCCTGGCCCACGCGCTCGGCCAGGACGGCATCGGAGGCGCCCTCGCTGCGGCAGGTGACCTCGGCGATGCGCTCGGCCAGGCCGATGCGCTCGCGCCAGGTCTCCGAGTCCTCGCCCTGACGCAGCAGGGTCAGCACCAGCACGTCGGACCAGGCCTGCTGCAGCAGGGTCTGCACGAAACCCGGCGGTTGCCGGGCGCTGCACAGCGCCTCCAGGGTGGCGGTCGCGGTCTGCTTGGCCAGCTCCAGCCGTTCCTTGCCGCGCGCGGCCTCGACGTGCCGGCGCTCGGCGATCTCGGCCTTGTGCGCCAGGCTGCGCTGCTGCGCCTGGATCTCCTGGTGGGCCTGTTCGAAGACGGTCTCGTCGCCTTCGTACTCCTCGATCACGCGGTCCACGGCCTGGTTGAGCTTGAGCAGCAGCGTCGGATCGCTGTCCTCTTCGCCCAGCCAGGTCGCGCCGGATTCGGCGACGGCATTGAGCAGTTCGCGCGCCGGGTGCCGGCTGCGCGCGAAGAACGCCGGATCCTGCAGCGCGGCGCGCACCAGCGGCACCTGCAGGCGTTCCAGCAGCGCCGCGGCCGGCGCGTCCGGGCGTACCTCGCGCTCGATCTCGCCGTACAGCAGGCCGAGCAGGTCGAAGGTGTCGGCCTGCTGCGCTGCCAGGGTCGCCTGCGCGCCGTGGGTGGCGCGCAGTGCCTGCAGCAGGGCGGTCTGCACGTCGCGCAGGTGGCGGCGTCCGCGCAGCCCGCCCAGGGTGCTGTGGGCCGGTGGTTGCGCCTGCAGTTCGCCCAGGGCTTCCAGCAGGCTGGCGGTCGGGACCGGGGCCGCACCAGTGGCGCTCGCCGGCCGCGCCGGAAGCGTGGCGGCACCTGCGGTCTCAGTAGTGGGCGCCGCCGCGGCGGGCGCGGCCTTGGCGCGCGCCGCGGTCAGCAATTGGCGCAGGGTGGCCAGGTCCGGGCCGCTGGCGGCTGGTTCCGCGGTGCCGGCCGCCGCGCCCGCCGGCGGCAGCGGCGCCGTCGCGGCAGGCATCGGCGGCACGCCCATGGCGGGCGCGGATTGACCAGGAGCGCTGGCGTTCCCGCGGGGGGCGCTGCCGGCAGGGGGCGGCGCCGCGGCGCCGGGCATGCGCGCCGCGCGGCGCGCGCTCGGGTCGACGCTGGTGCTGCGCGCCACGTAGGGCAGATAGATCAGGCCGGGCAGCACCCCGGCGTGGGTCAGCAGGACATTGGCCCGTTCCACGATCTCGCCGTAGCGCGCCAGCACCTGCCGTTCGAAGGCGCGATACAGCGCCAATTGCGTGTCCAGGCCCAGGGCCAACGCTTCGCCGGCGGTGCGCAGCAGCCGGCACAGCGCGTGCGGTCCCAGCGGCAACTGCTCGATCTCGAAGGCGGGCCGCGCCGCCAGCACGCCGAAGCGCTGGCCGAGCAATTGCAGCGGGATATTGCAGCGGATCGCCTCGCGGCGGGCGATCTCGTGCAGCACGATGTCGCGGTCGATATCCACGTCGGCGACCAGGGTCAGCATCTGCGCGGCACCCGCCTTGGCTGTGCGCGGCGCGGCGGCCGCTGCGGCGGGGCTACGGATCCCGGCCAGCCCGG
This sequence comes from Xanthomonas protegens, assembly GCF_038442435.1. Classification (NCBI taxonomy): domain Bacteria; kingdom Pseudomonadati; phylum Pseudomonadota; class Gammaproteobacteria; order Lysobacterales; family Lysobacteraceae; genus Xanthomonas; species Xanthomonas protegens. The sequence goes on along the minus strand of NZ_JAQJCQ010000004.1, from coordinate 78,497 downwards.
CTTCCAGCTGCGCCTGGTAGAACGGCGCCAGGCGCCCGCGCTGCGCGCGCAGGCGTTGCGCCTCCTGGAACAGGTCCTGTTGCACCTGGCCATTGCGGGCGCGCCCGGCCTGCTCGAGCAGGTCCTGCTCCAGCTCGTCCAGGGTCGCCTGCAGCGGCAGCTCCAGGGCCTGCCACAGCAAGCCGTTCAAGGCCTGCAGGATGTCGCGCACGCGCGCCGGCAGGGCGGCGCTGGCAAGCGTCGCTGGCGGGGCCGACATGGTCGCAGACAGGGGCATCCTGTGATCGCCGTTATACTTTTCTGCGCGGTATGTAGCACGATCCGCCGCCGCAACCAAGGCGGGCGGCGCGGCTCAGGGCAGGAACAGGGCGATCACGTCGTTGGTGAACCGCCGTCCCAGCTCGGTCGGGACTGCGTGGCCGGCGTCCACCCGCAGCCAGTCGCGGGCCTGTGCGGTGGCCAGGGCCGGGGCGATCGCCTGCAGCGGCAGGCCGGTGCGCGCGCTGAAGTCGCGCAGCGCGAAGCCGTCGTTGAGGCGCAGTGCGTTGAGCATGTACTCGAACGGGCGCCGCTCCGGCGCGATCCATTCGTCGCCGCCGATCGCCGCCGGCGTCCCCGCCGCGTCCAGGAACGCCTGCGGGTGCTTGTGCTTCCAGCGGCGCAGGATGTTCTGCTCGGCGCCGGAGCTGATCTTGCCGTGGGCGCCGGCACCGATGCCGAGATAGTCGCCGAAGGTCCAGTAGTTGAGGTTGTGCGCGCAGCGGTAGCCGGCGCGCGCATAGGCGCTGACTTCGTACTGCGCGAAGCCGGCCTCGGCCAGCAGCGCCTGGCAGCGCTCCTGCATGTCCCAGGCGTCGTCGTCCTCGGGAATGCCCTGCGGCGGCCGCGCGGCGAACACGGTGTTCGGCTCCAGGGTGAGCTGGTAGTGGCTCATGTGGGTCGGCTGCAGCGCCAGCGCCCGCGCGATGTCGCGCTCGGCCTCGGCCAGGGTCTGCTGCGGCAGCGCGTACATCAGGTCCAGGTTGAAATTGGCATAGCCGGCGTCCTGCGCCAGCTTCACCGCGCGCTCGGCCTCGGCGCCGTCGTGGATGCGGCCGAGCCGCTGCAGGGCCGCGTCGTCGAAGCTCTGGATGCCGAAGCTGAGGCGATTGACCCCGGCCGCCAGGTAGCGATCGAAGCGGCCATGCTCGGCGGTGCCGGGGTTGGTCTCCAGCGTGATCTCCAGGCCCGGCGCGAAGCGCAGCCGGGCGCTGGCCGCCTGCAGGAAGCGGTCGATCGCCTCGGGCGGGAACAGACTGGGTGTGCCGCCGCCGAAGAACACGCTGTTGACCACGCGGCCCCAGATCAGCGGCAGGTCCTGGTCCAGGTCGCGGATCAGCGCATCCACGTAGGCGTCGAACGGCAGCGCGCCCTTGGCCGCGTGCGAATTGAAATCGCAGTACGGGCATTTGCGCACGCACCACGGCAGGTGCACGTAGAGCGACAGCGGTGGCGGCACCAGCGCCGGGGTGTCGGCGTGCGCGGACGGATCCGGGCAGGCGGTGCCGGGCGGATGCTGGCAATGGTCGTTGGCGTGCGGCATGGCGGGCGGGAATCTGGAAACGGAGATGCGGGCGGTGCGGGCGCTGGAGGCTCAGGGCTTGGCGCAGCGACGCCGGGTAGTCTGCGCTCGCCGCGGTGCCTGGACCGGCCCGGTGCCTGCGCGTGGCGCGGTCACTCGGCGGGATGCGCCGCAAGATGGTCCGCCAGGCGCTGTTTGAGCTGCTGCAGGGCGAGGGCGCGATGGCTGATGCGGTTCTTCAGCGCCAGCGGCATCTCGGCGGCGGTCTGGCCGTGGTCCGGATCCCGGAACACCGGGTCGTAACCATGCCCGCCGGTGCCGGCACGCGCATGCGCGATGCGGCCGCGCCAGCGGCCTTCCACCAGCAGCGGCTGCGGATCCTCGGCATGCCGCAGCAGCACCAGCACGCAGTAGAAATGCGCGCCGCGCTGCGCATCGGGGACATCGCGCAGCGCGTCCAGCAGCTTGTCGATGTTGGCCTGCGCATTGCCGTGTTCGCCGGCGTAGCGCGCCGAGTACAACCCCGGCGCGCCGTGCAGTGCGTCCACGCAGATGCCGGAGTCGTCGGCCAGCGCCGGCAGGCCGGTGACGCGGGCGGCGTGGCGCGCCTTGAGCAGCGCGTTCTCGACGAAGGTCAGGCCGGTCTCGTCGGCATCGCTGACGCCGAGCGTGGATTGCGCGATCAACTCGACCCCGACGTCGTCGAGCAAGGCGTGCAGTTCTTCGAGCTTGCCGGCGTTGCTGCTGGCCAGGACCAGTTTCATGCGATGGGCTCCAGGAGATCCCAGGTGTTGCCGTACAGATCGCGGAACACCGCGACCGTGGCGTAGGGTTCGTGACGCGGGGCTTCCAGGAATTCCACGCCGGCGGCCAGCATCGCCGCATGGTCGCGCTGGAAGTCGTCGGTGTGCAGGAAGAAGCCGACCCGGCCGCCGGTCTGGTCGCCGATGCGGCTGCGCTGTGCGTCGTCGCTGGCGCGCGCCAGCAGCAGCGCCGCGCCGCGCGCATCGCCGGGGCCGACCACGACCCAGCGCTTGTGGCCCTGGTCCACGTCTTCCAGCAACTGGAAGCCCAGCTTGCCGGTGTACCAGGCGATGGCCTCGTCGTAGTCGGCCACCACCAGGGTGACCAGGGCCAGGCGCCGGTTCATTGCGCCAGGGCGGCGCGCTGTGCCGCCAGCAGCTCGCCGATGCCGCGCTCGGCCAGGCCGAGCAGCGCGTCCAGTTCGTCGCGGCGGAAGGCGTGGCCCTCCGCGGTGCCCTGCAGCTCGATGAAGCCGCCGCCATCGTTCATCACCACGTTCATGTCGGTATCGCAGTCGCTGTCCTCGGCGTAGTCCAGGTCCAGCACCGGCACGCCGCGGTACACGCCCACCGAGACCGCGGCGACCGCGCCCAGCACCACCGGCTTCTTCAGGTCGCCGCGCTTCTGCAGCCAGTTCACCGCATCCACCAGGGCCACGTAGGCGCCGGTGATGGCGGCGGTGCGGGTGCCGCCGTCGGCCTGCAGCACGTCGCAGTCCAGGGTGATGGTGCGCTCGCCCAGCGCCGTGCGGTCGACGCAGGCGCGCAGCGCGCGGCCGATCAGGCGCTGGATCTCCAGCGTGCGTCCGCCCTGCTTGCCGCGTGCGGCTTCGCGATCGGAGCGCGAATGGGTGGCGCGCGGCAGCATGCCGTACTCGGCGGTCACCCAGCCTTCGCCCTTACCGCGCAAAAAGCCCGGCACGCGGTTCTCGACGCTGGCGTTGCACAGCACGCGGGTGTCGCCGAAGCTGACCAGGACCGAGCCTTCGGCATGGCGGGTGAAGGCGCGTTCGATGCGGACCGGGCGCAACTGATCGGCCGTGCGGCCGCTGGGACGGGAGAAGGACATGCAGGGGTTCCGGGAAGGGCGGGGCCGTGCGCGGCCTGTGACCGCGTCGGTGAGGCAGGAAAGGGCGCTAGGTTAACATTCGCCCCCTGTCCGCACCGGAACACCGCATGATCCGCAGCATGACCGCCTATGCCGGCGCCGAGCGCATCACTCCCTGGGGCACGCTGGGATGCGAGCTGCGCTCGGTCAACCATCGTTTCCTGGAAGTCGGCGTGCGCCTGCCGGAGGAACTGCGCGCGCTGGAGCCGCAACTGCGCGAACGCGTGGCGGCGCGGATCAGCCGCGGCAAGCTCGACCTGATGCTGCGCCTGCGCGCGCCGGAGGCAGCGCAGACCCTGGCGGTGAACGAGGCCCTGGTCGAGCAACTGGGTGTGCTTGCGCAACGGCTGGGGGTGCGTTTCCCGCAGATGCAGGTGCAGTTCGTCGACCTGCTGCAGCTGCCCGGCGTGCTGCAGGGGCAGACGGCCGATCCGGCGGCGCTGCAGGCGCAGGCGCTGGAACTGCTGGACGAGGTGCTGGCCGAGTTCGTCGCCGCGCGCGAGCGCGAGGGCGGCAAGCTGGCCGCGGCCATCGTCGAGCGGGTCGATGCGGTGGAACGCATCGCCGGCGAGGTGCGGACGCTGATCCCCGCCATCCGCGACGGTCAGCGCGCCAAGCTGGCGGCGCGCCTGGCCGACCTGCCGCATCCGGTCGATCCCGGCCGCGCCGAGCAGGAACTGGTGCTGTGGCTGCAGAAGCTCGATGTGGACGAGGAACTGGACCGGCTCGGCAGCCACATCAAGGAACTGCGCCGCGTCCTGCGCCAGCCGGAACCGGCCGGCCGGCGCCTGGACTTCCTGCTGCAGGAGTTCAACCGCGAGGCCAATACCCTGGGCTCGAAGTCGGTGGACAGCCGCACTTCCAACGCCGCGGTGGAACTGAAGGTGCTGATCGACCAGATCCGCGAGCAGGTGCAGAACCTCGAGTAGCCGGGATGGCGGGATTCGAGATTAGGGATTGGTACGGCAGATCCCGGCGTTGGCCGGGCCGGGCCCAATACCGGGTAGCATATCGACCCCGTGGGTGTTGGCCCGCGGCTTCGTTCGCGAATCCCGACTCCTCACTCCCGAATCCCTGATCCTATGCGCGGCACTCTCTACATCGTGGCGGCCCCGTCCGGCGCCGGCAAGAGCAGCATCGTCAACGCCACCCTGGCGCGCGACCCGCAGATCGCGCTGTCGATCTCGTTCACCTCGCGCGCGCCGCGCCCGGGCGAACGCCATGCCGAGCACTACCATTTCGTCTCCGCCGACGCGTTCCAGGAGATGATCGATGCCGGCGACTTCTTCGAGTACGCCCGCGTGCACGGCGACTGGAAGGGCACCGCGCGGCAGTCGGTGGAGCCGCAGCTGGCCGCCGGCCACGACGTGCTGCTGGAGATCGACTGGCAGGGCGCGCGCCAGGTGCGGGCCAAGGTGCCGGACGCGGTCAGCGTGTTCATCCTGCCGCCGTCGCGCGAGGCCCTGGAGCAGCGCATGCGCAAGCGCGGCCAGGACAGCGAGGCGGTGATCGCGCAGCGGCTGGCCGCCGCGCGCGAGGAGATGTCGCATTACGCCGACTTCGACTACGTGATCGTCAACGAGCATTTCGACACCGCGGTGGACGAGATGTGCGCGATCTTCGTCGCCAGCCGCCTGCGCCGGCCGCAGCAGCAGCAGCGCCATGCCGCGTTGATCGACACCCTCCTGCAGGAACAGCCAACTGGCTGATTCCAAAGGGAACTGAATGGGGTGGGGTTGATCTCGGGCGGTTGCCGCCCTACAATCCCCGCCCTTTCCCTCATTCGAACGCGTGGCCGCCGCCGGCCCGCCGGGAGCCCGCATGGCCCGCATCACCGTAGAAGATTGCCTGGAAGTCGTTAACAACCGTTTCGAACTGGTCATGATGGCGTCCAAGCGCGCTCGCCAGCTCGCCAACGGCGTGCAGGCCACCCTCGACAACACCGAGTCGGCCGACAAGCCGACCGTGCTGGCGCTGCGCGAGATCGCCGCGCGCAAGATCGACAACGCGCTGATCGACGAGGTCGAGAAGGCCGAACGCGAGCGCGCCGAGCGCGAAGCCCTGGAATGGGCCGCGGCCGAGGTCGTCGCCGACGAGGACATGTCCAAGAACGACGACTGATCGCGTCCCCGCGTCGCGATCGTCCTGCGAACAGCCCGCATCCGCGGGCTGTTTCGTTTTGCGGGTTTGCCGTCCACGCGCCGCTGGCATAGTCTTTCCGCATGAACCCAGGCCCTTCTGCCCAGGTCGCCCACGCCGCGCCATCGTCGGCCGACGAGGCGGTCCCCGACTACGTCCTGCAGCTCGAACGCAGCGCCAGCTATCTGCCCGCCGAGCAGATCCCGCTGCTGCGCCGTGCCTGGGAGGTCGGTGCGGCCGCGCACGCGGGGCAGACCCGCAAGTCCGGCGAGCCCTACATCACCCATCCGGTGGCCGTAGCCGGCGTACTGGCCGAGCTCGGCCTGGACGTGGAAGCGCTGATCGCCGCGATCCTGCACGACACCATCGAAGACACCCCGCTGACCCGCGCCGAGCTGGCCGCCGAGTTCGGCGAGGCGGTGGCGGAGCTGGTCGACGGCGTCACCAAGCTGGACAAGCTCAAGTTCCGCGACCGCCAGGAAGCGGCCGCCGAGAGCTTCCGCAAGATGCTGCTGGCGATGTCGCGCGACCTGCGCGTGATCATGATCAAGCTCGCCGACCGCCTGCACAACATGCGCACGCTGGGCGCGCAGAGCGCCGAGGCGCGCAGCCGCATCGCCCGCGAGACCCTGGAGATCTACGCGCCGATCGCTCAGCGCCTGGGCATGAGCCTGATGAAGTCCGAGCTGCAGAACCTCGGCTTCCGCGCGCTGCATCCGTGGCGGCACGCGATCATCGAAAAGCACATCCGCAGCCAGCCGGTGGTGCGCCGCGAGTCGATGGCGCAGGTGGAAGTGCAGTTGTCGCAGCGTCTGGCCAAGGAGGGGCTGGAGCACCGGCTGGTGAGCCGGATCAAGACGCCGTGGAGCATCTACAACAAGATGCGCGACGAGAACAAATCCTTCGACCAGGTGATGGATGTGTTCGGCTTCCGCCTGGTGGTGCGCGGCGTGCCCGACTGCTACCACGCGCTGGGCGCGGTGCATGCCACCTTCAAGCCGCTGGATGCGCGCTTCCGCGACTTCATCGCCATTCCCAAGGCCAACGGCTACCAGTCGTTGCACACGGTGCTGTTCGGGCCCTACGGCTCGCCGATCGAGGTGCAGATCCGCACCGAGGAAATGGACCTGATCGCCGAGCGCGGCGTCGCCGCGCACTGGACCTACAAGTTCGGCGGCGATTCGCCCAACAGCGCGCAGAGCCGCGCGCATGCGTGGATCGTCGAGCTGATCGAATCGCAGCGCGCCGCCGGCTCCTCGCTGGAGTTCCTGGACAACGTCAAGGTCGATCTGTTCCCGGACGAGGTCTACCTGTTCACGCCCAAGGGCAAGATCCTGGCGTTGCCACGCAACTCTACCGCGCTGGACTTCGCCTATGCGGTGCACACCGACGTCGGCAACCGCGCGGTGGCCTCGCGCGTGGACAAGAAGCTGGTGCCGCTGCGCACCAAGCTGGTCAGCGGACAGACGGTGGAAGTGATCACTGCGCGCTCGGCCACGCCCAAGCCGCAGTGGCTGGAGTTCGTGGTCAGCAGCAAGGCGCGCACCGCGATCCGCCATCAGCTCAAGCAGCTCGAACACGAGGACGCGGTGCAGCTCGGCCACCGCATGCTCGATCGCGCGCTGGAGGCGATGGACAGCTCGCTGGAGCGGCTGCCCAAGGGGCGCCTGGATTCGTTCCTCAGCGAGCACCGCTATCCGCGCCTGGAAGCGTTGCTAGCCGACGTGGCGCTGGGCAACTGGATGCCCAATCAGGCCGCGCAGGCGCTGATGGCGTATGCCGAACTGCGCGGCGGCGGCCATTCCAAGCACTCGCAGGAAAAGATCCTGATCAACGGCACCGAGCGCGGCGTGGTCAGCTTCGCCAACTGCTGCCAGCCGATTCCCGGCGACGAGATCATGGGCTACCACACCGCCGGCAAGGGCATCGTGGTGCATCGGCTGGACTGCCCGAACCTGGCCGAACTGCGCAAGTCGCCGGAGCGCTGGGTGCCGATCGGCTGGGACAGCAGCGTCATCGGCGACTACGACACCGCGCTGGTGGTGGACGTGGAGAACCGCACCGGCGTGCTCGCGCAACTGGCTGCGGCGATCGCGCAGAGCCAGTCCAACATCGAGCGCGTCGACTACCTGGACCGCGACTTCAACGCCGCGGTGCTGCGCTTCAACATCCAGGTGCGCGACCGCAACCACCTGGCCGAAGTGATGCGTCGGCTGCGGCGCCTGCATGCGGTGCAGAGCGTGCGCCGCCAGTAGGTGGTGCTGGGATTGGGGAGTCGGGATTGGGGATTCGGAGCGGGTCTGGTCCTGACGTCGTAGGAGCGGCTTTAGCCGCGACGCCTTACCGATAAAGCATCGCGGCTAAAGCCGCTCCCACGAAAAGCGGGCGAAGCGCATGGTCGGCATGCCTGGCGGGCACGCTGTTGCCGATTCCCGATTCCCGATTCCCGATTCCCCAATCCCCAATCCCCAATCCCCAATCCCCAGCCGCGCACGCCAGCTAAACTAGGCGGACATTCTTCCAACGGAGTCGCCATGTCCCGCCAGATCATCCATACCGACCGTGCCCCGGCCGCGATCGGCCCGTATTCGCAGGCCGTGCGTGCCGGCAACACCGTGTACTTCTCCGGGCAGATCCCGCTGGATCCGGCCACCGGCGAGATCGTCGCCGGCGACATCGCCGCGCAGGCGCGCCGCGCGTTCGACAACCTGCAGGCGGTGGCCGAGGCGGCCGGCGGTTCGCTGGACCGCATCGTGCGCCTGGGGCTGTACCTCACCGATCTGGCGCAGTTCGCGCAGGTCAATGCGGTGATGCAGGACTACTTCCAGGCGCCGTTCCCCGCGCGTTCCACCATCGAGGTCTCGGCGCTGCCCAAGGGCGCGGGCTTCGAAGTGGACGCGGTGATGGTGCTGGACTGATCCCCCGCCGTGCCGCGCGTGCAGGTTCCGGCGCCGGCGCTGTCGGCGGCAGGCGAGGTGCCGCTGACCACGCTGCCCGGCGTCGGTCCCAAGCTGGCGGAGAAATTCGCCGCGCGCGGCCTGTCCACCCTGCAGGACCTGTGGCTGCACCTGCCGCTGCGCTATGAGGACCGCACCCGCCTGACCACGGTGGCGGCGCTGCAGCCGGGCGTGCCGGCGCAGGTCGAGGGGCGGGTGCAGGCGGTGGATCGCGGCTTCCGCTACCGGCCGATGCTGCGCGTGGCGGTGGCCGACGACTCGCGCGGCACCCTGGTGTTGCGCTTCTTCCAGTTCCGTGCCGCGCAGGCGGCGCAGTTCGCGGTCGGCGCGCGCTTGCGCGCCTTCGGCACGCCCAAGCCTGGTCAGCACGGGCTGGAGTTCGTGCATCCCAGCTACCAGATCCTCGGCGAGGGCGACGACGCGGCGTTGGGCGATCGCCTGGATCCGGTGTACCCGGCGGTGGAGGGTGTCGGCCCGGCGACTGTGCGCCGGCTGATCGGCCAGGCGCTGGACCGGCTGCCGGAGGAGGCGGCGCTGGAACTGCTGCCGGCGTCGCTGCTGAGCAAGCTCGGCCTGCCGTCGCTGCGCAGTGCGTTGCTGGTCGCGCACCGGCCGCCGCCGCAGGCCGACCTGGCCGCGCTCGCCGCCGGCCTGCATCCGGCGCAGCAGCGACTGGCGCTGGAGGAACTGCTCGCGCATCACCTGAGCCTGCGGCGCCAGCGCATCGCCATGCAATCCCAGCCGGCGCCGTCGCTGCGCGGCCGCGGGCTGCTGGCCAAGCGCCTGCAGCAGTCGCTGCCGTTCAAACTCACCGGTGCACAGCAACGCGTGTTCGCGCAGATCCGCGCAGACCTGGAGCGGCCGGCGCCGATGCTGCGGCTGGTGCAGGGCGACGTCGGCAGCGGCAAGACCGTGGTCGCCGCGCTGGCGGCGATGCTGGCGGTGGACAAGCGCAAGCAGGCGGCGCTGGCGGCGCCCACCGAACTGCTTGCCGAACAGCATCTGGCCAACCTGCGTGGGTGGCTGGAGCCGCTGGGCGTGCGCGTGGCCTGGCTGGCCGGCAAGGTCACCGGCAAGGCGCGCAGCACGACCCTGGCGCAGATCGCCTCGGGCGAGGCGCAGGTGGTGGTCGGCACGCATGCGCTGATGCAGGAGGCGGTGCGCTTCCACGACCTGGCCCTGGCCATCGTCGACGAGCAGCACCGCTTCGGCGTGCACCAGCGGCTGGCATTGCGTGACAAGGGCGCTTCCGGCGCAGGCGTGCCGCATCAACTGGTGATGACCGCCACGCCGATCCCGCGCACCCTGGCGATGGCCGCCTATGCCGATCTGGACGTCTCCTCGATCGACGAACTGCCGCCGGGCCGCACCCCGGTGCAGACCATCGTGCTCAACGCCGAGCGCCGTCCCGAGCTGGTGCAGCGCATCCGCGTGGCCTGCGCCGAAGGTCGCCAGGCCTACTGGGTCTGCACCCTGATCGAAGAGGCCGAGGACAACGAAAAATCCGCGCAGGGCGGTGCCGGCAACCGGCTCGAGGCCAGCGCCGCGCAGGCCACCTTCGAGGCGCTGTCGGCACAGTTGCCGGAACTGCGCGTGGGCCTGGTCCACGGACGCATGAAGCCGGCGGAGAAGCAGGCGGCGATGCGCGCGTTCAAGCAGGGCGAGATCGACCTGCTGGTCGCCACCACGGTCATCGAGGTCGGCGTGGACGTGCCCAACGCTTCGCTGATGATCATCGAGAACGCCGAACGTCTGGGCCTGGCGCAGTTGCACCAGTTGCGCGGGCGGGTCGGGCGCGGCGCGGCGGCGTCGAGCTGCGTGCTGATGTACCAGGCGCCGCTGTCGGCGATGGCGCGGCAGCGCCTGGAAACCATGCGCCAGACCAACGACGGCTTCGTCATCGCCGAGAAGGATCTGGAACTGCGCGGTCCCGGCGAACTGCTCGGCACCCGCCAGACCGGCCTGGCCGCGTTCCGCGTGGCCGACCTGGCCCGCGATGCCGGCCTGCTGCCGCGCGTGCACGCCCTGGCCGACCGGCTGCTGGAGGAGGCGCCGGTTCTGGCCGATCGCATCGTCGCGCGCTGGGTCGGTGGGGCGGTGCGGTTCGCCGGGGCGTGATGGGGCGGGGATTCGGCATTTGGGATGACCAGCCATTCGGCTGTTGAAAGCGGGGATTCGCAAAGGCAACGCCGCCGCGTCTTCCTCGTAGGAGCGGCCGCTTCTAACGAATCCCTAATCCCGAATCCCCAATCCCCGCTCCTTCCCATGCCTGCGCCGCAGTGCCAGACTCGGCGGCCGAATGGACGAGCGAAGCGACGCATGAGCGACAAGATTCCCCTGTTGATCGATACCGACCCCGGCGTGGACGATGCGCTGGCGCTGCTGATGGCCTTCGCCGATCCGCGCCACGAGGTGGTCGGGCTGACCATCGCCGCCGGCAACGTCGGCCTGCGCCACACCGTGCGCAATGCGCTGAAGCTGTGCGAGGTGGCCGGGCGCGAGGACGTGCCGGTGTTCGCCGGCTGCGCCGATCCGCTGCTGCACCCGTCGGTGGACGCGGGGCACGTGCATGGCCAAGACGGTTTCGGCGACGTCGACCTGCCGCCGGCCGCGCGCGGCGCCGAGGCCGAGCATGCCGCGCTGGCGATCCTGCGCCTGTCGCACCAGTACGCCGGGCGCCTGCTGCTGGTCGCGCTGGGGCCGCTGACCAATATCGCGCTGGCGCTGAAGCTGGACCCGACCCTGCCGCAGCGCGTCGGCCGCTTCCTGGTGATGGGCGGGGCGATCACCTGCCACGGCAACATCACCCCGGCCGCCGAGTTCAACATCGCCTTCGACCCGGAAGCCGCGCACATCGTGTTCAAGGCGTTCCCGCACATCGAAGTGGCGGATTGGGAGGCGACCGTGGCGCACGGCCTGCCGCACCGCGAGGTCGAGCAGTGGCTGGCGGTGGATGCGCCGAAGGCGCGCTTCTACGAGCTGATCTCGCGCAAGACCCGGCTGTGGTCGGAGGACGCGCGCGGCGAGCACTGGTATGCCGCCGACGCGCTGGCGATGGCCTGGGCGCTGCAACCCGACGGCGCCCAGGAAGTGCAGTCGCGCCCGATGCAGATCGAGCTGTCCGGGGTGCATACCCGCGGCGCCACCCTGGTCGACTGGAACCGCCAGCTGGGCCTGGCGGACAACGCGACCATGCTCATCCGCTACGACCACGCGCGGTTCCTGGGCCTGGCCCGCACGGCAGTCGGCGCCGGCTGAGCCTGACGGTCCCGCCCGTTTCCGGGCGGGACAGCAGTGGTAGGGCAGCTCGTTTGCCGCCACCTCAATTGCCGTCACGTAAACGTTGCGTGCAGGGCGGGAGGGCTGTTATAGTTTCCCTCTTGTCCAGCAGCCACCTACGGTGCGAGCCCATGAAGGCCGACATCCATCCCCAGTACCGCGACGTCGTGTTCCACGATGTCACCTCCGATTTCAAGATCCTGACCCGTTCGACCATGTCCTCGAAAGAGACGGTCAAGTGGGAGGACGGCGAAGAGTATCCGCTGATCAAGGTCGAAATCTCCTCGGCTTCGCATCCGTTCTACACGGGCAAGCACAAGGTCATCGACACCAGCGGCCGCATCGACAAGTTCCAGAAGCGCTACGCGCGCTGATCGGAACCGTCGAACGGATGTAAAGCGACGGCCGCTTGCGCGGCCGTTCTGCTATCTGCTCTCCCCTCCCGGCGTTGACGCGCCGGTGTCATCCTTCCGTGAAAGTGCGGCGAGGATGCAACGCTGTGTCGCTTTCCTGCCGCCATCGTGCAGCGTGGGTGGTGAGCGACGACGCAAATGCTGCTGTGCGATAATGGCGCGATCCGTGGCGATTGCCGTGGACTTCCTTCACGCGTCTGTTCGCAACGTAATCGGACAGGCGCCTTCCATCGAGGAGCGCACACTGTGTCCGATCTTGATCAGGTCACGTTGAACGCCGGCGACAAGTCGGTCGTTCTTCCGGTACTCAAGCCCACCCTGGGCAACGATTGCGTCGACATTTCCAAGTTGACCAAGGAGACCGGTCTCTTCACCTACGACTCGGGCTTCACCGCGACCGCCAGCTGCAAGTCGGCGATCGCCTACATCGACGGCGACAACGGCGTGCTGCTGTACCGCGGCTACCCGATCGAGCAGCTGGCCGAGAAGTCCAACTTCCTCGAAGTGGCCTACCTGCTGATGAACGGCGAGCTGCCCACCGCCGACGAATTCAAGAAGTTCGACCACGAAGTGACGCATCACACGATGATGCACGAGTCGCTGAAGAACTTCCTCGGCGGCTTCCGCCACGACGCGCACCCGATGGCGATGATGGCCGGTACCGTGGCCTCGCTGTCGGCTTTCTACCACGACACCCTGGACCTCAACGATCCGGAGCAGCGCCGCCTGGCCGCGATCCGCCTGATCGCCAAGGTGCCGACCATTGCCGCCGCCGCCTATCGCTACTCGATCGGCTGGCCGATTCGCTATCCGCGCAACAACCTCGGCTACGTCGAGCGCTTCCTGCACATGATGTTCGAGGTGCCGAGCGAGCAATTGCAGATGAACCCGGTCGTGGCCAAGGCCCTGGACCTGCTGTTCATCCTGCACGCCGACCACGAGCAGAACGCCTCGACCTCGACCGTGCGTCTGGTCGGTTCCACCGGCGCCAACCCGTACGCCTCGGTCGCCGCGGGCATCACCGCGCTGTGGGGCCCGGCGCACGGCGGCGCCAACGAAGCCGTGCTGAAGATGCTGGAAGAGATCGGCACCGCCGACAACGTCGAGAGCGCCGTGGCCAAGGCCAAGGACAAGAACTCGAGCTTCCGCCTGATGGGCTTCGGCCATCGCGTGTACAAGAACTTCGACCCGCGCGCGAAGATCATCCGCGAGATGACCCACAAGGTGCTGGGCGAGCTGGGCGTCAACGACCCGCTGCTGGAAGTGGCGCTGAAGCTGGAAGAGGCCGCGCTGAAGGACGACTACTTCGTGCAGCGCAAGCTGTACCCGAACGTCGACTTCTACTCGGGCATCATCTACAAGGCGCTGAATATCCCGGTGGAGATGTTCACCGTGATGTTTGCCATTGCCCGTACCGCCGGCTGGGTCTCGCATTGGCTGGAGCAGCAGGTCGACCCGGAAATGAAGATCGGCCGTCCGCGCCAGATCTACACCGGCTACGACAAGCGCGACTACACCAGCGCCGACAAGCGCTGATCGACCGCCTCACGGCTGTCCGGAACGCCCCGCCTCGCGGGGCGTTTTTCGTTTTTGGCGGGGCCGAAGCGGGGGAGGGGGATTGGCAGCAGCCTGTCGCGCCGCTGCAGGCCATGACACGGGCGCCAGCCAGCTGCGCGCGCCCGCGACATCCTGATGCGGCGGTCTGCTCAGCCGGACTGGTAGTCGGCGATGTCCTGCTCGGTCAGCAGTTGCCGCAGTTGCGGCATCGAGGCGCGCCGCATCGGCTTTTCGTCCACCTGCGACAGCGGCGCCTGGCGCAGCGCGTCGTAGGGCAGCACGGTCAGGTCGAAGGTCAGCTCCTCGGCGGTGAACAGCCACACCGGGAAGTCCTCGCTACGCTCGCGGTCCAGGCGCAGGCGGCGGCTGCGCAGCTCGGCCGGGATCCGGTGTTCTTCGAGAAAACGTGCCACCGCCTCGGCGTCGTCGCTGTGCAGGTGCAATTGCACCGGGCTGTTGGCGTCGGCGGTGCCGTCGTGCACCGGTCCGGCCAGGCGTGGCGCGAAGGCATGCAGGAAGTCCATCGCGCGCAGCGCCGCCTCGCGGCGCCGGCGCAGTTCGCCGGCATGGTCGGGGCCGGCGAACAGCCGCTGGTATTCGCGCAGGGCGTCCTCGATCTCGCTGTTGCGCGGCAGCGAGGCGTCGTCGTGGATGCCGAGCCGGTCGGCGGCCTTGAGCTTGGCCTGGTGAAAATCGCGGATACCGCCTTCGGCCATCAGCCGGGCGGCTTCATGCGCCAGCCGGCGGCGGCGTTCGTGCGTGCGGGTCCGGGCGTGTTGCCGAGCGTGGTGCATGGTGCGCCTCCCCTCAAAGCCTGCCCCGACTGTACCGCAGCCTTGCGAAATTCAGGTGTAGCAGGCGCCGCTGCCTGAGGCGGCGTCCGCCGGGCGAGGCACGCCCGGCGGGAACTGCCCCGGCGAGCGCCGGGGCGGGGGAACGCGACGCGATCAGAAGATGTCGAATGCCGCGTCGTCGGTCTTCTGGTCCTGCAGGCTTTCGTCGAACTGCTGGATACGGTCCATGTCCTCGGTCTTGACCCATTCCGTGGCGCCGTTGAGGCTGACCTGGACCATGCCGCCCGGCGGATCGTTGCGGGCGATCGGCTGATCCTTCAGCGCGACCCGCATGTAGTCGATCCAGATCGGCAGCGCCGCCTTGCCGCCGTACTCGCGATAGCCGAGCGAGCGGTAGTCATCGCGACCGACCCACACGGTGGTCACGTACGGGCCGCCGAAGCCGGAGAACCAGGCGTCGCGATGGTCGTTGGTGGAGCCGGTCTTGCCGCCCACGTCCTCGCGGCCGAGCACCTTGGCCGCGGTGCCGGTGCCGCGCTGGACCACGTCGCGCATCATCGACACCAATTGATAGGCGGTGCGCTCGTCGATCGCGCGCGGCGCCACCTTGGCCTCGGGGTCGGCGGGCTTCTCGGCTGCAGCCGTCGTGGCCGCGGGCTCTGCCGGCTTGGCCGCCGGCGGCGGCGTGGCCGCGCCGAAGTTGAAGCCGTCCACCACCTGGCTGACCGGTGCGGCGTTGCCGCCGACGCTGCCGCAGCTGCGGCAGGCGGTCAGCGGATGCTCCTGGAACAGGACATTGCCGTCGCGGTCGGTAACCTTGTCGATGATCCAGGTGTTGACCAGCGAGCCGCCGTTGGCGAACACGGTGTACCCGCGCGCCACCGACAGCGGGGTCAGCGAGGCGGTGCCCAGCGACATCGACAGGTTCGGCGGCAGCTCGGCTTCCTGGAAGCCGAACTGGCTGATGTACTTGCGCGCGAAGTCGACGCCGATGGCGTCCAGCAGGCGCACCGAGACCAGGTTGCGCGACTGCACCAGCGCTTCGCGCAGGCGCATCGGGCCGCGGAAGCCGCCGCCGTCGTTCTGCGGCGACCAGGTCTTGCCACGGCGGTCGCGGAACACCACCGGCGCGTCGAGCACGATCGAGGCCGGGTTGAAGCCCTTCTCGAACGAGGCAGCGTACAGGAACGGCTTGAAGCTCGAGCCTGGCTGGCGGCGCGCCTGGGTGGCGCGGTTGAACTTGTTGCCGGCGTAGCTGAAGCCGCCGACCATGGCGCGCAGTGCGCCGTTGTTGGCGTCCAGCGACACCAGCGCGGCCTGGCCGCGCGGGATCTGGGTGATCTCCCATTCGCCCGGCTTGTCGCCTTCCTGGATGCGCACCAGGTCGCCGCGCTTGAGCAGGGTGGCCGGGCTGCGCCCGGTCCAGCGGCTGGCGGCCACCGGCAGCACCAGCTCGGTCTTGTTGGCGAGCACCACGGTGGCGCTGCCGTCGCTGCCGGTGCCGGCGACGATGCTGGGCAGCATCCCGCCCTGCGCGTAGACGCCGCTCAGGTGGCTGGCCAGGGCCGCCGCATCGGCAGTGGCCGGGACGTCGAAATGCTTTTCCACCCCATGCCAGCCGTGGCGGCGATCGTAGACGACCAAGCCCTGGCGCACGGCATGGTTGGCGGCGGCCTGCAGGGTCGCATCGATGCTGGTGTAGACGTGGTAGCCCTTGTCCAGCACGTCGCCGCCGAAGCGCGCGATCATCTCCTGGCGCACCAGCTCGGCCACGTACGGGGCCTCGACCTCGACCGGGCGCTCGTGCGGCGCGGCGTGCATCGGCACCGCCTTGGCCGCCTCGGCCTCGGCCGGGGTGATGAAGCCCAGTGCGGCCATGCGGCTGAGCACGTAGTTGTCGCGGCGCTGCTTGGCGCGCTCGGGGTTGCTGATCGGGTTGCCGCTGGAGGGGAACTTGGGGATGCCGGCCAGCGAGGCCATCTCGTCCAGGCTCAGCTCGTTGAGCTTCTTGCCGTAGTAGTACTCGGCGGCGGCGGCGACGCCGTAGGCGCGGTTGCCGAAGAAGCTCTTGTTGAGATACAGCTCGAAGATCTCGTCCTTGGTCAGCTCGGCCTCGATCTTGCGCGCCAGCAGGATCTCCGCCAGCTTGCGCGTGTAGCTGTATTCCGAGCTCAGGAAGAACTGGCGCGCCACCTGCTGGGTGATGGTGGAGCCGCCCGGCACGCGCTTGTCGTTGGTGGTGGCCAGCAGCCACACCGCGCGGGCGATGCCCTTGTAGTCGACCCCGCCATGCTCGTAGAACCGGGCATCCTCGGTGGCCAGGAAGGCCTGCTTGAGCCGCTCCGGCACGTCCTTCATGGTGATGGGGTAGCGCCGGGTCTCGCCGAACAGCGCCATCAGCTTGCCGTCGCTGGAGTAGACGTACATCGGCTCCTGCAGTTCGACCTTGCGCAGGGTCTGCACGTCCGGGAGCTTGGAGGAGACGACGTAGTAGAGCCCGCCTGCCACGGCGGCGCCGACCAGGCCAAGGAGGACGAACAAGACCAGCGCCCAGCGCAGCCAACGACGAAAACGGGGCATCGCGAGAGATTCCGATTGCAGATTTCTTGGGCGCAGAGTATAGAGTACGCCGGGGAACGGCTGGGGCCGGTTCCGGGGATGCGACGGGTTTGCTGCCGCAGGTCATGCCGTGACACGGATCGCGACATGCAACCGGGCGGTTGCCAATTGCAAAAAATTTGTTATTAATGCGCTGGCGCAACATTGGCGTCCAAGTGCCCGCCGGCAGGGGAAAATCCGTGGGGCTTATCCCAAAGAGTCAGCAACCGCTGATCGGCATCGACATCAGCTCGACCGCGGTCAAGCTGCTGCAGCTTTCGCGTAACGGCAACCGGTTCCGGGTCGAGCATTACGCCGTCGAACCCTTGCCGCCCAATGCCGTGGTCGAAAAGAACATCGTCGAGGTCGAGGCGGTGGGCGAGGCGATCCGCCGCGCCGTGACCCGTTCCGGCACCCGCGCCAAGCATGCCGCGGCCGCCGTGGCCGGTTCGGCGGTGATCACCAAGGTGATCCCGATGCCGGCCGAACTGGACGAGAGCGAGCTGGAAGCCCAGGTCGAGCTGGAGGCGGTGAACTACATCCCGTACCCGATCGACGAAGTGAACCTGGATTTCGAGGTGCTGGGCGTCATCCCCAACAACCCCGAGATGGTGCAGGTGCTGCTGGCCGCCTCGCGCTCGGAGAACGTGGAACTGCGCCAGTCGGCCCTGGAGCTGGGTGGGCTGGTGGCCAAGGTGATGGACGTGGAGGCCTTCGCGGTCGAGAACGCCTTCGCGCTGGTGGCCAGCGAGCTGCCGGTGGCCGCCGACGGCATCGTCGCCCTGGTCGACATCGGCGCCACCATGACCACCCTCAATGTCCTGCGTGGCGGGCGCAGCCTGTACAGCCGCGAGCAGGTGTTCGGCGGCAAGCAGCTGACCGACGAAGTGATGCGCCGCTACGGCCTGACCTACGAAGAAGCCGGCATGGCCAAGCGCCAGGGCGGGCTGCCGGAAAGCTACGAGGTCGAGGTGCTGGAGCCGTTCAAGGAAGCCACGGTGCAGCAGATCAGCCGCCTGCTGCAGTTCTTCTATGCCGGCAGCGAATTCAATCGGGTCGACCACATCGTCCTGGCCGGCGGCTGCGCCGCCCTGGCCGGATTGCCGGAGATGGTGGAGGAGCAACTGGGCGTGGCCACGGTGGTCGCCAACCCGTTGGCGCAGATGACCCTGGGGCCGAAGGTCCAGGCGCATGCGCTGGCCCAGGACGCGCCGGCGCTGATGATCGCCACCGGCCTGGCGCTGAGGAGCTTCGACTGATGGCGAAGATCAATCTGCTGCCCTGGCGGGCGGAACGGCGCAAGCAGCGCGAACGCGAGTTCTATTCGATGCTTGGCCTGGCCGCATTCGCCGGGGTGCTGCTGGCGGGACTGATCTGGTTCTACTACGACCTGCAGATCAGCGGCCAGAACGAGCGCAACGCGTATCTGCAGGCCGAGATCGAGAAGGTCCAGGCGCAGAACAAGGAAATCGACACCCTCGACGAGAAGAAGCGCCGCCTGCTGGCGCGCAAGCAGGTCATCGA
This sequence comes from Xanthomonas protegens, assembly GCF_038442435.1. Lineage (NCBI taxonomy): Bacteria > Pseudomonadati > Pseudomonadota > Gammaproteobacteria > Lysobacterales > Lysobacteraceae > Xanthomonas > Xanthomonas protegens. Next base: position 59,764 of record NZ_JAQJCQ010000004.1, on the reverse strand, counting down.
GGAGCTGCAGGCCAAGCGCTCGCAGATGGTGCACCTGTTCGACTCGCTGGTGCGGACCATCCCCGACGGTGTGGTGCTGACCTCGGTGAAGCAGGAAGGCGACATGCTGACCCTGGAGGGCCGCTCGCAGTCCAACGCCCGGGTCAGTACCTACATGCGCAACCTCGAGGGCTCGGGCTGGATGACCAATCCGGAGCTGACGGTGATCGAGGCCAAGGCCCAGGAGAAGGAAGCCAAGGGGCCGATCGTCGATACAAAGGCGCTGCCGTACGTGTTCACGCTGCGGGTCAAGCTGCCGGTGCCGGGCGAGAGCTCCGATCCGGCCGCCGCCGGGACGGCACCTGCGGGTGCCGCTGCGCCCGGAACCCCCGGCGCAGCCCCCGCCGGCGGCGCGCCTGGCACGCCGCCGGCGCAGGCCCCGGGCGCTCCTGCGCCTGCACCTGCCGCGGGCAGCCCTGCCGCACCGGCGCCGGCCACCGCGCCGGCACCCGCCGCCACGCCAGCGAAACAGGGACCGGCGTCATGAGCAAGAAATTCAACATCAAAGAGCTGGATTTCAACAACATCGGCAATTGGCCGCAGCAGGCCAAGATCGTCTTCTGCGTGCTGGTGACCCTGTTCATCCTGACCCTGTCGTGGTTCCTGCTGATCAGCAGCAAGAGCGACGAGTTGCAGGCGCTGGAGCAGAAGGAAACCGACCTGCGCGCCTCCTTCGAGAAGGAGCAGAGCCGTGCGGTGAATCTGCAGCCGCTGAAGCAGCAACTGGTGCAGATGGAACAGGTGCTGCAGCAGATGCTGCGGCAGCTGCCGAGCAAGACCGAGATGCCGGACCTGATCATCGACATCTCGCAGACCGCGCTGTCCAGCGGCCTGACCAACGAGTTGTTCCAGCCGGGCCCGGAGTCGCCGAAGGAGTTCTACGCGGAGAAGCCGATCGCCCTGCGCATGGTCGGCAGCTACCACCAGTTCGGCGCCTTCGTGAGTGGCGTGGCCTCGCTGCCGCGGGTGGTGATCCTGACCATGCACGACATCAACCTGAAGCCGCGCGACAAGAGCAACGGCATCACCGCGCGCGGCGAGCTGGAGCTGTCCGGTACGGTCAAGACCTATCGCTACCTGGACGACAAGGAAATGGCCGAACAGGAACAGGCCGCGGCGGCCGCGAAGAAGGCCGGCAAGCAAGGCGGTGGCGCATGAGCCGGCGGCATCGGGTGGTCAGGATGCTCGTTGCGGGCGCGCTGGCGCTGGTGCTTGGCGCTTGCGGCCGCACCATCACCAGCACGCCGGGCGATGCGCCGAACCTGGAGAACTGGGTGAAGGAAGTGCGCGCGCGACCGGCGCAGCCGCTGGAGCCGTTGCCGGTGATGCAGCAGTTCGAAACCTTCGAGTATGCGGCGCAGGGCCTGCGCGATCCGTTCAGCGATGCCTGGGCCAGTCCCGACGGCAGCAGCGGCCTGCGCCCGGATCCGAACCGCCGCAAGGAACCGCTGGAACAGTTCCCGCTGGACAGCCTCAACATGGTCGGCACGCTGGGCAGCGGTGCGGGCCAGGTCGCGCTGGTGATGGCGCCGGACAAGGTGACCTACCGCGTGCGTCCGGGCGTGTACATGGGGCAGAGCGATGGCCGCGTGACCGGGGTGCACGAGGATCGCATCGATTTGATTGAACTGGTGCCGGATGGCGCCGGCGGCTGGCTGGAACGTCCCGCCTCCGTCGCGCTGGACGATCAATGATTGATTATGGGGATAGCACGATGACTTTTTCCAAAGCCCTGAGCCTGCGCCCCATCCGGCGTCACGCGACGATGCGGCTATGCGCGTTGGGGTTGGCGGCGATGCTCGGGAATGCGGTCGTCGCCAGTGCGGCGCCGCCCGCCGCGCCTGTTGCCGCGTCTCCCGCACCTGCGGCGGCGCCTGCCAAGCTCACGGTGTCGAAGATCGACTTCAAGCGCGGCGATGGCGGTGCGGGACGGCTGATCCTGTCCTTCAACGGCACCGGCGCCAGCCCGGACCTGCGCACCCAGGGCAACAGCGTGGTGGTCGATGTCGGCAACGCCACGCTGCCGCCTGAGTTGCAGCGTCCGCTCAACGTCACCGACTTCGCCACGCCGGTGCAGCGCATCGATGCCAAGCCGTACGCGGGCGGCGCCGAGCTGGTGCTGAACACCAATGGCGCGTTCGAATCGCTGGCCTACCAGTCGGGCAACGAATACGTGGTCGAGATCACCCCGCGTGCCGCCGCGCCGGCCGTGGGCGCGGTCACCGCGACCACGGTCAGCCAGGCCGCCGCGCAGGTGGCCGCCCGTGGCTACAGCGGCAAGCCGGTGACCTTCAACTTCCAGGACGTGCCGGTGCGCACGGTGCTGCAGTTGATCGCCGAGGAGTCCAATCTCAATATCGTCGCCTCCGATACCGTGCAGGGCAGCGTCACCCTGCGCCTGGTCAATGTGCCGTGGGACCAGGCACTGGACATCGTGCTGCGCGCCAAAGGCCTGGACAAGCGCCGCGACGGCAAGGTGATCTGGGTCGCGCCGCAGCAGGAACTGGCCAAGTTCGAGCAGGACAAGGAAGACGCGCGCATCGCGATCGAGAACCGCGAGGACCTGATCACCGACTACGTGCAGATCAACTATCACAGCGCCACGGCGATCTTCAAGGCGCTGACCGAGGCCAAGGGCATCGGTGGTGGTGGCGGCGGCGGCGGTGGAAACGGCGGCGGCAACGGCAACAGCCAGAACGACAATGGCTTCCTGTCGCCGCGCGGGCGTCTGGTCGCCGACGAGCGCACCAATACGCTGATGATCAGCGACATCCCGAAGAAGGTCGCGCAGATGCGCGAGCTGATCAACGTGATCGACCGCCCAGTCGACCAGGTGCTGATCGAGGGTCGCATCGTCATCGCCACCGATACCTTCGCACGCGATCTGGGTGCGCGCTTCGGCATTGCCGGCCGCAGGCAGTACGGCGGCAATACCGGCGTGGTCAGTGGCAACCTGGCCAACAACACGTCGATCCTCAACAACAGCACGCACAACATTCCCGGTGGGCTCAATTTCAACATGCCCGCAGGTACCTTCACCAACGGTACGCCAGGCTCTATTGCCTACACCTTGCTGGGCGCCAATTTCTCCCTGGACATGGAATTGTCGGCGCTGCAGGAAGAAGGCCGTGGCGAGGTGATCTCCAACCCGCGCATCGTCACCTCCAACCAGCGCGAGGCGGTGATCCGGCAAGGCAAGGAAATCGGCTACGTCACGGTCACCGGCGGCACCGGTGGCACCGCCGCCACCCCGAATGTGCAGTTCAAGGAAGTGCTGCTGGAACTGAAGGTGACCCCGACCATCACCGACGACAATCGCATCTTCTTGAACATGAACGTCAAGAAAGACGAGGTGGAGCGCTACGTCACCCTGCCGCTGTACGGCACTGTCCCGGAAATCAATCGCCGCGAAATCAACACCGCGGTACTGGTCGACGACGGGCAGACCGTGGTGATCGGCGGCGTCTACGAATTCACGGATCGCAGCAGCATCTCCAAGGTGCCGTTCCTGGGGGACATCCCGTTCCTGGGCAACCTGTTCAAGCAGCGTGGCCGCAGCAAGAGCAAGGCCGAGCTGCTGATCTTCGTGACCCCGAAGGTGATGCGCGTGGCCAAGCGCGCCGGCTGATCGGCGCGGACAAGGCGGGAAACCTTCGACGGGAGAGGCGTAAGCCTCTCCCGTCGGCGTTTACGCCCATCGATGAGGAAATCCTGAATTCGCAGCACGCGGCGTCCGCCGCGCGCGGAACCATTTTCACCGGCGATCGGTCAGACTGCGCAAATGAACACTCCATCCCCGACCCTCGATTCCCCGCCGGCCGCGCCCGAGCAGCAGCGCCTGCACGCCGCGTTCGTCGCCCTGCGCGACGGCCTGTCCCAGACCATCGTCGGCCAATCGGCGCTGGTGGAGCGCCTGCTGATCGTGCTGCTCGCCGATGGCCATCTGCTGGTCGAAGGCGCACCCGGCCTGGCCAAGACCACCGCGATCCGCGCCCTGGCCTCGCGCCTGGAAGCGGATTTCGCCCGCGTGCAGTTCACTCCCGACCTGCTCCCGGCCGACCTCACCGGTACCGAGGTGTGGCGCCCGCAGGAGAGTCGCTTCGAGTTCCTGCCCGGGCCGATCTTCCATCCGATCCTGCTCGCCGACGAAATCAACCGTGCGCCGGCCAAGGTGCAATCGGCCCTGCTCGAGGCGATGGGTGAGCGCCAGGTCACCGTCGGCCGGCACACCTATGCGCTGCCGAAGCTGTTCCTGGTGATGGCGACACAGAACCCGATCGAGCAGGAGGGCACCTTCCCGCTGCCGGAGGCGCAGCTGGACCGCTTCCTGATGCATGTGCGGATCGGCTACCCGGAAGCGGCCGCGGAAGCGGAGATCCTGCGCTTGGCGCGCGAGCGCGCCCGCGAGACGCTGGAGGCCGGCGAGGCGCCGCCGCCGCGCATGCCGCTGGAAGACGTGTTCGCGGCACGCCGTGCGGTGCTGGCGCTGCACATGGCACCGCCGCTGGAGCGCTATCTGATCGAACTGGTGCTGGCCTCGCGCGATGCCAGCGGCTACGACGTCGCGTTGGCGCGGCGCATCGCCTGGGGCGCGAGTCCGCGCGGTTCGATCGCATTGGAGCGGTGCGCCCGCGCCCGCGCCTGGCTGGCCGGGCGCGATTTCGTCACGCCCGACGACGTGCGCGCGGTCGCCGCCGATGTACTGCGCCACCGCGTGCTGCCCAGCTACGAAGCGACCGCCGAAGGCTGGGATGGCGATCGTCTGGTCGCGGCGCTGCTGGACAAGGTGCCGCCGCCGTGAGCGTACGCCGCCAAGTACGGCGGTTTCCCGCCGCCCGCCTCCGCGCGGAGTAACGACGATGGCACCGCAGCCGACCGCGCCGGGCACGCCGCACGCTGCCGCGCCGGCCGAGGCGGGGATCCGTCCCAGCCTGGCCGAGCTGATGGCCCTGCGCGCCGCGGTCGCACGCATGCCGCCGCCGCGCCGAGGCCGCCATGGCCTCAGTGGCGCCGCCCCGTCGCCGATGCGCGGGCGCGGCATGGAGTACGCCGAGTCGCGCGAGTACGTGGCCGGCGACGACGTGCGGCACATCGACTGGCGGCTCACCGCGCGCAGCGGCCGCACCCACACCAAATTGTTCCAGGCCGAGCGCGAACGGCTCAGCCTGATCGTCGCCGACACCGCGCCATCTCTGTACTTCGGCACGCGCGTGCGCTTCAAATCGGTGCAGGCGGCACGTGCCGGGGCGGTGGCGGCGTGGGCGGCGCAGCGCCAGGGCGATCGCCTTGCCGCCTTGCGCGGCAGCCGCAGCGAAGCGCCGGTGCCGCCCGCCGCCGGGCCGCGCGGCGTGCTGCGCGTGCTCGATGCGCTGGCGCGCTGGTATGCGCAGCCGCCGCAGGACGATGCCGGCCTGACCATGGCGCTGGATCACGCGGCCAAGCTGCTGCGCCCGGGATCGCGCCTGACCGTGCTGGCCGATCCGGCCAGTGCGCAGGCCGTGCCCGCCGCACGCTGGGCCGGGCTGGCGCTGCACAACGAAGTGGAGTTGCTGCTGCTCGCCGATCCGCTGGAAGTGCATCCGCCACGCGCCGCCCTGCCGTTCTGGGCAGGCGGCCGCCGCGTGGAGGTGGATCTGCTGGCGAGCACCGCGCAACAACGCTGGCGCGCGCAATTCGTGCAGCCATTGGAAACCCTGGCGGCGGAACTGCCGGGCCGCGGCGTGCAGGTGCGGGTGCTGCTGAGCGACGCGCCCAGCGAGTCGTGGTTGCTGCCGGTGCAGCAGGGCACGACGCCATGAGCCCGCAGCAACTGCCTCTGCGCGATGTACACCTGCCGCCGGCACCGGCGTGGTGGCCGCCCGCACCGGGCTGGTGGATGCTGGCGGCGGTGCTGCTGCTGGCGCTCGGCGTGGCGCTGTTGGTATGGATGCGCCGGCGCCGGCGCGAGCAGCGCTGGCAGCGTCAGTTCGATGCGGCAACGCGTGCGGGCGAACCGCCGGCGCAGGTGGCCGCGGTCTCTGAGTTGTTGCGGCGTGCGGCGCAACGCCGCGATCCAGCCGCTGCGACGCTGCAGGGCGAGGACTGGCTGCGCTTCCTGGACGGTGGTGACAAGCGTCAGGATTTCTCCACCGGCCCTGGCCGTGTGCTGCTCGATGGCGGCTACCGGCCCAGCGTGGACCCGGCGCAGGTGCAGGCGCTGCTGCCGCTGGCACGGCGCCGCTTCCTGGCGTTGATGGCGGTGCGGCGTGGAGGACGGCGATGAGCCTGTTGTCGTCGTGGCAGAGCCTCAGCGACCTGCTGGCCGGCTTCGCCTGGCCGTGGATGTGGCTGGCGATGCCGCTGCCCCTGCTGGCCAATCTGCTGCTGCCGGCACGGCGCGGCAATGCGCCGGCCTTGCGCGTGCCCTATGGCGAGCGTCTGCAGGCCGTGGCTGCCGCGCCGGCACGCGGCGGGCTGTGGCGCGCCAGCGTGTGGCTGGCCTGGCTGGCCTGGTTCTGCCTGTGCGCGGCGGCGGCGCGGCCGCTGCAACTGGGCGAACCCATCGCGCCGCCGCAGCAGGCGCGGCAGCTGATGCTGGCGGTGGATCTGTCCGGCAGCATGAGCGAGCCCGACATGACCCTGGGCGGGCGCGTGGTCGATCGTCTGACCGCGGCCAAGGCAGTGCTGGCCGATTTCCTCGATCGCCGCGATGGCGACCGCATCGGTCTGTTGGTGTTCGGCCAGCAGGCGTATGCGCTGACCCCGTTGACTGCGGATCTGGCCACGGTGCGCGACCAGTTGCGCGACAGCGTGGTCGGCCTGGCCGGGCGCGAGACCGCGCTGGGCGATGCGATCGCGCTGGCGGTCAAGCGCCTGCGCGAACAGCAGCAGGGCGAGCGGGTGCTGATCGTGCTGACCGATGGCGTCAACACCGCCGGCGTGCTCGATCCGCTGAAGGCCGCCGAACTGGCCAAGGCCGAACACGTGCGCGTGTACACCATCGCCTTCGGTGGCGATGGTGGCATGTCGCTGTTCGGTCTGCCGATTCCAGGCAGCGGCGGCGACGACCAGGTCGACGAGGACACGCTGCGCAAGATCGCGCAGGACACCGGCGGGCGCTTCTTCCGCGCCCGCGACACCGCCGAGCTGGCCTCGATCTATGCCGAACTGGACCGGCTCGAGCCGGTACGTTCGGCCGGTCCGGCGGTGCGGCCGAGGATCGAGCGCTACGCCTGGCCGCTGGCCGCGGCGCTGGCGCTGGCATTGCTGTCCTTCATCTGGCCCTGGAGGCGGCAATGACCCGCGTGATGGAGTTCCTCCAGGCATTGCACCTGTTGCGCCCCGAGTGGCTGTGGGCGCTGCTGTTGCTGCCGTTGCTCGGCTGGAGCTGGTGGCGCCGGCGGCGGCGCCGCGACATCTGGCGGCGCACGGTGGACCCACATCTGCTGCCGCATCTGCTGGCGCGTGGCGATGCCAAGGGCAGCGCTGGCCTGTTGCTGGGCGCGCTGGGCTATGGGCTGGCGGTGCTGGCGCTGGCCGGACCGAGCTGGCGCCAGGAACAGCAGCCGCTGTGGCAGGCGCGCACGCCGTTGGTGATCGCACTGGACCTGTCCGCGCAGATCGACGCGCGCGACCTGCCCCCGTCGCGGCTGCTGCAGGCGCGGGCCAAGCTGGCGCGGCTGCTGCACGAGCGCGCCGGCGGCGAAGTGGCCTTGCTCGCGTATGCCGGCGAGCCGTACACGGTGGCGCCGCTGACCGACGATGCGGCGAACGTGGGCCTGTTCCTCGACGCGCTGTCGCCGCAGGTGATGCCGGTGGCGGGGCAGCGCACCGACCTGGCGATCGATTGGGCGGCGCAACTGCTGCGCCAGGCCGGCTTCTCCCGCGGCGACATCCTGGTGCTCAGCGACCAGGCCGATGCGAAGGCGCAGCAGGCCGCGTCGCGCGCGGCCAAGCAGGGCTATCACGTGTCCGCGCTGGGGTTGGGCACGGCGCAGGGCGCCGCCTACCGCGACGACCAGGGCCGGCTGTCGCACGCACAGCTGGATGCGGGCGCGCTGCGTGCGCTGGCGGAAGCGGGCGCGGGCCGCTACGCGGCGTTGACGCCAGACGATACGGATCTGCGCGCGCTGGGCGTGCTGCGGCCGCAGGAAGCGGACGCCACGGCGGCCGACGAAAGCCATGGCCGCGTGTGGCTCGATCAAGGCTATTGGCTGCTGCCGCCGCTGATGCTGCTGGCCTTGCTCGCGTTCCGTCGTCGCGGTGGCGCCGCAGTGCTGCTGCTGGTGTTGGCGCCGCTGGCGATGCCGCTACCGGTGCATGCGCAGGCTCAGGTGCCAGCGCCTGCACCGGCACCGGCACCGGCACAGACGCCGGCACCCGGTCCTGTCGCAGGCGGGTGGTGGGAACGTGCCGACCAGGTCCGCCAGCAACGGCTGGACGCAGGCGTGCAGGCCTACCGCAAGGGCGATTTCGCCGCCGCGCAACAGCAGTTCGAAGGCACCGACAGCGATGCCGGCTGGTACAATCTTGGCAATGCGCTGGCGCGGCAGGGCCGTTACGACGAGGCGATCGACGCCTACGACAAGGCGCTGAAACTGCATCCGCAGATGGCCGATGCGATCGCCAACCGCGCCGCGGTGGAGGCCGCGCGCAAGCGCCAGTCGTCGCAGGACTCCAAGTCCGGCCAGCAGGGCAAGGACGGCCAGCAGCAGAAGAGCGGGCAGTCGCAGAACGGCCAGCAACAGAACGATCAACAGCGAAACGGTCAACAGCAGGCGGGTCAACAGCAGGCGGGTCAGCAGCAGAACGGCGCTCAGCAGAACCCGCAGCAGAAGAACCAGCAGCAAAACGGTCAGCAGCGCGACGGCCAGCAGGGACGCGATGGCGCCAAGGACGCGCGGCAGGCGCCGCCGAAGCCGGGCGATGCGCAGGCGCAACAGCAGGCCGATGCGGCGCAGCGCCAGCAGATGCAGCAGGCGATGGCACAGCAGGGCGGCGCCGACAAACAGGCCGCCGAGCGTGCCGCTGCCGCCGCGAACGAGACGCCGCAGCAGCGCGAGCAGCGTCAAGCGGTCGAGGCGTGGCTACGGCGGGTGCCGGACGATCCGGGCAATCTGCTGCGCGCAAAATTCAGGCTGGAACACGAACGCAGGCAGCGGGAACAAGAACCATGATCCACTTCAAGCGACTCGGCCAGGGGGCACGCGTCTGCGCGGTGCTGATGGTGTTGGCCGCGCTGCTGCCGGCGTTGCCGGCGGCGGCCGCCACGCGCGCGTGGCTGGATCGCGACAACGTCGGCGCCGGCGAGGGCGTGACCCTCAACATCGAGACCGACCAGGCGGCGGCCACGCCGGACTACACGCCCCTGCGCGCGGATTTCGCGCTCAGCAACGAGGTCAAGAGCCGGCAGATGCAGATCGTCAACGGCGCGGTCTCGTCGAAGTCCTTGTTCGGCGTGATGCTGACGCCGCGCAGCACCGGCACGCTGGAGATTCCGTCACTGCAGGTCGGCAACGAACGCACCGCGCCCTTGCGGCTGGAGGTGGCCGCGGCCAGTGCCGCGGTGCCGGCCACCGCCAATGCCGATGTGCCGGCGCAGGTGGGCAATGCCGACGTATTCGTGCAGACCGTCGTCGACGATGCGCGGCCCTACGTGCAGCAGAGCGTGGGCGTGGTGGTGCGGCTGTATCTCGGTGTGCCGCTGAGCTCGGGCGAGCTCGACCTGGACGCGCCGGCTGGCGCGTCGCTGCAGCGCGTCGGCGACGACATCCAGAACCGCCGTCAGATCGACGGGCGCATGTACACGGTGGTCGAGCGGCACTACCTGCTGGTGCCCGAGCGCAGCGGCTCGCTGCTGTTGCCGGGCGCGCGTTTCAGCGGCCGCGGCCCCACCGGCTTTTTCGACGACTACTTCGGCCGCGGCGGCGAACTCAATGCGCGCGGCACCGCGCAGACCCTGCAGGTGCGCGCGCAGCCGGCCAATGCGCCGCAGCCGTGGCTGCCGCTGCACGAACTGCGCCTGCGCTACACCGCCACGCCGCAGCGTGCAAAGGCCGGCGAGGCTGCCGACATCGTGGTCGAGGCCACGGCACGTGGCGCGACCCAGGCGCAGTTCCCCGAACTGCCCACGCCCAGTGTCGATGGCGCGCAGGTGTTCGCCGAGCCGCCGCAGGTGCAGGAACGCTTCGTCGACGGCGGGCCGCAGGTGACCGTCAGCCGTCGCTACTCGATCGTGCCGCAGGCGGCGGGCCCATTGCTGGTGCGCGGCCTGCGCATGCCGTGGTGGGACGTGGGCGCTGGCGCCGCGCGCGAGGCCAGCCTGCCGGATCTGACCCTGCAGGTGCAGCCCGGACAAGGCGTGCCTGCGCCGGCCCCCGCCCCGGTCACCCCCGCGGCGCCGACGCTGAGCGCGGTCCCCGCCGACAACGCGGTGGCGCCGACGCATACCCTGCGGGGATGGCTCGCCTCGTCGCCGCTGTGGATGGCGCTGGCCGCGGGCTTTGCGGTGCTGTGGCTGGCGACCCTGGTCTGGGCCTGGCGCCGTGTGCGCCGTGCGCGCGGCGTTGCAGCGCTGCCGGGCTCGGTGCCCAACGCTGCGCCGGCTGCGGCATCGGCGCCCGCGACTGCGCGCGCCGCATTGCCGGAATTGCGCAAAGCGCTGGACAGCGGCGGTCTGGACGAGGTCGCCGCGATCCTGTGCGCGCAGGCCGGCGTCGCCGACCTGGATACGGTGGTGCAGCGTCTGGACGACCCGGCGCAGCGCGACGCGGTGCTGCGCATGCAGCACGCACGCTGGGGCGGTGGCGGCGATGTGACCGGTGCGCGCGCCGCGTTGCGTGCGGCGTTCGCGTCGGGGCCCCGCTGGCGCGTCGCCACGCGCGGCGCGGCGGAAGACGATCTGCCGCCGTTGTACCCGACGCGCAAGGCTTGAGCGGGGGCGTGCAGCCAGGCTCGATCTTGCGATCGCGGGATCGTGGCTCGCCAGTCTTGGGTGGTGCTATCCGACATTGCAGGTGAGACGCTGCAAGCCGATGCGCGCATCGCGCGGCCTGTGTCATCGGGTGATGGTCGATGTCTGCTCATGGTTTGTTAAGCTGAGTGCTCCTTTTCGCAAGGCGTACTCATGACCGACACCCCCGTGAAGGCCGAAACCGGCATGCCGTTGCACTGGAAAATGGCGATCGGCTTCGTCCTCGGACTGGTGCTGGGCCTGGCGGTACACATGAGCGCGGGCGGCGATGCGGCCTGGGTGCAGGCGCTGACCAAGTACCTGACCACGCCGTTCTCCAAGCTGTTCCTCAACCTGATCTTCATGCTGATCGTGCCGCTGCTGTTCTCGGCGCTGGTGATGGGCATTTCCGAGATGGGCGACATCCGCGCGCTCGGCCGGATCGGCTGGAAGACGCTGGGCTACACGGTGGTGCTGTCCGGCGTGGCGGTGCTGCTGGGTCTGGTCCTGGTCAACGTGCTCAAGCCGGGCATCGGCGTGGATCGCGAGCTGGCGCAGCAACTGCTGCAGCAGAACGTGGAGCGTACCGCGCAGATCGTCGACCAGAGCAGGCATCAGCCGCATGGCATGGACATGCTGCTGTCGATCGTGCCTGACAACGTGATCGAAGCCGCGTCCAGCAACGGCGCGATCCTGTCGCTGATGTTCTTCGCGGTGATGTTCGGCGTGGGCATGGTGCTCAGCGAAGACGCCAAGGTGGCGACGCTGCGGCGCGGCATCGAGGGTGTGTTCGAGATCTCGATGACCCTGATCGGGCTGGTGATCCGCCTGGCGCCGTATGCGGTCGCCTGTTTCATGTTCAACCTGGCGGCGCTGTTCGGCTTCGAGCTGCTGGTGCGGCTGGGCGCCTACGTGGGCGTGGTGGTGCTGGCGCTGGGCCTGCACATGGTGGTGAGCTACGGCGTGGCGGTGCGCCTGGCTGGGCGCTCGCCGCTGTGGTTCTTCCGCGCCACCCGCGAGGCGACGGTGATGGCGTTCTCCACCGCGTCCAGCAACGCCACTCTGCCGACCGCGCTGCGCGTGGCCGATCAGATGGGGCTGCCGCACAAGGTCTCGCGCTTCGTGCTCACCGTCGGCGCCACCGCCAACCAGAACGGTACCGCGCTGTTCGAGGGCGTGACGGTGATCTTCCTGGCGCAGTTCTTCGGCGTGGAGCTGAGCATCGCGCAGCAGTGCATGGTGATGCTGGTGTGCATCCTCGGCGGCATCGGCACCGCCGGCGTCCCGTCCGGCTCGCTGCCGGTGGTGGCGCTGATCTGCGCGATGGTCGGCGTGGACCCGGTCGGCATCGGCATGATCCTCGGCGTCAACCATTTCCTGGACATGTGCCGCACCGCGCTGAACGTGACCGGCGACCTGGCGCTGACCACGCTGGTGGCCAAGGGCGAGGATGGCGGGGATTAGGGAGTCGGGATTTGGGGATTGGTGAAGGCGGCAGCGTCGCGGCCTGACCGGCCACGCGTGGGAGCGGCTTCAGCCGCGATGGGCCTACCGGTGAACGCCTATCGCGGCTGAAGCCGCTCCTACGTCGTCTCAGGCGTCCAGCCGGTGACGCTACGAATCCCCAATCCCCAATCCCCGCCTGTGGGACAATAGTGGGCCCGACGCCACGCGCCCGCTTCCGACAGATCCCTCATGACGACGCCTACCCGCCGCGAACTCGCCAATGCGATCCGTTTCCTTGCCGCCGATGCGGTCGAGGCCGCCAATTCCGGCCATCCCGGCATGCCGATGGGCATGGCCGACATCGCCGAAGTGCTGTGGAACGACTTCCTCAGCCACAACCCGAACAATCCGCACTGGTTCAACCGCGACCGCTTCGTGCTGTCCAACGGCCATGGCTCGATGCTGCAGTACGCGCTGCTGCACCTGTCCGGCTACGACCTGCCGATCGAGGAGCTCAAGCGCTTCCGCCAGTTGCACAGCAAGACTGCCGGCCACCCGGAGCGCAGCGAGACCCCCGGGGTGGAGACCACCACCGGTCCGCTCGGCCAGGGCTTCGCCAACGCAGTCGGTTTCGCGCTGGCCGAGAAGTTGCTGGCGCAGCGCTACAACCGCCCCGAGCACCAGATCGTCGACCACCGCACCTGGGTGTTCATGGGCGACGGCTGCATGATGGAAGGCGTCTCCCACGAGGCCGCCTCGCTGGCCGGCACCTGGGGGCTGGGCAAGCTGGTCGCGTTCTGGGACAACAACCATATCTCCATCGACGGCAACACCGCCGGCTGGTTCAGCGACGACACCCCGGCGCGGTTCGAGGCCTACGGCTGGCATGTGATCCGTGATGTCGACGGCCAGGATGCCGATGCGGTCAAGGCCGCGATCGAGGCGGCGATCGCCGAGAGCGAGAAGCCGACCCTGCTGTGCTGTCGCACCACGATCGGCTTCGGTGCGCCGACCAAGGCCGGCAAGGAATCCTCGCACGGCGCCGCGCTTGGCAAGGAAGAACTGGAAGGCGCGCGCAAGGCGCTGAACTGGCCGTATGCGCCGTTCGAGATCCCGCAGGAAATCTACGACGGCTGGCGCGCCGGCGGTGCCGGCACGTTGCGCCAGGCCGAGTGGGAGTTGGCCTTCGACAAGTACGCCAAGCAGTACCCGGCCGAAGCCGCGGAACTGACCCGCCGCTCGCATGGCGAGCTGCCGGAAGACTTCCTCGCCCAGGCCGACGCCTACATCGCCAAGCAAGCCGCCGAAGGCCAGACCATCGCTTCGCGCAAGGCCTCGCAGATGGCGATCGAGGCGTTCGCGCCGCTGCTGCCGGAACTGGTCGGCGGTTCGGCCGACCTGGCGCATTCCAACCTGACCCTGTGGAAGGCCAGCAAGTCGGTCGCCACGGACGATCCGAACGCCAACTACGTGTACTACGGCGTGCGCGAGTTCGGCATGACCGCCATCGCCAACGGCCTGGCGCTGCATGGGGGCTTCATTCCGTTCGACGCCACCTTCCTGGTGTTCAGCGACTACGCGCGCAATGGCGTGCGCATGAGCGCGCTGATCCCGGCGCATGCGATCCACGTCTACACCCACGACTCGATCGGCCTGGGCGAGGACGGCCCGACCCATCAGCCGGTGGAGCACCTGGCGTCGCTGCGCTACATCCCCAACAACGACGTGTGGCGCCCCTGCGACACGGTGGAGTCGGCGGTGAGCTGGAAGGCCGCGATCACCCGCAAGGACGGCCCGAGCTGCCTGGTATTCAGCCGCCAGAACCTGCCGTTCCAGGCTCGCACCGAGGCGCAGATCAAGCTGATCGAGCGCGGCGGTTACGTGCTGGCCGACGCCGAGGGCGGCGCGCCCGACGTGATCCTGATCGGCACCGGTTCGGAGGTGGGCCTGGCGGTGGAAGCCAAGCAGGCGCTGGATGCCGCGGGCCTGAAGACCCGCGTGGTGTCGATGCCCTGCACCGACGTGTTCGATCGCCAGGATGCCGCCTACCGCGAGTCGGTGCTGCCGTCGGCGGTGCGCAAGCGCGTGGCGGTGGAAGCCGGTGTCACCGCGTTCTGGCGCGCCTACGTGGGCCTGGACGGCGCCGTGGTCGGCATCGACAGCTTCGGCGCCTCGGCGCCGGCGAACGTGCTGTACAAGCACTTCCAGATCACCGCCGAGCACGTGGTGGCGGCGGCGAAGGCGCTGTAAGCCGGTTCCACGACAGGTGACGAAAAAGGCCGGCGCATGCCGGCCTTTTTCTTGCCTGGATGGTGTGTGCCGCAGGAGGGAACGCGCATCTCGTAGGAGCGGCTTCAGCCGCGACCGCGATTCCCAGCAACGCCTGTCGCGGCTGATCCCGAAAAAGGGGACAAGAGCCGCTCCTACGGCAACGCAATCGGCGCGATATGCACCGGTGATGCGATCAACCGCGCTTGCGCGGCTTGCTGCGCGGTGTCGTCGGTTTGCCGGCGGCGCTGCCGGGTTGCTGCGACTTTGCCAGTGCGCCGCCGTCGTGCAGCTGCTGCAGCCAGGACAGTGCATCGACGTAGGACAGGAAGTGCTGCAGGTAGCCGGGCGAGAGCGTGCGCATCAGCGCCAGTGCACGATGCACCAGCACGCCGGAGTTGAGCGGGCCGGCGTCGGTGGGTGCCGGTTGCAGCGACTGCCGCAATTGGCTGCGGCTGCGCAGTTCTGTCCACAGCCGGCGCGCGTCTTCGACGGCGGGCAACTGTGGTGCGGCAAGGCGCGCTGCGGCGCTTGCTGCCGGCGAGTGCGACGGTGCAGCGGCGTCTGCATCGATTGCGCCGGTCGCCTTGGACGTCTCGGTGTCGGTATCCACATGGGCGCCGACGTCGGTGTCCTGGCCGCTGCGGGCGGTGGCCGCCGCAGTTGCGGCGCGGGACTGCGCCAGCAAGGCACCGAGCGGGCCGGGTTGCATCGCGCGCACCGCGGCGTCGGCCTCGGCATCGCCAGCACCTTGCGGTGCCGCGGCCAGTGCCGCGGCGTAGGCGTCGAGCAGGGCGGACAGCTTCTGCTCCAGCAGTTCGCGCGCCTTGCCCTGCTGCGCCTCGGTGCGGCGCGCCAGCGCTTCGAGGAAGCGGAAGCGCAACGGGTCGAGCCGCTCGGCGTGCTGGGCGCGCCAGGCGGCGAGGCGATCGGCGGCGGGAGTCGGATCAGTGCCCATGCGGTGACGCGGCGCTCTTGCGCATGCGCGGCAGCGGCGCCATCTCAACGCGGCGGTTGCTGGCGCGTCCGGCCTCGTCGCTGTTCGGCGCCACCGGTTGCTGCGCGCCGAAGGCGGCGGCGAAGACCGCATCGGCCGGTACGCCGGCCTCGATCAGGGCGCGGGTCACGGTCAATGCGCGCTCGGCCGACAGTTCCCAGTTGTCGGCGAACTGGCGGTTGCTCTCGCGCACCTGGCGGTCGTCGGTGAAACCGCTGACCATCAGGATCTCGTCGCGCGCCTTGAGGTAGCCGGCCAGTGGCGCGGCCAGGCTCTTCAGCAGGTCGCGGCCTTCCGGCTGCAACTGGTCGGAGTTCAGCGCGAACAGCACGTTGCCGCGGATACCGATGCGGCCGTCGACCAGGGTCACCCGGCCGGCTGCCAGCGGTGCCGCCAGCGCCTGTTCCAGGGTCTTGCGCTGCTGCGCTTCAAGCTGGCGCTGGCGCATCTCCGCATCCAGCTTGTTCGACAGCTGCAGTTGCACGCCGATCACGCCGATCAGGATCAGCACGAAGGCGCCGAGCAGTACCGACATCAGGTCGCCGAACACCGCCCAGACCGGGGCGCCGTTGTCGGCCTCCAGTTCCAGTTCGTCGCTCATGCTGCGTCGGCCTGGTCGGGCGCCTGGCGCGCGGCGAGCTGGCGCAGCTCCTCGGTGATCTGCTGCTGCGAGAGCATGCTCAGGTCGATCACCTCACGCGCCTGCGCCACGTAGTAGGCCAGTTGCTCGTCGCTGCGCGCCAGCGACTTGTCCAGCGCCTGCTCGATGCCCTGCAGGCGTTCCAGCAGCGCGGCGTTGGATTCGCCGAAGGCCTGCACCGCGCCGGAGAACGCGTCGCCCAGGCTGGCCACTTCGGTGGCGCCGGCGACGACCTGCGCGGCGGCGTCGTCGAGCTTGCCGGTCTGGGCGTCGATCTGGTCGGTGAAGCGGCTGCCGACGCGCTCGAGCAGATCGGCCGAGGTCGCGACCAGGGCGTCCACCGCGCTGCGCTGTTCGGTGGACGCGTGGTTGACCGCCTCCAGCAGGGTCTGCAGCGTGGCCAGCAGGCGATTGCGCTCGTCGAGCATGGCCGTGTCGCGGACCATGCTGTCGGAGAGCTTCTGGCGCAGTTCCGCGACCACGTCGGCCGCGGCCTTCGGCGCTTCCGAGGCCACCTGCACCAGCCGTTCGATCTCGGCGATGGTGTCGCGCGCCTGCGCCTGGCTCTGTTCCGACATGGCCGCGGCGGTCTCCTGCAGCGTGCTGCAGATCTCCTGCTGGCGCTGCGCGATGCGCTCGCCATGGTGCTCCCACTGTCCGCCGAGGGTCGCGGCCATGCTGGCGAAGCTGTCGGTCCAGGCATGCAGACGCGCCTGGTCGCGCGCTTCCAGCGCCTCCTGCAGGTCGGCATGGGCCTGCTGCAGCGTCTCGGCGAGGGCGGCGGCACGCTGTTCCAGGCTGGCCGCGGCGGTGTCCAGGGCCTGCGCGTTGCGCGCGGCCAGGGCCTCGTTGACCTCGCGTTGCTGCGCCAGCGCCGCGCTCCACGCCTGTTGCACGGCCTCGACGGTGGCGTCCAGGCGGGTCGCCACGGCCTCCAGCGCCTGCGTGTTGTGCGTGGCGAGGGTGTCGTTGATCGCGCGCTGCTGTGCCAGCGCAGCGTCCCAGCCCTGCTGTGCGGCCTCGGCGGTGGCGTCCAGGCGCGTCGCCACGGTGTCCAGTGCCTGCGCGTTGCGTGCGACCAGGGCCGCGTTGGCCTCGCGCTGCTGTTCCAGCGCCGTGTTCAAGCTCTGCTGTGCGGCTTCGGCGGTGGCATCCAGGCGGCTGGCCACCGTGTCCAGTGCCTGCGCATGGCGCGCAGCGAGGCCGTCGTTCGCCTCGCGTTGCTGCGCCATCGCCTCGCTCCAGGCCTGCCTGGCGTCGTCGCTGGCGGCCTGCAGGCGTGCTGCGGTCGCCTCCACCAGGCTGGTGGCGCGCTGTTCCAGGCCGTCGCCGGCGCGTTGCAGCGCGCTGCCCAGTTCCTGCAGCAGCGCGCCGTTGACGCGTTGCTGCTCGGCCAGCGCGCTGTCCCAGCGCTGCGTGGCCTGCTCGGCGGCCTGGGCGAAGCCGCTGGCCAGGCCGTCCAGTTGCAGCTGCACCGCCTGGCCGACGGTGTCCTGCAGCGCGGCGGTCTCGCGCGCCACGCCGTCCAGCGTGCGTTGCACCACCGGTTCCAGCGCGTCGCCGAACGCCCGCGCGTGCGCGGCCACACCGGCCTGAAGGGCGTGTTCGACCGCCCCGGCCAGGCGCGTGTAGGCGGCCTCGGTGCGGCTGTGGAACGCGTCCTGGCTGCTGGCCAGGCGTTCGCCGCTGACCGCGCTGTGCTGTTCCAGCGCCGCCATCATCGCCTGCATGCGCTCGATCAGGCCGGGCATCAGCGTGGCCTGGGTCTGCAGCAGCTTGAAGGCCTCGTTGCGCTGGTAGGCCAGCGAATGCGTGCGCAGCGCGGTCGCGGCGTGCAGGTCCAGGTGCTGCACCGCCTGCAGGCGCTCGCGCCGGCACAGCGCGGCGAGCAGGCCGAGCATCGCCGAGGCGGCGACGCCGGCGATGGAGGTGCCGAAGGCGAAGCCCAGGCCCTTCAGCGGCGCCGCCAGCGAGGCGCGGATGGCACTCAGATCGGTGGCGCTGTCCAGTGCCAGGCCGGTACCGCGCAACGTCGCCATCATGCCCAGGAAGGTGCCGAGCATGCCCAGCAGCACCAGCAGGCCGACCAGGTACGGGGTCAGCGCCGGCACCGGCAGGGCCGCGCGTTCGCCTTCGATGCGCAGGCGCACCGCGTTGCGCAGGCTCGGGTGCAGCCGTTGCAGCCAGCTGCCCAGATCGCTGCGCGCGGCCTCTGCGTCGCTCAGCGCGGTGTGCAGGGTCGCCGTGGCCTGGCGATAGCGGTACAGCTCGGCGATGCCGGCCAGGTAGCACAGGCCGATCAGCGCGGCAAAGCTTGCGCCCAGCGGGTTGGAGCCGAGATAGCCGACGCCGATCCAGCAGACCACGGCAAGGCCGGCGAGGAACAGGACGGAATGGAGCAGGGTCTTGGGCATGAGGATCGCATCAACGGCTGCGAAGCGCGGCGAGCAGCGCTTCGATGGGATGGAAACGGACGTCCAGTTCGGCGCGCAGGACGCTGTGCAGGTCCTGCCGGAACAGGTCCAGCCAGGCCGTGTCGGCAGGCGCCGGCGGAACGTCGGTCAGGGATGGATCGGGGGCGGGCGCGGCGGCGGCGCGCAGGCGCTGGAAATGCGCTTCCAGCAGGTTGGGCACCGTCGCCAGCAGGGTCTGCTCGCGCGGGCTGAGGGTCAGTTCCATCACCGCATCGACCTCGGCCAGCCGCGCCATGTCCGGCGAGAGCGGAACCAGGGCATCGCGCAGCAGGCCGCGCAGTCGCCCGCTGGCGGTCAGCATCGCGCGCTGCAGTGCCTGGTAGCGCTGGCGGAACGGCGCGTAGTCGATCGGTGCGTCGGGGTCGTGCTGGCGCTTGCCCACGGGCTTGCCGGTCTCCTTGGCGATGTCCAGCGCGATGCTCTCTTCCAGCGCAGCGCGCACGCGGCCGCATTCGGCCTCCAGGGCCGACGGTTCCGGCGCCTCGGGGGCGTCCTCGGCAGGCTCGGGCAGTTTGCCGTCCAGCGCCCGCGACACCGCCACCGCGCGGTTCCAGTCGATCCATTGGCCGAGCCGGTCGGCCAGCGCGGGGCTGGACGCGGGCATCGGCGCATCGCTCAGGCGCGCCAGCAGGCGAATGAAGGCCGGGCCCGGGACGGGCGCCCGTGGAGGGGCTTTCGCCATGTGAGTGGTCAAAAACCCGCAATTTTACACGCGAATGACATCGGCTGCCCGGAGGCGGCCGATGCCGAACCGCGAGGAGACGCCAGCGACCTCAGCGCGCCTGGGGTTCGGTGCGAATGCGTTGCCTCATTTGCATTGCGGCTTGTTCATCTTGATGTCTTTCAGATCGGCAGCCGTATACAGCGCCGCGGGGCGGTTCGGGTCGTTCTGCATGTTCTGGTAGAGATTGGCCAGTGCCTGCAGATGGCCGTCTTCGCCGCTGCCGAAACGCTGCTGTTCCGAAGCCTTGGCGCCATACAGGCCATTGCACAGCAGGGCTTTCCTGAAGATCTTCAGCACTTCAACGCGCGCATAGTAGGTCTGCAGGCGCTGTGCGGCGTCTTGCGGCTGGTGATTGATCTTCGCGTAGTTGCTGTTGCAACGCGGACCGAGGTCCGTCGGATAGGCGGCGGCGATGCCCGCGCAACTGGCGACGGTGGCGGGCGGAGCGGCCAGCGCAGCAAAGGGCAGGAGTGTCGACAGCACGAGCAGAAGAGCGCGGAGCGATGGGCGCATGTTCATCGAAGGGAATCCTTGGTCGCAATGGGATGGATGGTCGGCTTGCGCGCCATGCAGACATGGTCGTCGCGCAGCCACTGTCGCTGCGTGCCGATATGTGCGGGATCGGGAAATGTCCCTAGATGCCCGGGCCTTCAGCCCGAGGAAGCGCGATGCAGCTTGCGGAGGATTGCCGCACCCCTCGATGCTTCGGCGCCAGGAGTGGCTTCTGACGGCGGGGCGCGGCGCTGGTGCATCCTGCCCAATGCCTTGCGTGCTGTCTGCACGCAAGGCACTCGCCGCAGCGGCGGAGGCAGGGCAGCGTCAGTAGGTATAGCTCAGCGTGAGCATGTACACGCGCCCGGTTTCCACGTAGGCGCCGTCGGCACCGGGGTCGTAGGCCATGTAGCGGGTGGACTTGCCCTGTGTCTCGTAGAACGTGGCCGAATTCAGCAGGTTCTTCGCAGCGATGCCGAGGTCGATGCCGTGCGGCAGGTGGTAGGTGGCGGTGAAGTCCAGCGACTTGACCGGCTGCAGGTAGTAGTTGAGCCGGTCGCTGGTCAGGCCGAGCAGTTGCAGGCCGGTGTAGTTGTAGCTCAGGTCGGCGCGCAGGCGGCTGTCGTCGTAGAACAGGTCCAGGTTGTAGATGCGCTCGGGCGCACGCGGCAGCCAGGTCTTTTCGGGCTGGTCGGCGCGCTTGCTGTCGGCGGAACTGTGTTGCAGGGTCAGGTTGGCGGCAACGCCGAAGTTGCTCCAGAACCCAGGCAGATCCTGCAGGCGCTTGCTGCCGGCCAGTTCCACGCCGTACAGCGTCGCGGTGCCGCCGTTCTGCGGCATGGTCACCGGCACGCCGTCCTCGAAGGTGGTACCGGTCGGGACCAGGCCGCCGAGCGTGTTGTCGTTGCTGGTCGCCGACTGCGAGGTGTAGATGAAGCCGGTGATGCGCTTGTAGTAGGTCGAGGCGCTGAGCACGCCGCCGTTGCGGTCGTAGAACTCCGCGGACAGGTCGGCGTTGTCGGCCTTGCTCGGCTGCAGGTCGGGATTGGGTTTGGAGATGCCGATGACCTTCTGGGTGGGGTCGACCGTGTACACGGTCTCGCCGGAGATCAGCCCGAACGCCGGGCGGCTGAAGCTGCGCCGCAGCGAGGCGCGGTAGACGGTCAGCTCGTCCGGGCGGTAGTTGAGGCTGATGCCCGGTAATACTTCGCCATAGGTGCGGCCGCTGCCGACGAAACGGCCGTTGATGCCGTCGCCGTTCGATTGCCAGGCATCGGCGGAGTAGCGGGTCAGTTCGTAGCGCACGCCCGGCAGGAGGGTCACCGCGCCGACATGCAGCGTCGCCATCGCGTAGCCGGCATAGATCGCCTCGGTACTGGAGGTGGTGTTGGCGTTGTAGTCGTTGGCGGTGTAGACGCCAGCCCCGTTGGGATCGTTGACGTACTTGTACGGCACCGCCTGCGCGCGCACCCAGTCGCGGTCGAGGATCTTGAACGGGCCGGCATAGTGGCCATCGAACGCCGCATAGGTGAGGCGGCCGGGCAGGGCGCTCAGCGGCGGGCCGCCGGCGTTGGGGAACACGTAGTTGGGGCCGCCGAAATACGGGCCGTTGTAGACGAAGTTGCCGTCGTTGTGGAAGAACGGGTGATCGTAGGAGCCGCGGTCGGCGTGATCGAGCGACAGGCCGGTCTTGACCTCGTCGAGCACGTCGCCGTCCACGCGGTAGCTGATGTCGGCATGCGCACTGGCGCGGTTGTCGTGGCTGCCGGCATCGTGGCCCTGGGTCTTCCAGAACAGCGCCGAATCCAGGCTGTAGAAGAAATTCTTCAGGGCCGGCGAGCTCGGGCCGATGCTCGGATAGGTCGGGTCGCTCAGGTCGAACGCGAAGCTGCCCGGGGTGAAACCGTACAGGCTCGCGGCGACGTAGTCCGGGCGGCTGCGGGTGCCGCGTCCGAAGGAGCTGCCGTAATCGAAGCGCAGGCGGTCTAGCGTGGTCTGCCCGCCCAACTGCAGGGTGGCCATGGTTTCCTTGATGTCGTGGGTGTTGAAGTAGCCGCCGCGCACCGCGGTCGGCTGGTTGTTGACGGTTTCCAGGCGTGCGCTGGACTGGTCCTGCTGGCCGGTGACGTTGTAGCTGCCGTAGATGGCGCGCGCGAAGAGGGAGGTGTGGTCGCCCTGCCAGTCGAAGGCGAGATTGCCGCCGTAGCGCTCGATCTGGCTGGTGTAGACGCTGTACTTGTAGCGGGCGCTGAGCAGCGGGCCGACATCGCGCAGATCCACTGCCTTGGCCTGCGCCGGATCCGCCGGGAAGTACGCGCTGTTGGGCGCCGGCGCCTGCGCCATGTTGTTGTTCTTGCCGTAGTAGGCCGAGGCATAGACGCCGAACGCGTGGTCGTCGCCGAACTTCCAGGCCAGCTCCTGTTGCACCGTGCCACCGGTGTGCTTGCCGCCGAGGTCGGAAGCGAGCGCGTTGAACTGGCCTTGCGTGGTGGTCTTGCCGTAGAAGTCGCCGTCGAAGTCGAACGCGCTGGGTGTGCGCATGTCGATCGCGCCGCCGATCGCGTCGCCCGGCAGGTCCGGGGTCGGCGACTTGGAGACCTTGACCGACTGGATACCGAACGGCGCCAGCATGTTCAGCGAGATCGCACGCGTGGACGAATCGGTCTCGGGCATGCCAAAGCCGTTGAGGCTGTAGCTGTTGTAGCTGGCATCCAGGCCGCGGATGCTGACATAGGCGTTCTCGCCGGTGGTGGCCTGGCCCAGGCGCATGTCGCTGTAGGCCGACAGCCCGGGCAGGTGCGCGACCACGTCGGCGATGCCGGCGGAGGGGATCGCGTCGATCTGCTGCTTGCTCATCACGCTGTTGACGCCGTTGGACAGGCGCTGTTCGTCCAGCGAACCGGGGACGGTGGCCTGCGCGGCCTGCACGTTCACCGAATCCAGGGTGGTGGTGCGCGCGCTGGCGTCCGCGGGGTCGTTGGCGTCGCTGGCGTGGGCGGCCGGCGAGAGCGCAAGCGCGAGGGCGATGGCACAGCACAGGGGACGGGGGCGATGGATCGGGAGCATGGGGGCGGCTCGTTGGGGGAAACAGCGGTTGCGATCCGAAGTCCGGACACGCCGATGCCGGCGCGCGGATCGCCCAGGCCTTCCATTGCGTACGTGTGGGGCGTGGCCGCGACGTCGCGCGGCCAATGGCATTCAGTGGTGCAGGTCGAGGCCGTGGCAGTCGGCCTGCGGACGCTGCGGATTGCAGCGGGCGACGGCGTCGCCGGGAAAGCGCACCACGTAGCCGGAGGCGGCCGGCGCGTGATCGGGAAAGTCGGTGCTGAGCAGTTGCGCGCCGCTGGCGAGCATGGCGTCGCGCCGCGCGGTGTCGTTGCGCAGGGCTTCCTTGAGGTCGGCGTCGGTGCGGGTGCGCACCAGGTAGCCGGCCTTCACCAGCGTCGCGATCTCGTCGGCGCTGCCGTCGTTGCGCTCGACGAAGGCGGCGTCGTCGGCGCCGGGATCGGCGTTGGTGAAACACACGCGGCCGCGCAAGGATGGATGGCCGGCGAGATAGGCCGGGCCGACCGCACGCTGGTCGAGCAGGAACACCACCTTGCCGCGCGCCGCGGAGAGCGCCGGCCAGCCCTGCGCGAGAACGGCAGCGTTGAGCGTGGCCGCGCTGCCGCGTACCTGGTCGGGGCTGATGTATTCGTTCGCGGCGAACACCGAGCGCAGTTCGGCGTCCAGCGCATCCAGCGCCTTGCCGTCGAACGGCTCCGGCTGCACCGTGGGGAAGGCCGCCGGCACGGTCGATTGCTTGGTTTCCAGCAGGATGAAGATCGGCAGATGCCCGGGGTGCCGTTGCGACCACGCCCGCACCTCGCGCAGGCAGGCCAGCAGCGGCTGGCAGGTGCTGCGCTGGTCGAGGTCCTGGATGTGCATGACCTTGAAGCCCGGTCGCTGCATCACGCTCGGCGCGGCGATCGGCGGCGCCGGCGGCAGCCCGGCCTTGGCGAGCTGGTCGATCATTGCCGGATGTGCGTAGCGCCCGCCCTTGGCGTCGGCGTAGATGTCCAGTTCGATCTGGCGCACGCCGTCGTCCAGTTGCTGCGTCAACGGCGGATGCCGGTAGTCCAGCGCCGCGAACGTCGCCGGGTCCAGGCGTTTCCACAGCGCCGCTTCGCTGGGCGCGAAGCCGGCGTGGTAGCTGTTGTGGCTGCCGATGTACTGCAGGTCGTTGAGTCTGGGGGCGGCGTACAGCGCAGATGGCAACAGCGCCAACACCACCAACAAGGCACGCAGCGCAGCTGGCGCGCTGCGGCGTTTCGACGACATCGGGACAGAACGTTGGGGGAACATCGTGGCCACGCTTGGTAACGATATCTCGACAGCATCCCGAGTGCAGTTGACGCGGGTGTTGCCAAATCGTGTCATGGCCGACGGCGTGCCACGACCGTGCGCGGTGTCCGATGCATGCATGACCGTCGTCACGTTGTCGTGGCGGGTGGACGACGCGCTTTAACCGCAACTCAGCGCGAAGCGTTCTCTTTCTTGCGAGAGCGGCTCAGCCGCGACGGGCATTCCCGATCGCTTGCGTTGCGGCTGATGGCCCAGGGCACGTCGAGCCGCTTCTACACGTAAACCCTGCGTCGCCGGGTGGCTCCCTGCCGTTGCTGCGCGTGCGTCACTGCGGCGTGCGCGTGCGCTGCAGGGCGAATGCCAGCAACGTCGCTTCCAGCCGTTCGCCGAGGCTGTGCGGTGCGTCCAGCCCCATGCGCTGCATGCAGGCGGCATCCGCCGCGGCACGCGCCAGCACCGCGCTGGCCACCGTCTTCAGCTTGGCGCCGGTGCTGGCGGTGTGCTGCTGCAGCCAGGACAGGGCGCGCAGCAGGCGCTGCTCGACCTCGGTGAAATCGCTGCCCAGCGGATAGTCGGGCAGGGTGCCGTCGCGGCGGAACGGCGCCAGCGCGTCGCGCACGCGCGCAGCCTGGTTGCGTTGCCAGTGCGTGGATGCTGCGAAGTCGGCGGCCAGCTTGCCGTTGGCCTTCGCCGTCTCCAGCAACGCGGGTTGGGCCTGCACGTCGGCGATCCCGACCATCGCCGCGATGCAGTCCTCGTCGGTCAGGCCGCGCAGGTCGGCGATGCCGTACTCGTTGACGTAGAGGTCGCGCAGGTGCCGCGGGATGGTGGTGTGGCCGTAGTTCCAGCGCACGTTCGACTGCGTTGCGCCGGCATCGCTGCGGACGGCGCGGAACATCAGTACGCTGCGCGCGTCGTCCAGCGCGTGCGCCATGGACACGAAGTTGTACTGGCCGCCGACGCCGGACACCACGCGACCATCGTCCAATGCATCGGACACCGCCGCGCCGAGCGCGGTGGCCATCATGCACGAGTTGAAGAAGCGCGCCTCGCGCCGCTGTACCCGGCGCAACGCCTCGCCGCCGTAGAGCTGGTTGATCTCGCTGATGCGGCGCATGCCGATCGCCGCGCGTGCCTGTGGATCCATGTCGCGCAGCCAGGCGTAGAACTCCGGCGAGCCCAGGTAGAACGCGCCCTGCAGGTATTCGCCCTCGCGCTCCAGGCGCTGCAGGTCCTGTGCATCGGCGCTGCCGTCGGCCACACGCTGCAGCAGCGGTGCGTCGTCTAGCACCTTGCGCCGGATCACCCCGCACTGGACCAGCTGCCGGAACCCCTCGTTGAGCATCTCGCTGCAGCCGAACAGGCCGACCGCGAACGGATCCAGGCCGCCGCATTCGCGTACCGCTGGATGCCGCTCCAATTCTGGATTCAGCGCCGCCAGCACCTGCCGGTAGCGCGCGTTGTCGGTATGCCGCAGCACCAGCGCGTGGCACAGCGCGTCGGCCAGGGTGCCGATGCCGATCTGCAGGGTGCCGCCGTCGCGCACCAGCGTGCTGGCGTACAGGCCGATGGCGTAATCGGCGTCGGCGACCGGCTGCCGCGGCAGCCCGAACAGGCGCGGATACGGCCCCGGCGGCGTCACCACCACGTCGAAGAAGCTCGGCTCCACCGCCGCGCAGCCGCCGATCCAGGGCAACTGCGGATCCACTTCGGCCACCAGCAGCGGCCGCGGCAGGCCGCGCCGCTGCACCGCGGCCAGGGTGTCCTGGGTGATGTCGTTGTTGCACGAGAACGACAGCCGGGTGCCGTCGGGTTCGCGCGCCACCTTCTGCACGATCAGGTTCGGCGCGCGCTGCGCCACCGCGTCGGCGGCATGGGTGTAATTGAGGCTGGTGTAGCTGCGCTGCGCCTGGGTCGAGCGCAGCAGTGCGCCGGACTGCATGTAGAACTCTTCGACCTGGATGTGCGCCGGCAGCGCATCGCGCTGCATCGCCAGCACGTAGCGCAGGCGCGGGAAATCCTCGCCGAAATGGCGCTGCACGAACGGCCGCGCGAACCGGCCCTGCAGCCCACCGCCGGGCGCCGGCGGATTGAGCGAGAGTGCGGTGTAGAGCTGCAGCGGCCGCGTCGGATCGCGTTCGACGCGGTCGTACAGCGCATTGAGCAGGCGGTGCGGTTTGCCCAGGCCCAGCGGCGCGCCCACGCGCAGCGGGCCGGCGATGCGCTGCAGGATCAGGTCGGCAGCGGCGTCGAGGTCGTCGAGATGATCGGTCATCGGCATAGCTTAGAGGGTGCGCCGGCGATTGCGTCGATCACGGTGCGCGCGCGATGTGCGCGGTGCCGCGGCGCACGTGACTGTCGGCGACGCGCTCTGGGCATGGGCGGCATGGCGATCGACAGGGCATCGGCCGCTGCGCAAAAAACGCTTGACATGTGTTTTGTTTACGCGCGTAATCAATGAAAATTTACGGGTGTAAACGAAATGTCGATCAGCGACGCGGAAGCCGTGGTCATGGAGGTGTTGTGGGAGCGGCACCCCCTCAGCGCCGAGGAGGTGTTCGCCGCCTTGTCCGGCCATGGCGGCTGGGCCGAACCCACGGTCAAGACCCTGCTCAACCGCTTGCTCAACAAGGGCGCGATCCGTGCCGACAAACAAGGCCGCCGCTATCTGTACACGCCCCTGCTGCAGCGCGCGCAGTGGGTGCAGCAACAGAGCGAAGGCCTGCTCGACCGCCTGTTCGGCGGCCGTATCGCGCCGCTGGTGGCGCACTTCAGCGAACGCGGCAAGCTCAGCGATGCCGATATCGCCGAACTCAAACGACTGATCCAGGAGCTGGACGATGAGCATTGACGGGATCGTGAGGGACCTCGGGAGTACCGCGCTGGTCGTCAGCGTGGCCATCGCGGCGGTGCTGGTGTTGCGCGTGCCGATGCGGCGCGCGTTCGGCGCCGGCATCGCCTACGCGCTATGGATCGCGGTGCCATTGGCGCTGCTGGCGGCACTGTTGCCTAGGGGCTGGCGTCCAGCGTTGCCGGCGGGCTTGGCGCTGGACATGCCGGCGGTGCTGGTCGGCGTGACACGGGCGCAGATGTCGGTAGGCGACGGCGTGTCGGCGAGCGGACAGGCTACGGTCTGGTTGTTGTCGTTGTGGCTGGCGGGTGCGCTGGCCTCGGCGGCTGTATTGTGGCGGCAGCAGCGCCGCTACCGGCGCAGCCTGGGTCGCTTGCAGCCTGGCGAGGATGGCGTGCTGGTCGCCGAGCATGCGCTGCACGGACCGCTCGTGCTGGGCGCGTGGCGGCCGCAGGTGGTGGTGCCGATGGACTTCGCCTCACGCTATCCGCCGCCGCAGGCGCAACTGGTGCTGGCGCACGAACGCATGCACATCGCCCGCGGCGATACCCGCAGCAATCTGCTGCTCGCCGTGCTGCGCTGCGTGTACTGGTTCAATCCGCTGCTGCACTGGGCCGCCACGCGCTTCTGCCTGGATCAGGAACTGGCCTGCGATGCCGCAGTGCTGGTTCGCCATCCCGGCACGCGCCGACACTACGCCGAGGCGATGCTGCAGACCCAGTTGGACGCGCTGGCCTTGCCGGTGGGGTGCCATTGGCAGGCGGGCAGCGTCCTGTGCCAGCGCATTGCCTTGCTGCGGCGCCCGGCGGTGCGTGGTTGGCGGCGTCGTCTGGGCCTCGCGGCGGTGACGCTGGCCGCGTTGAGCGGGAGTGCAATGGCACTGGCGTTGCCAACTGGAACAGATGCCACGGGCGTGGCACGCGATCTGGTCGCGAGCGAGGTGGATGGCACGTCGGCACGATCGGTGCAGCGGGCGTCGGTGGTCGCCGCGCGGACCGGAGCGCGACCTGCCAAGGTGATCGACATGCCGCCCCCGAAATACCCGGATGAAGCGGTGCGTGCGGGCGTCTCCGGTAAGCTGGTCCTGCTGGTCGACGTGGATGCGCACGGGGCGCCGAGCGCCGTGCGCGTGCTGGATCATGGCAGCGGTAGCGCAGTTTTGGATGCTGCCGCGGTCACCGCGGCCTGGAAGTGGCGCTTCTCGCCGGCGACTACGCACGGACGCGCTGTGGCCAGCCGCCTGAAGATTCCGGTCGCGTTCGATGTGGAAATGTACCCCGAGCAGGCGCCGGCTGGCGTCGCCGATGCTGCGAACTACCGCTGGTATCGCCTGGGCGAGGATGCCGGCGACACCTTGGCGAGCTTGTGCGACAAGGTGTTCTCCGGCAAGGGCGGCGCCGCGCCGCTGTGCGGCATGGCGCGGACCGTGCGATGAGTGCGCACGGGCGGGCCGGCATGCTGCTGGCGTTGGTCCTTTCCGGCTGCGCCAGCCACGCGGCGAAAGAGGCGCCACAACCGACCCAGCGCATCGACTCGGTGGATCAGCGCATGCTGGAAACAGGATTCGGCGCGGCGCCCGGTGCGGCGGCGGTGCAGTCGTATCGGATGCAGCCGCAGGAAGTGTTCCGCATGCCGCAACCGCTGCTGGCGCCGACGCCGCAGTTGCCGACCGATTCGCCGCGCCGCACGCTGGCCCCGACCACGGTCTGCGTGCGGGTGATCCTGTCCGCGCAAGGCGCGGTGGAACGCAGCGCGCTGCTGGACGATCGCCCGGATTGCGGCGCGGGCGCGCAGCCGGAGATGGCCGATCTGCTGCAGGCGGTACAGGACGCGGTCGCGCAGTGGCGCTTCGTGCCGGCGGCGATCTGTACTTATGCAGATCCGGCGCAGCGGCCGGCGCAGGAGGGGCGTTGCGACGATGCGCAGTCGGTGCAGGAGGTGCCGGTGACGCTGGCCTATGCGTTCACCTTCGAGGTCCGGCAGGGCAAGGCCAGCGTGCAATCGGGACGCGTGAGCGGCGCGCGCTGAGCGCCGCGAGCGACACGCCTTGCATCATCGTCCGCCGCCTTGGTCTACAGCATCTCCGGCTTGAACAGGCGCCGCCGCGAGATTTCCGGGCCCGACAGCATGAAGCGGCCGTCGCCCCGGTAGTGCAGGGTGCGTGGCCGCTTCGGCGAGGCGGCGACGTGCGCCTTGACCACCTCCCACACGAACAGGCCGTGCTTGCCGATCTGGCTGCCGTCGTGCAGGCGGCATTCGAAGCTGGCGTAGCACTCGGCGATCAGCGGCGCCGCCACGTGCGTGGCGGGCACCGCGGTGAGGCCGAAGTGCGCGAACTTGTCCAGGTCCGCGCCGCTGGTATTGCCGATGCCGACCACGGTGTCGACCAGGTCGGCAGTGGGCAGGTTGATCACGCATTGCTTGCTGCGCCGGATCAGCGCGAAGCTGTGGTTGGCGCTGGAAATGCAGCAGGCCAGCAGGGAGGGCGAGAACTCCAGCACCATGTGCCAGCCCAGGGTCATGACATCGCGCTGCTGCTTCCAGGCCGAACTGACCAGCACCACCGGTCCCGGCTCGAGGAAGCGGCGGACGTCCTGCGTGGGAAAGTCGAGCTTGCGGTAGCGGCGCATGCAAAGTCTGCCGTGGCGGGGACTTCAGTCTCGCCGGCTCCGGTGAACGCGGTGTCGCCGTCAGTCCAGCCGATGCACCGCGTCGGCGATGCGTGCCACTTCCTCGGCTTGATGGCTGACGTAGAGCATCGGCAGGCGCACGTCGTCGCGCACGCGCTGCAGGTAGGGGATCAGTTCGCTGCGGCGGTCGGCGTCCAGCGCCGACAGCGGTTCGTCGAACAGCAGCAGCGACGGCTGCGACAGCAGTGCGCGGCCGATCGCCACGCGTTGCGCTTCGCCGCCGGAGAGCGTGTCGGGACGCCGCCCGAGCAGGGCGCCGATGCCGAGCAGGTCGACCACCGCATCCAGCGCGAAACGCGCCGGCCGGCCGCGGCCGTGGCGGCCGTAGCCGAGGTTGCGGCGCACGTCCATGTGCGGGAACAGGCGCGCGTCCTGGAACACGTAGCCGATGCCGCGGCGGTGCGCCGGCAGGTCGATGCCGGCGGCGCTGTCGTACAGCACCCGGCCATCGATGGCGATGCGTCCGCTGCGCGGCGGCAGCACGCCGGCGATGGCGTTGAGCAGGCTGGTCTTGCCCGCACCGGATGGACCGACCAGGGCGACCACGCGCGCCTGTTCCTCGATGCGCACGTGGCGGGCGAAACGGCCGCGCTGCAGGTGCAGGTCGATGCTCAGCATCGGCGTCGGCTCCGGGCGCTTGCGCGGCTCATGCGTCCACCTCGGTGCCGCGCTGGCGTCGCACCAGCCACTCGGAAGCCAGCAGCGCGCCCAGCGAGATCGCCAGCGCCACCGCCGCCAGCCGCCAGATGCCGGCCTCGGCGCCAGGCACCTGCAGCAGGCTGTAGATCGCCGAGGCCAGGGTCTGGGTCTGCCCGGGGATGTTGGAGACGAAGGTGATGGTGGCGCCGAACTCGCCCAACGCCTTGGCGAAGCCGAGCACGCCGCCGGCGACCACGCCGGGCCACGCCAGCGGCAGGGTGATGGTGAAGAACACCCGCCATGGGCCGGCGCCGAGCGTGGCGGCGGCCGCTTCCAGGCGGCGGTCGGTGGATTCCAGGGCCAGGCGGATCGCCCGCACCATCAGCGGAAAGCCCATTACCGCGCTGGCCAGCGCCGCGCCGGTCCAGCGGAACGCGAACTGCACGCCCAGGTGCTCGAACAGCCATCCGCCGATCGGGCCCTGCAGGCCGAACAGTTGCAGCAGCGCATAGCCGGTGACGATCGGCGGCATCACCAGCGGCAGGTGCAGCAGCGCGTCCAGCAACGATTTGCCGAAGAAGCGGCGCCGCGCCAGCAGCCAGCCGCAGGCCACGGCGAACGGCAGGCTGGCCAGCGCCGCGACCAGCGCCACCTTGACGCTCAGCGCGATCGCGGTCAGTTCCTGCGCGGTGAAGTCGAACAATGCCAGGCCTCAGTGGGCGGGCGAGAAACCGTGGCGACGGAAGATCGCCTGTGCCGGTGGCGTGCCCAGCCAGCGCACGAAATCGGCGGCGGCCTTGGCTTGCGGGCTCGCACGCAGCGGCGCCACCGGATACACGATCGGCGCGTGGCTGTCGGCAGGGAAGGTCGCCACCACCCGCACCTTCGGTTCGGCCTGGGCATCGGATCCGTAGACGATACCCAGCGGGGCCTCGCCGCGTGCCACCAGCATCAGCGCGCTGCGCACGCTCTCGCTCTCGGCCAGGCGCGGCTGCACGCTGTCCCACTGGCCCAGCGTCTGCAGCGCCGCGCGCGCGTACTTGCCGGCCGGCACGCTGGCGGTCTGGCCCACCGCCAAACGCCCCTGCGCACCGAGCGCGGCGAGCAGAACGCCCGGTTTGCGCAGGTCGACCTGGGCCTTGCTGGCGGCCGGCGCCACCAGCACCAGGGTGTTGCCGAGCAGGTCGCGGCGCAGTGCCGGATCGATCAGCTTGCGCTGCTGCAGGTAGTCCATCCATTCCTGGTCGGCGGACACGAATACGTCCGCCGGTGCGCCCTGTTCCACCTGCCGGGCCAGCGTGGAACTGGCGGCATAGGACACCTGCACGGGGGTGCCGCTGGCGCGCTGGTAGGCGCTGGCGGCCTCGTCCAGCGATTCCTTGAGGCTGGCGGCGGCGAACACGGTCAGCGGCGTCTGCGCCGAGGCCGGCGCGATCGCGGTAGCGACGATCAAGGTGCACAGGCACAGCAGGCGGCGTAGCGGTCGGGTCATGGTCACTCCAGCGGTGGGCGGGGGAGGCGGTGCGGCAGTGCGCGGCGGTGCGCACGAGCACAGTCGCGCAGCACTGCCGCAGCTCCGCATCCTAGCGCGCCGGCGGCGCGCTGCCTGCTCACGCCGCCGGCGGCGTCAGGTCGTCGGTGCGGCCGGCCTGGATGTTGGCGCGCACCGACGGCTGCATCAGCCGCGGCTCGGCCAGCGTCGCGTCGCGCGCCTGGCGCAAGGCCACGAAGGCCGCTTCGTCGATGCCGTCGCGGACGTGGATGTTGCTGCGGCGCTGTTCGCCGATGCTGGTCTGGCACGCCACCGCGCGGCCGCCGGCGCCGTAGTCGTGGCACACGAACACGCGCGTCGCCTCCGGCAGCGTGTACAGCCGCTGGATCGAGCGGTACAGCGTGGCCGCGTCGCCGCCGGGAAAATCGCAGCGCGCGGTGCCGCTGTCGGGCATGAACAGCGAATCGCCCGGGAACAGCGCATCGCCGATCAGGTAGGCGACGCTGTCGCCGGTGTGGCCGGGCACGGCGATCACCTGCGCGTGCACACTGCCAATCGCGAAGCGCTCGCCATCGGCGAACAGGTGATCGAAGCCGCAGCGTGCCTGCGCCTGCGCGTCCAGGCCGAACTGCGGCGCGAAACGGGCGCGCACCTCGCGGATGCCGTCGCCGATCGCCAGCGTCGCCTGCGGCCAGCGCTGCTTGAACCACTGCGCGGCGGAGACATGATCGGCGTGGGCGTGGGTCTCGAGGATCCAGCGCAGGTGCAGCTCGCGCGCGTCCAGGCACGCGGCAAGCGCCTGCGCCGGCGCGTCGTCCAGTGCGCCGGTCTGCGGGTCGTAGCCGACCACCGGGTCGATCACCGCGGCGTCGTGGCCGTCCTCGACCACGTAGCTCCAGGTGCCGGAAACGGCGTGGTGGAAGGCGTGGACGTGCGGATGCTGGCTCATCGATCGCTCCTGGTGGCGGCAGGTGGCGCGGCGCTGCAGTAGATGCCGTGCAGCACCTCGAGGATGCGCTGCACCGGGCCGGGCACCAGCGAATAATAGATGGTCTGGCCGTCGCGGCGGGTCTGCACCAGTCCATCCTCGCGCAGCAGCGCCAGATGTTGCGACAGCGCCGACTGGCTCAGCTCCACACGTGCGTTGAGTTCACCGACCGATTGTTCGCTGTCCACCAGCAGGCACAACAGCAGCAGCCGCTTCTCGTTGCCGAGCGCCTTCAGCAGGCGCGCCGCCTCGCTGGCGTGCGCGCGCATCGCGGCAGGATCCAGGGCGGTTGCGGCGCGGCGCGGCATGGGCTCAGAAATCGACCGGGCCACCGGCCGCGGTCCAGCCCAGGAAGCCGCCGGTCAGCGAGCGCACCGCGGTGTAGCCCAGGTGCTGCAGGCTCAGTGCCGCCAACGTGGAGCGGCCACCGCTGGCGCAGTACAGCAGGATCGGCTGGTCGCGCCGAGCCAGCGCCGGATCGGCATCGAGGCGGAACTCGAGGATGCCGCGCGGGATGTTGATGGCGTTGGGCAGATGGCCCATGGCGAACTCGCCGGGTTCGCGCACATCGATGATCCACTCGCCGGGCAGCGGCGTGGCGGCGGCATCGGGGTGGGCGGGGGTTTCGTGGATCTGCGCGCGTGCGCGGTCGACCAGGGCTTGGGCGGAGGAGGCGGGCATTGGGGGTGCTCGGCGGGAAAGTACGTCCATCATATCAGTTGACTCTAATATAAGAAAATTCTAATTTATCTCGCGGCCAGCCTCGGGCGGCCGCGCCCGGCCTGTCGCGGCGGCGTGTTCACCGACGGCGCGGATGCGCCCTTTCCTCTGGAGTTCGATCATGCGTGTGCTTCGTTGGCCGATCCGGGGTGTCTGGCGTGCCGGACGGCTGCGCGGGACGGTTGCGTCTGCCGCTGCGTCGGCCCGCCGGAACGGCCGCGCGACCAGGGCTGGCCTGCTCGTGTGGCTGGCCATGCTGGCGCTCGCCGGCTGCCGTCATGACGCGGCAGCCGTCGCGCCGCCACCATTGCCGGCGCTGGCCACCGCGCCGGTGGAATCCGTGGCGATGGGATCGCGCTCCTGGGATGGCGTCGTGGCCGCGGTGGAGTACGCCGATCTGAGCGCGCAGACCGGCGGGCGTGTGCGCAGCGTCGCGGTGGACGTGGGCGATCGGGTCGCCGCCGGCCAGGTGCTGCTGCAACTGAGTGCGGTGGAACAGCGTGCCGGCGTGACCAGCGCGCAGGCGCAAGTGCGTGCCGCCACAGCCAGCGCCGACGAAGCCGAGGCCAGCTATCGCCGCTATGCGTCCCTGGCCGGGATGCAGTACGTGTCGCGGGCGCAACTGGACCAGGCGCGCGCCACCCGCGATGCGGCGAACGCCGCACGCGCTGCCGCTGCCGCGCAACTGGCGCAGGCGCAGCAGCCGGCCGACTACACCGTGGTGCGCGCGCCGTTTGCCGGTGTCATCAGTGCGCGCCAGGTGCAGCCGGGCGAGGCGGTGGCGGCCGGGCAGGCCTTGCTGTCGCTGTACGTGCCCGGCGCGCAGCGCATCGAGGTGCAGGTGCCGCAGTCCGATGCCGACGCCATCCGTGCCGCGCCGCGCGCGCAGGTACGGTTGGACGACGGGCGCAGCCTGCAGGTTCCGCGGGTGACGGTGTTTCCCACCGCCGATCCGCGCAGCCACAGCGTGACGGTGCGGGTGCCGCTGCCGGCGCTGCAGCCGGCCCCGGTGCCGGGCAGCACGGCCAAGGTCGGTTTTCCGCTGGCTGCCGGCGATGCCGCGGCGGCGGTGCCGTTGAGCATTCCGCTGTCGGCGCTGCTGCAGCGGGGCGAACTCAGTGCGGCCTATGTGCTTGCCGACGGGCGGTTGATCCTGCGCCAGCTGCGGATCGGCCGGCGCGACGCGCAGCGGGTGGAAGTGCTGGCCGGTCTGCACGCGGGCGAGCGCGTGGCGCGCGACCCGGTCGCCGCCGGGCAGGCGCTGGCCGCGCAGCGGCGCGCGCTGGCGGCGCGCTGAGATGGGCATCTCCGGCCGCCTGGCGGCGTTCTTCCAGGCCAATCCGCTGACGCCGCTGCTGGCCCTGCTCGGCCTGCTGCTCGGCATCGCGGCGGTGGCGATCACCCCGCGCGAGGAAGAGCCGCAGATCGACGTGACCATGGCCAACGTGTTCGTGTCGCTGCCGGGCGCCGATGCGCGCGAGGTCGAACAGCTGCTGAGCACGCCGCTGGAACAGACGCTCGACGAGATCGAGGGCATCAAGCACGTGTACTCGGTGAGCCGCCCCGGGCAGGCGGTGCTGACCGTCGAATTCGAGGTCGGGGTGCCGCGGCAGGCCGCGCTGGTGCGCCTGTACAACCAGGTGTATTCCAACCTGGACGTGCTGCCGACGCGGATGGGCGCGAGCGCACCACTGATCAAGCCCAAGGGCATCGACGACGTGCCGGTGATGAGCGTGACCCTGTGGAGCGACGATCCGCAGCGCAGTGCCGCCGACCTGGGTGCGATCGCGCGCACGCTGGAAATCGAACTCAAGCGCATCCCCGGCACGCGCGACATCTACAGCATCGGCGCGCCGCCGCGGGTGGTCACGGTGACGCTGGATCCGGCGCGACTGGCCGCCTACGACCTCACCGTGGCCGACCTGGGCCAGGCGTTGCAGGGGGCGAACCTGGTGCGCCCGCTCGGCGACCGCATCGGCGGCGGCCGTGCGGTGCCGCTCAGTGCCGGGCGGTTCCTGGCCGATGCCGACGCCGTGCGCGAGCTGGTGATCGGCGTGCACGACGGCCGGCCGCTGCAGTTGCGCGATGTGGCACAGATCCAGGCCGGTGCGGACCTGCCCGCTGCCTATGTGTGGTACGGCGCGCCGCCCGCGCGTGGTGGCCCGGCGCAGGGGCGCGCACCCGCGGTGACCCTGGCCATCGCCAAGAAGCCAGGCAGCGACGCCTCGGCGCTCACCCGCGCGGTGAGCGCACGCTTACAGGCCTTGCGCGGCGAACTGCTGCCGCAGGGCGTGCATGCGGAGGTCACGCGCGACTACGGTGCCAGCGCAGCGGCCAAGGCCGGCAAGCTGATCCATAAGCTGGTGTTCGCCACCGCCTCGGTGGTGCTGCTGGTGCTGTTCGCGCTGGGCTGGCGCGAGGCCAGCGTGGTCGGCAGCGCGGTGGTGCTGACCCTGGCGCTGACGTTGTTCGCCTCGTGGGCGATGGGCTTCACCCTCAACCGCGTATCGCTGTTCGCGCTGATCTTCTCCATCGGCATCCTGGTCGACGACGCCATCGTGGTGGTCGAGAACATCCACCGCCATCTGCGCGCCGGTGGCAAGACCTTGCGCGAGGCGATCCCGCCGGCGGTGGACGAGGTCGGCGGCCCGACCATCCTCGCCACCTTTACCGTGATCGCGGCGCTGATGCCGATGGCCTTCGTCAGCGGCCTGATGGGGCCGTACATGCGGCCGATCCCGATCAACGCCTCGGTCGGCATGCTGCTGTCGCTGGCGATCGCGCTGGTGGTGACGCCCTGGCTGGCGCTGAAGCTGTTGAAGCGGCATGTGCCGGCGCAAGCCGCGGAGGCACACGCGCGGGGCGACGCGCCACCGCGCCTGCAGCGCCTGTTCGGGCGCTTGCTGCACCCATTCCTGGATCCTGTCCACGGCGCGCGCCGGCGCGGCTGGCTGTTCGCCGGCATCGCCGCCCTGCTGCTGGCCGCGATGGGCCTGGTCGGACTGCAGTGGGTGGTGCTGAAGATGCTGCCGTTCGACGACAAGTCGGAACTGCAGATCGTGGTCGACCTGCCCGAAGGCAGCACCCTGCAGGACACCGATGCGTTGCTGGTGGACCTGGCCGGCGTGCTCGACCGCACGCCGGAGGTGCACGACTACCAGGGCTATGCCGGTACTTCGGCGCCGGTCAACTTCAACGGCCTGGTGCGGCAGTACTTCCTGCGCAGCGGCAACAACGTCGGCGACCTGCAGGTGAATCTGATCGACAAGCACCAGCGCACGCGCCACAGCCATGCCATCGCCCGTACGCTGCGGCCGCCGCTGGCGGCGATCGCACGCCGGCATGGCGCGTCGCTGAAGGTGGTGGAGGTGCCGCCGGGGCCGCCGGTGCTGGCGCCGCTGGTGGCCGAGGTGTACGGGCCGGACTACCCGCGCAGCCGCCAGCTCGCCCTGGCGCTGGAGCGGCGCTTCCTGCGCACGCCGAACGTGGTCGATGTCGACACCAGCGTGGAGAGTGCGGCCACCCGCGAAACGCTGGTGGTCGACCGCGTGCGCGCCGCGCGCCTGGGCGTGAGCCAGGCCGCCATCGCCGATGCCCTGGCCACGGCGGTGCAGGGGCTGGACGTCACCTGGCTGCACGATGGCACGTCCAAGGTGGCGCAGCCGGTGCGGCTGCGCATGCCGGCCGCCGCGCAGGCCGACAGTGCCCGCCTGCTGGCGTTGCGCGTGCGCGGCGGCGATGGGCAACTGGTGCCCTTGTCGGAATTGGTGACGGTGCAGCGCCTGCCCTGGGACGACAGCATCGCGCACAAGGACCTGCGGCCGGTGGTGTATGTCACCGGCGACGAAGCCGGGCGCCTGGACAGCCCGCTGTACGGCATGTTCGACCTGGTCGGGCAGTTGCGCGGGCACAGGCTCGATGGGCAGACGCCGCAGCAGTATTTCATCGCACCGCCGGTCGACACCGCCGACTTCGCAGTTAAGTGGGACGGCGAGTGGC
Source organism: Xanthomonas protegens (assembly GCF_038442435.1). Lineage (NCBI taxonomy): Bacteria > Pseudomonadati > Pseudomonadota > Gammaproteobacteria > Lysobacterales > Lysobacteraceae > Xanthomonas > Xanthomonas protegens. Next base: position 22,031 of record NZ_JAQJCQ010000004.1, on the reverse strand, counting down.
AGATCACGTACGAGACCTTTCGTGACATGGGCATCGCCTACGCGGTGGGCCTGTTGCTGATCTATCTGCTGGTCGTGGCGCAGTTCCGCAGCTATCTGTTGCCGCTGGTGATCATGGCGCCGATTCCGCTGACGGTGATCGGGGTGCTGCCGGGCCACGCCCTGCTTGGCGCGCAGTTCACCGCAACCAGCATGATCGGCATGATCGCGCTGGCTGGCATCATCGTGCGCAATTCGATCCTGCTGGTGGACTTCGTCCGCCATGCGTTGGCGCAGGGACGCAGCGCCGAACAGGCGGTGATCGAGGCCTGTGCGGTGCGTGCGCCGCCGATCGTGCTGACCGGCCTGGCGGCGATGCTGGGCGCGTTGTTCATCCTCGACGATCCGATCTTCAATGGCCTGGCGGTGGCGCTGCTGTTCGGCATCCTGGTCAGCACCGCGCTGACCCTGCTGGTCATCCCGTTGCTGTATTACCCGCTGGCGCGGCGTGCAGCGGCGGCGTGAATGCGACGCTGCGTCCACATGCCGTTACCGGTGCCGGCGTAGAGTCGCACGTCCCTTCTTCGCAGTGGAGCTTCCACCATGCCCATCGGCGATCCGATCCGCGTCACCCTGGAGCAGGACACGGACTTCGCGTTCCGCATCCGCTTCGACGAAACTGCGCTGGAGCCCTGGCTGAGCGACGAAACCGCGCCGCTGGGCCAGGAGCGCGGTCCCAATCCCACGCGCATCCTGCTGGCCAGCATCGCCAATTGCCTGGCGGCGAGCCTGCTGTTCGCGATGCGCAAGTACAAGAACGACCCGGCCGGGGTGGTCGCGCACATCACCGCCACGCCGATGCGCAACCCGGAGGGCTTCTGGCGCATTCCGCAGGCGTCGGTCGAACTGCAGTTGCCCGGCGCCAACCAGGACTACGCGCAGTTGGAGCGGATTTTGGCCCAGTTCGAGCAGTTCTGCGTGGTCACCCAGAGCGTGCGCCAGGGCATCGACGTGCAGGTCACGGTCAAGGATGCGCAGGGCACCGTGCTGCTCGGCGACAAGAGCATCGAGGCCGGGGCATGAGCGAGCCGCTGCATGTCGCCTGCCCGCACTGCGCCGCGCTGAACCGGGTACCGGGCGAGAAGCTGGGGGCGTCCCCGCAATGCGGGCGCTGCCATCGTGGCTTGTTCGACGCGACCCCGGTGACGCTCACCGCGGAGACCTTCGCCGCGCATGCCGAACGCAGCGACCTGCCGCTGCTGGTGGACGTGTGGGCGCCGTGGTGCGGCCCGTGTCGGACCATGGCCCCGCATTTCGCGGCGGCTGCCGCGCAGCTCGAGCCGCAGCTGCGCCTGGGCAAGCTGGACAGCGATGCGCAGCCGGCGCTGGCCGGGCGCTTCGGCATCCGCAGCATCCCGACGCTGATTCTGCTGCAGCAGGGGCGCGAACTCGGCCGTCACAGCGGCGCCATCGGCACCGCCGAGATCGTGCGCTGGACGCGCACGCAGTTGGGTGTGGCGTAAGTGCTCTCGCAGGAGCGGCTTCAGCCGCGATGGGCTTTTCCAGGCAAGCCCATCGCGGCTGAAGCCGCTCCTGCCGTGTGCGCCGCGCTTACTTGCCCAGCGCTGCGTTCAACGTGGCCGCCAGATCCGCACCGGCCTGGCGCAACTGCGCTTCGGCGACCGGGCGCCAGGTCGTCACGTAATCGGCCGGCAGCGTGGCGCCGGGCGGATAGAAGCCCGGACGCAGCATGATCTTGCAGGAGGCCTCGGCCCACGCCGCGGCCGGCGGCGGCAGCGCGCTGCCCGCCGGCGAGGGCGCCGGCAACGGCTGCTTTTCCAGCTCGGCCAGGTAGGCCTGCTCGTCAAGCCCGCGGCTGCGCAGCAGGCCGCTGTCCCACAGCGAATGCAGATTGCTGCCCTTGCCCTCGAACTGGATCTGCACGGTGTTGGCGCCCTTGTCGCGGGCGTAGCCGGCATGCAGCGGCTGCTGCACGTCGCCGGCGAAATGCACGACGAACTTCAGCGCCTGCGCACGCGCGGCCTGCGGCTGGCTGCGGTCGGCGAGGATGGCGGCCTGGCGGCGCAGCGCTTCGACCGCGCAGTTGCCGTCCGGGCAGTCGCGGGTCTGCTCGTAGTGGCAGTCGTTCTCGGCCAGGTTGACGTAGTGCCAGCGCGCGCTGCGCTTGCCGAGGTCGGGATCGTGTTCGCGGAGCTGGTCGGCCCAGTTGGCCACGCCGGCCAGGGTCGGGTCGGGTTCGCCCTGCAGCAGGGTACGGACCTGCGCGCGGGCTTGCGGGGTGAGTTGGGTGTCGGCGAGATCGGCGACCAGGCGGTGGCCCAGCGGGCCCCAGGCGAAGGCGGCGGACGGTGCGGCGGCAAGGGCCGCGGCGAGCGCGGTGCAAACGAAGGGAGAGATTTTCATGCGCCGATTCTAGCCGGCGCCAACGACGCGGCCATGACGCGTATTGGGTCTATTGCGTTGCCGCTCAGGGTGGCGGACGTCCGTGCGAAGCGGCGTCGCTGGCCCCACGCCGAGCCTCGTCTGTCGACGAGGCCCGGCTGCCGGCTCAGAAATACATCAGGTAGGCGACGCCGTAGGTGACCGGGTCGAGCTTGGCCTTGCCGAGCGTGCTGCCATCGACTTCCACGTCGCTGCGCATGCCGGTCCAGCGTGCGTCCACGCGGATGGCGCTGCGCTCGCCGACGGCGAAGTCCACGCCGGCATGCAGCGCCGGGCCGATGCTGTCCTTGAACTTCACGTCGTTGGACGAAAACGCGCCCTCGCCGTCGCTGCCGAGGAAGGCGGTGTAGTTGAGGCCGGCGCCGACGAACGGGGAGATGTCGCCGTTGCCGTTGAAGTGGTACTGCAGCGAGATGGTCGGCGACAGCATCCAGGCGCTGCCGATATCGCCGCCGCGGTCCAGGCCGATCTTCTGTTGGCCGACCAGGCCCTGGATCTCCACGCCGAGGTTGCCGCGGAAGAAGTATTCGTAACTGAACGACACGGCCGGCGCGACGTCGGCGTCGAAGCGTTGGTCGCTGCCGCGCAGCGTGCCGTTGGACGACCCCGGCACCATGCCGTGCAGGCCATAGCTGGTGGTGAAGTGGCCGGCCGACTGCGCCGCGGCGGGCAGGGCGATGCTGGCGAGGGCGGCGACGGCAAGGCGACGGAACAGGCGTGGCGGCATGGGAGACCCCGGTGGACGACGAGTGGGCGGATGCGAACCCCGTGTCGGCCCGGCGGGCACCGATCCACATCCGTGTGGCGCGTAGTCTGCCAGAGAAGCGGGGCGGACGCGCTGCGCTCCGGCGAGGCCGCGTGTACGGCCCGCGCGTCGATCCGGTACGGCCATGCTCCGGAATGGCGCCGCTGCCGCGCGCGGCGCCGATCCTGTTGCCGCCGGCGCCGCAGCTCGCAGCGGCGCCGGTGCCCGTCTCAGAACTTCATCACGTAGGCCAGCCCGTACACCAGCGGGTCGATGTGCGCGGTGCCCAGGTCGCTGCCGTTGACCTTGACCTTGCTGTCGATGTCGATCCAGCGCATGTCCACGCGCAGCGCCGACTTGTCGGTGAGCGCGATGTCCACGCCGGCATGCGCGGCCAGGCCCCAGGAGTCGTCCAGCTTGAGCTTGCTGCCGGCCAGCGCGCCGGTGGTCTTCTCGCTGAAGAAGGTGGTGTAGTTGAGGCCGGCGCCGATGAACGGCGAGACCTTGCCGGCGCTGTTGAAGTGGTATTGCAGCGACACCACCGGCGGCAGGTGCTTGGTGCTGCCGACCTTGCCCACGCCCTTGACGCTGATGTCGTGCTCGAACGGCAGCGCGGCCAGCACTTCCACGCCCAGGTCCTGGTGCACGAAGTACTCGAAGGTCACCGTCGGCCGGATGTTGCTGTCGATGCGCAGCGGCAGGGTGCCGCCGGCCAGCGTGCCGTTGTCGGACTTCGGGTTGACCTGGTGGGCGCCGATGCCGATGGTCCAGTCGCCTTGCGACTGCGCCAGCGCCGGCAGGGCGCACAGGGTCAGGGCGGCGGCCAGGCCGGCGAGCAGGAGGGGGGAGGTGGTGCGCATGGTGGAGTCTCGGTTGGGTGTGGGCGCAGTGTCCGGCGCGCCGCCCCACGCCGCCTTGATCCTGATCAAACCGGCGTGTCCGGCGTGGCGCGGCCGGCCTGCTAGAATGGGATTTCCCCTTCCATCCGCCGCGCCAGGCGCGGCCGCAGGAGCTACTGAAATGGCAATCAAGGTCGGCATCAACGGTTTCGGTCGCATCGGGCGCAACGTGCTGCGCTCGGCGGTGCAGAATTTCGGCAGCGACATCGAGATCGTCGCCATCAACGACCTGCTGGAGCCGGATTATCTGGCCTACATGCTGCAGTACGACTCCGTGCACGGCCGCTTCGAGGGCGAGGTGTCGGTCGACGGCGGCCATCTGCTGGTCAACGGCAAGAAGATCCGCTTGACCCAGGAACGCGATCCGGCGGCGCTGAAGTGGGGCGAGGTCGGCGTGGACGTGGTGATCGAGTCCACCGGCCTGTTCCTGACCAAGGAAACCGCGCAGAAGCATCTGGACGCCGGCGCCAAGAAGGTGATCCTGTCGGCGCCGTCGAAGGACGACACGCCGATGTTCGTGTATGGCGTCAACGACAGCACCTACGCCGGCCAGGCCATCGTCTCCAACGCCAGCTGCACCACCAACTGCCTGGCGCCGCTGGCCAAGGTGATCAACGACAAGTGGGGCATCAAGCGCGGCCTGATGACCACCGTGCACGCGGCCACCGCCACCCAGAAGACCGTGGACGGCCCGAGCAACAAGGATTGGCGCGGCGGCCGCGGCATCCTGGAGAACATCATTCCGTCCAGCACCGGTGCGGCCAAGGCGGTCGGCGTGGTGATCCCGGAGTTGAACAAGAAGCTCACCGGCATGAGCTTCCGCGTGCCGACCTCGGACGTGTCGGTGGTCGACCTGACCGTGGAACTGGAAAAGCCGGCCACCTACGCCGAGATCTGTGCCGAAGTGAAGGCGCAGAGCGAAGGCGCGCTGAAGGGCATCCTCGGCTACACCGAAGACAAGGTGGTGGCCACCGATTTCCGCGGCGACGCGCGCACCTCGATCTTCGATGCCGATGCCGGCATCGCCCTCGACGGCACCTTCGTCAAGCTGGTGTCCTGGTACGACAACGAGTGGGGCTACTCGAACAAGTGCCTGGAAATGGTCAAGGTGGTGGCCAAGTAAGCCGCCTGGCGTCGCCGCCGAGTGCGCGCGATGTGATCTTGCGGCGGCGCCGGCATGGCCTGGCGTTGCCGCCAATCAAGCCGATCCGGCAACGAAAAAGGAGCGCTCGCGCGCTCCTTTTTCGTTGTGGCGAACCGCTGGCCGTGCCGCGGCGCGTCGGGTGCCGCAGGCTGGTTCGGCCTGGTGATTACAGCGCGTCGCGCGATTGGTTGCTTTCGGTCTGCCGATAGTCGGTGACCACGCCCTTGGCGTCGAATTCCACCTCAAGGTCATACGACTTGACGTTGCGTGCGCCAACACCGTGGTCCTGCGCTTCGTTGATCGCCTGGCCGGTGTAGAAACCCGGCAGCATGCGCTTGAGCACCGTCGTCGCGGTACCACGCACTTTTTCGCCGTGCGACTCGCCCGGGCTGTAGGTCCAGGACTTTTCGTAACCGCCTTCCTTTCCGGACGTCCTGTAGACGTGCTTTGGCTCGCCATAGATGGCGCGTACCTCTTCCTTGGTAGTCTTGCCGATGACGATGTTCTTCTTGACCGCGTCGGCGGTGTAGAGATCCGGATTGTCGACCTTTTCGGCCAGGGCGGGAGCGGCGAAGGACCCGGCCAGCAGGGCCGAGATCAGCAGGGTGCGAAAGGGTTTCATGGTCATGTCCGTTTACCTGGGGAGTGGCGTCTGCAATCCAGAGTGCACCGGTCGCGTTGGGCCGATGTGTCGGCGCGCATCAACGCGGCGCGACGAGCTTAGGCATGGCGAAATGACGCCGTCAATACAGCACGCACGGGCGTTCAGGCAGAGACGACGCCCTGGCGATGAGGTCGTCGCACTCATGGGCACACGGTCTGCGGGCGCCGCGCAGGCGGCTGTGCCGACATCGCGCGCGGCAGCCTGTGATCCGCTGCCGCTTTTGCGGTGGGCACCAGTGCGGGCGACTACACCGCCTGCAGGATCAGCGAGTGCCAGCCGGTGCGGTAGGTTTCGTAGCCGGGAGAGGCGGCGTGCGCGATGCAGTGCGGCCGGCCGTCGAGATCGATCAGCACGGCGCCACGCGGCTGCTTGAACAAGGCGTCGCGGCCGTCGAAGTCGATCCGGTCCTGCAGCATGCGCCCGGCCGAGTCGGCCAGCACCCGGCCCTGCGCATCGACGATGCAGACGCGGCTGCGGCCCCATTCGGATTCGGACAGCGGCGTGCGCTGCACGATCGTCTGCGCCAACGCGTCCCAGCGGAACACGATGCCCAGCACGCCCAGCACGCGCCCATCGACGCGACCGCCGTCGCGCACCGTGCATGCGTACACCAGCACGCGCTCGCCGTCGGCCAGCGCACTGGCATGCACGTCCTGAAAGCCGAATTCCTCGCCGCTGCGCGTGCGCATCGCGTGTTCGAACCATGGCTGCGCGGAGACGTCGCTGCCGACCGAGGCGAACTGCCGCGGCCGGCCGTTGGCGCGGATGCGGCCATCGCTTCCGGCCAGGATCAGGTCGAAGTAGACCGTGTACGAATCCAGGATCTGGCCCATGCGCCGCGAGGCATAGGCCAGCGCCTCGGCATCGCTGTCGGCACGCGCCGCGGCGACCACCGCGGCGTCGGTGGCCCACCAGCGCACGTCGCAACTGCGCTCGTAGAGGTTGCGGTCGATCAGGTCGATGTTGCTCAGGGCCAACTCGCTGAGCCGCGTGCGACGCACGTCGTCCTGCAGGCGGCCCAGTGTCTGCCGCATCTGCGCGCTGGTGCGCGCGGCGACCTTGTCCAGGTCCTGGGTGGCCTCGGCCACGCGCCGCGACAGCCCGTCCATTTCCTGCGCGATCACGCTGAAGCCGCGTCCGGCGGCGCCGATCCGCGCCGATTCGATGCGCGCGTTCATGGAGATCATGTGGGTGGTGCGGTTGATCGCGTCGATCCCCTGCAGCGAGCGGCGCAACTGGCCGAGCAACTGGTCGGACAAGCCGACGACGGCGCGAATCTGGTCATCGATCCCCGCGTCGGCGGGGTGGGCGGGTAGGTTCATTCATGCTGCCGGTGGGGTGGGAGAAAACAGCAGACGGACGACGCGATAAGGGGTGTAGCGGCCGCCGGTGCACTGGACTTGAGGGCGCTGTGAAGACCGTTTGTCGGAACGTCGGGCCTTGCGCTGACTGGGCTGCGGCCTCGTCCGTGGGCCGATGTCGGCGCCGAACTCGTCTACCATCTGCGCCAGGTCCGGCGCCGCCGGGCCCCCGGTGCGCGCCACGGGCGCCGCCCCACCGCCTGTGGAGATGTGAGACGAATGGACAAGTTGGTCGTGCTGGTGGTGTTTGCGGCGCTGGTGGTGCTGGCGCTGCCACTGCTGTCGATCGTGGCCCTGGTCGGGCAGTCGCGCCTGCGCCAGCGGCTCGCCGCACTGGAAGCGCAGGTGGCGCGGATGGCCGCCGCCACGCCGGCCACCGCGACGGATCGCGCCGATGTCGCGGCCGCTGCCGCAGAGGGCCAGGCCGCCGTCGCCGAGTCCGAGGTCGAGGCGGAGGACATGCCGTTCGCTGCAGGCCTCGACCTTTCGCGTCCAGACCCGTTCGCCGAGCCCGTCGTGGCGCCACCGCCGCTGCCGCCGCCCTTGCCGGCGTCTCCCAGGAACGACGATTTCGCGACGCTGGCCGCCGCGGTCGAACGCGCCGAGCAGCAGCAGGCCCAGGCGCGCACCGCCGCGACGGCCCCGCCCGCCGCGCCGCGTGGGCCGGATCCGATCGAGCGGCTGTTGGGCGGGATCAAACGCTGGTTCACCGAGGGCAATGTGCCGGTCAAGATCGGCATGCTGGTGCTGCTGGCCGGCGTCGCCGCGCTGCTGAAGTACGCCGGCGACCAGGGCTGGCTGCGCATGCCGATCGAGCTGCGCTATGCCGGCATCGCCGCCGCGTCGCTGGCCGGCCTGGCCTTCGGCTGGCGCCAGCGCACGCGCAAGCGCAGCTTTGCGCTGGCCCTGCAGGGCGGGGCGATCGGCGTGCTGCTGCTGACCGTGTTCGCCGCCTTCAAGCTGTCCGGGCTGATCCCCGCCGGCGCGGCCCTGGCGCTGAGCATCGCCCTGGTCGCGGGCATGTGCGTGCTGGCGGTGGCGCAGGAATCGCGCACGCTGGCGGTGCTGGGCACGCTGGCCGGCTTCCTCGCGCCGCTGTGGCTGTCCACCGGCAGCGGCAACCACGTCGCGTTGTTCTCCTACTACGCGCTGCTCAACGCGGCGGTGTTCGCGATCGCCTGGTACCGGCCGTGGCGGGTGCTGAACCTGCTCGGGTTCGGCTTCACCTTCGGCATCGGCACGCTGTGGGGCGTGTTGCAGTACCGGCCCGAAAAGTTCGCCAGCACCGAGCCGTTCCTGCTGCTGTTCTTCGCCTTCTACCTGCTGATCCCGATCCTGTACGCGCGGCGCCAGGCAGCGCGCAGCACGCTGATCGACGGCAGCCTGGTGTTCGGCACGCCGCTGATCGCGTTTTCGCTGCAGGCGGGGCTGCTGCGCGGCGACGGCCTGCCGTTGGCCCTGTGTGCGCTGGGACTGGCGGCGATCTATGCCCTGCTGGCGGCGGCGCTGATCCGGCGCGCGAGCTTCGCGGTGCTGGGGCAGGCGTATGCGGTGCTGGCGGTGGGGTTCGCCACGTTGGCGGTGCCGCTGGCGCTGTCCGCGCGCGCGACCGCCAGCGTGTTCGCGCTGGAGGGGGCGGCGTTGGCGTGGCTGGGCCTGCGCCAGCGGCGCTGGCTGCCGCAGTTCAGCGGCGCCGGCCTGCAACTGGCGGCGTCGTTCGGTTTCCTGGTGGGCGTGGACGACATCGCCCAGGACACCCAGGCGGTGGCCAACGCCACCTTCATGAGCGGGCTGTTGCTGGCGCTGGCCGGCTTCGCCAGCGCCTGGTGCTACCGCCGTGGGCGGGCCGCCGTGCCGGCGCTGGGCTACTACGTGTGGGGGCTGTTCTGGTGGTGCGGGATCGGTGTCACCGAGATCGTGCGCTTCGTCGACGCCGACGCGCGCGCCGACGTGCTGCTGGCGTGGGTCGCGGTCAGCGGCTGGCTCGCCGCCGAGGCGCAGCGGCGCTGGCCGGCACTGGCGCTGGCCGCGACCACGCTGGGTGGCCTGGCCCTGGCCTTGCCGCTGGCGGTCTGGCAGGCCGATGTGCACGGGCAGCCGTTCGCCGGGCATGGCGCCTGGGCCTGGTCGCTGTTCGCGGTGCTCGGCGTGCGCAGCCTGCTGTGCCTGCGCGACAGCGGCGGCGGCGTCGCGCGTGCGGCGCAGTTCGTGTGGTGGCTGGTGTGGCCCAGCGTGGTCGGGCTGCTGTGCACCTGGATCGCGCTGCACAGCGAGCTCGCCGCCGGCTGGCGCTGGATGCTGTTGCTGGCGCCCTGGTTGCTGGCGACGGCGCTGTCGCTGTGGCGCTGGAACTGGCTGGCGGCTCCGCTGGGTGCGGCATTCGCGCCGTGCCGCAGCGCGCTGCAGAGCACCTACTTCGGCCTGCTGGCGGTGGCCTGGCTGTACAGCCTGGGCCTGTCCGGCAGCAGCGCGCCGCTGCCCTGGGTGCCGGTGCTCAATCCGCTGGAGCTGACGCAACTGGCGCTGCTGGTCCTGGGTGTGCGCTGGACCCGCACCGCGGAGCTGCCGGCGCTGCTGCGGCCCTGGCGCACCCAGCTGTTGGCCGGTGCCGGCTTCCTGTGGATCACCAGCGTCACCCTGCATGCGGTGCACTACTGGGCGGCGGTGCCGTGGCCCGGCGTGCTCGGCAATGGCGTGGCGCAGACCAGCCTGACCGTGGTCTGGAGCGTGCTGGGCGTGCTCGGCTGGGTGCTGGGCTCGCGGCGCGGCCAGCGCGGTCTGTGGCTGGCCGGCGCGGTATTGATGGCGGTGGTGCTGGGCAAGCTGCTGCTGGTGGACCGTGGCAACCTCGGCAACGTCGCCGGCATCGCCTCGTTCATCGCGTACGGGTTGTTGTGTACGGTGGTCGGCTATCTGGCGCCGGCGCCGCCGCGCGCTGCCGAACCGGCCGAGGAGGCCATCCCATGATCCGACGTGCGCTGTTTCCGTTGTTGCTGGCCGGGTTGCCGCTGTGCGCGTTCGCCGCCAGCCAGCGCGACGACTACGCCCAGCAGTGGCCGCTGACCCTGCAGGACGCCGATGCCGGCGCCTATCGCGTGCAGCTCGACGATGCGGTCTACCGCAGCGCGCAGCGCGCCTCGCTGGGCGACGTGGAGGTATTCAACGCGGCCGGTGACCCGCTGCCGGCGGCCCTGTTCGCCGCCGAGCAGGCCGAGGCCGCGCCGCGCCGGCAGCCGCTGCCGTGGTTTCCGCTGCCGGCGGCGCCCGACGGGCGTACGCCGGATCTGGAGCTGATCGCCGAGCGCGACCGCGACGGCAGCGTGCGCCGCATCCAGACCCGTGTGGCGGGCGGCGGCAGCGACGCAGCGGCTGCCGGCTGGCTGGTCGATGCCAGCGCACTGCATGCGCCGCTGCGCGCGCTGTCGCTGCAATGGGCCGCCGCTGCGCAGCCACAGCAGGCCCGCTACCGCGTCGAGGGCAGCGATGACCTGCGCGACTGGGAGGTGGTGGTGGACGAGGCGACCCTGGTCGACCTCAGCAACCAGGGGCACCGCCTGCAGCAACTGCGCATCCCCATCGGCCGCGAAGTGCGCTATCTGCGCCTGCTGCCGCTGGCCGGTGCCAGCGCGCCGCCGCTGACCGGGGTGGAGGCCGAACTGGCGCCGGCACCGGTCGCCGCCGACTGGCATTGGCAGCAACTGGACGCGGCGAGCACCGATCCCGCGCAGCACGGCTATGCCTTCGTGTCGCCGGGGCGCTACCCGGTGACGCGCGTCGACATCGCCTTGCCCGGCAACAACGCCATCGAATGGCGCGTGCAGAGCCGCGACAGCGCCGAGGCGCCGTGGCAGGACCGCGCCGGCCCATGGCTGGCCTACCAGGTGGGGGGCGGCAGCCGCTCGCCGCCGCAGGCGCTGACTGCGCCGGTGCGCGACCGCTACTGGCGGCTGCTGGCGACGCAGGACCCGGGCCGGCAGCGGCCGGCGCTGCGCCTGGGCTACCAGCCGGAGACGCTGGTGTTCCTGGCGCAGGGCGCGCCGCCTTATGCGCTGGCCGCCGGCAGTGCGCGTACCCAGCGTGCGCAGGCGCCGCTGGCCGCCGCGTTGCAGGCCTTGCACACCCAGCGTGGGCCGCAATGGGCGCCGGCCACTGCCAGCCTCGGCGCGGCGCAGCCACTGGCCGGTGCCGCGGCGTTGCAGGCGCCAGCGCCGCCGCGCGACTGGAAGACCTGGCTGCTGTGGGCGCTGCTGGTCGGCGGTGCGCTGCTGGTGGTCGGTTTCGCGCTCAGCCTGCTGCGCAAACCCGGCGCCGCCGACGGCACGGGCTGAACGATCCCGCGGCGACGGTGCGCACGCTGCGCCGCGCGCGCGGGGCAGCGCACCGTACCCCACCGATTTGCCGCTGTGCGGCCGACGCCGGACAATGGCGGTTTCGCCGCTGCGCGGCGATCGGCCGAACGGCGTGCACCCGACGTTCCGATGCCGACGCCGATACTGCACCGATGGCGCGGTTTTCCCTTTGCAACCCCACGAAAGCGAGCAATCACATGTCCATCCTGCGAATGACCGATCTTGACCTGTCCGGCAAGCGCGTGCTGATCCGGCAAGATCTGAATGTGCCGATCGACAATGGCCTGATCACCTCCGAGCAGCGCATCCTGGCCTCGGTGCCGACGCTCAAGCACGCGCTGGAGCAGGGCGCGGCGGTGATGGTGACCTCGCATCTGGGCCGGCCCAAGGAAGGCGTGTGGACCCAGGAGGATTCGCTGGAGCCGGTGGCCATCCGCCTGGCCGCGCTGCTCGGCGTCGACGTGCCGCTGATCCGCGACTGGGTCGATGGCGTGGACGTGCAGCCGGGGCAGATCGTGCTGCTGGAGAACTGCCGCATGAACGTCGGCGAGGGCAAGGACGACGAGGCCCTGGCGAAGAAGTATGCGGCGCTGTGCGACGTGTTCGTGATGGACGCGTTCGGCACCGCGCACCGTGCGCAGGCGTCCACCCATGGCGTGATCAAGTTCGCCCCGGTCGCCGCCGGCGGTCCGCTGCTGATGGCGGAGCTGGATGCGCTGGCCAAGGCGCTGGAACAGCCGGCCAAGCCGCTGCTGGCGATCGTCGCCGGCAGCAAGGTCTCGACCAAGCTGGAGCTGCTGTCCAACCTGGTGGACAAGGTCGATCAGCTGATCGTCGGCGGCGGCATCGCCAACACCTTCATCGCCGCGGCCGGGCACGCGGTGGGCAAGTCGCTGTGCGAGCCGGACCTGCTCGACACCGCGCGCAAGATCGTGGCCGACGCCAATGCGCGCGGCGCGGCGATCCCGCTGCCCAGCGACGTGGTGGTAGCCAAGCAGTTCATGCCCGACGCCGAGGCCACGGTGAAGGCCGTCACCGATGTCGCCGACGACGACCTGATCCTGGACATCGGCCCGCAGACCGCCGCGCACTACGCCGAGCTGATCGCCAAGGCCGGCACCGTGGTCTGGAACGGCCCGGTCGGCGTGTTCGAGTTCGACGCCTTCGGCAAGGGCACCGAAACCCTGGCGCGGGCGATCGCCGCCTCGTCGGCGTTCTCCATCGCTGGCGGCGGCGACACCCTGGCCGCGGTCGACAAGTACGGCATCGCCGAGCAGGTCAGCTACATCTCCACCGGCGGCGGCGCGTTCCTGGAGTTCCTGGAAGGCAAGACCCTGCCGGCGGTGGCCGCACTGCAGGCGCGCGGCGCGTGAGCGCCGCCGACGTCCTGTTCTTCGACCTGGACGGCACCCTGGTCGATTCGGAGGCCGGCATCGTCGGCAGCCTGCGCCACGCCTTCGCCGAACTGGGGCAGCCGTTGCCGACGCCGGCACAGTTGCGTGCCTGGATCGGCCCGCCGCTGCGCGACAGCTTCCAGCAGCACTTCGGCGGCGATGCGGCGCTGGTGGAGCAGGCGTTGACGCTGTACCGCAGTCGCTACGACAGCCATGGCTGGCGCGAGCACACGGTGTTTCCGGACATCGGCGCGGCGGTGGAAGCGGTGGCCGCGTCCGGTCACCGCCTGGCGGTGGTGACCTCGAAGAACGAACGCTTCGCGCGGCGCATCGTCGAGCACCTGCCGTTCGGCGGACGCTTCGAGGAGATCGTCGGCGCCAGCGACGACGGCGCGCGCCGCGCCAAGCCCGAGCTGATCGCCGAGGCGCTGCGGCGGCTCTCGGTCGTGCCGGCGCAGTGCCGCATGATCGGCGACCGGCGCATGGACATCGACGGCGCGCGCCACCACGGCATGCGCAGCATCGGCGTGCTGTGGGGCTTCGGCGATGCCGAGGAACTGCGCCAAGCCGGTGCCGATGTGCTGGCGCAGTCGCCGGCACAGTTGCCGGCGCTCGTCGCGGCCTGAATGGGCACGTGCGCCGGTGCGTCCGGCGCACAGGGCGCTGGCTGCGCATGGCGCGTCGCCTGGCGTGCGCCTGCCCGCGCGGTGGCCGCGGGCAGGCTGCCGTTGGCGCGGCATGACCACATACTGTCCCGCATTGTCCGCTCGCTATGCCGGGCCGCGCGTGCGTCTATGCCGAAATGCCATGCTGTGTGATGGGCGCGTGTGCTAGCTTTGAGCGCTTTTTCCAAGGATGCCATCATGATCGAACGCCAGCGCCGCACCAAGATTCTCGCCACCCTCGGTCCGGCCACCGATCCGCCCGGCGTGCTCGAGGATCTGTTCCGCGCCGGCGTCAACGTGGTGCGGTTGAACTTCAGCCACGGCGATCCGTCCGGCCAGGCCAAGCGCGCCGCCGAAGTGCGCGCCGCCGCGGCCCGCGTCGGTGCCGAGATCGGCATCCTCGCCGACCTGCCCGGTCCGAAGATCCGCATCGAGCGCTTTGCCCAGGGCAAGGTCTCGCTCAAGCTCGGCGACCGCTTCGACCTCATCGCCGACCCCAATGCCGCGCCGGGCGACGCCAGCCAGGTCGGCGTCAGCTACCTGGGCCTGCCGCAGGACGTGGCGCCGGGCGACGTGCTGCTGCTGGACGACGGCCTGATGCAGCTGAAGGTGGTCGAGGTGCAGGGCGAGCGCATCGTCACCAGCGTGCTCAACGATGGCGTGCTGTCCGACCGCAAGGGGCTCAACAAGCAGGGTGGCGGCCTGTCGCTGGGCGCACTGACCGAGCGCGACAAGGAACTGATCGGCATCGTCGCCAAGATCGGCGTGGACTTCATCGCGGTGTCGTTCTGCCGCAACGCCGAGGACATGAACGAGGCGCGGCGCATCGCCCGCGCGCACGGCTGCGATGCGGCGCTGGTGTCCAAGATCGAGCGCACCGAAGCGATCGAGAACCTGAGCGAGATCGTCGAGGCCTCGGACGTGGTGATGGTCGCGCGTGGCGACCTGGGCGTGGAGATCGGCGACGCCGAGCTGCCCGGCCTGCAGAAGAAGATCATCAAGGAATCGCTGGCGCAAAACAAAGTGGTGATCACCGCCACGCAGATGCTGCAGTCGATGGTGGAAAGCCCGATCCCGACCCGCGCCGAAGTGCTGGACGTGGCCAACTCGGTGATCGACGGCACCGACGCGGTGATGCTGTCGGCCGAGAGCGCCGCCGGCGCCTATCCGATCCGCGCGGTCGAGGCGATGGCGCGCATCTGCCTGGGCGCCGAGCGCCAGTTCGAGACCGAAACCGACTTCGGCATGGCCCCGCGCAACCTCGAGCGCGCCGACCAGGCCATCGCCATGGCGACGATGTTCCTGTCCCAGCACGTAGGCGTGCGCGCGATCGTGGCGATGACCGAATCCGGCGGCACCCCGCGCTACCTGTCGCGCTTCCGCGCCAAGGCGCCGATCTTCGCGGTGACCCGCCACGACGGCGCGCGCCGGCACATGGCGATGATGCGCGACGTGTTCCCGATCAACTTCGACAGCCGCGGCCTGACCCCGCGCGAGGCCGCGCGCGGCGCGATCCGCGTGCTGGTCGAAGCCGGACTGCTGGCGCCGGGCGACCGCGTGGTGTTCACCAGCGGCGAGCACATGGAAACCCACGGCGCGACCAACACCCTGCGCCTGCTCGAGGTCGGCCCGGACGGCCGTGCCAGCGGCCTGGGCGAACTCTGAAGGACGCGGCGCGGCGGCCCTGCCGCCGCGCCGTCGGCAACACCTGTTCGATCGCGCATGGAACGGCGCGGCGCCCTCCCGTTCCCTGATCGTGCGACACCCCCATGACGTCCCCAAGCGCGCACGCCGAACTCGGGCTGGAGCTGCCCGAGCGCCCCGGCACGCATTGCCTTGAACACCTGATCCAGGCCTCGGCCACGCGCGAGCTGGTGGTCACCGAGGATATCCGCGACCGCCGCGGCATCCTGCTCGTCGCCAAGGGCCAGCGCATCAACGCCGGCCTGCGCGAGCGCCTGATCGCGCGGCGCCTGCTGCGTCCGCTGGAATCCTCGCTGGCGTTCTGCGAGGAACTGCGCCCGAGCGAAGTGCAACTGGCCGCGCAGCGCGAACTGGACGAACACCCGCACCTGCGGCAGTTGCTGGGCGAGCAGGCGCAGCCGGTGATGGCCATGCTGGCCCGCGCCCGCACGCTGGGCGCGCCGGGCACCTTGCTGACCACCCTCGGCCAGACCCGGCCGGCCGCGTTTTCGCATGCGGTGCGGGTGGCGATGCTGGTGTCCTGGCTGGCGGCGCTGCTGTCGCGCTCGGATGCGGCGATGCGCGAGGCCGCGGAAGTCGGCCTGCTGCACGATCTCGGCGAGATGTACGTGGATCCGGTGGTGCTGGAAATTCCCGAGGCGCGGCAGGACTTCGCGCAGTGGCGCATGCGCTGCGTGCACCCGGTGATCAGCGCCGCGCTGCTGGGCGAATCCGGCGTGTACTCGGCGCAGCAGGCCGCGGCCGCGCGCGAGCACCACGAACGCATCGACGGCTCCGGCTATCCGGTCGGCGCGTCGGCGCTGTCGCCGCTGGGCCGGTTGATCTCCTGTGCCGAAGCGCTGGATGGGTTATTCGAACGCGAGCAGGGCCACGCGCAGGCGCTGGCGCGGATGCGCATCGCGCTGCGCGTGGTGCCCGGGCAGTTCCCGCGCGACGTGGTCGACCTGCTGACCGAGCGCCTGCGCGACTGCGCGCTGGAACAGGCGCCGGCGCACGATCCGCAGCACCTGCGCGAGGTGGTGGCGGCCTTGCTCGACGGCCTGGAGCGGGCGCGCGACGAGGCGTTGCGGCTGCAGCGCGGCGGCGACCTGCGCGAGGACGAGCGCGCGGCCTTGCAGCATCTGCTGCTGTTGATCGTGGGCTACATCATGGCCATCCACGATTCCGGCGCCGGCAAGATGGTCGAGCAACTGCCGTGGCTGATCGCCGCGCCGGAAGCGGCCGAGGAAGTCGACCGCGTCTGCTGCGAACTGCGCTGGCAGCTGCCGGGGCTGCGCCGCCACGCCGCATTGCTGGCGCACCGCCGCGCGCGCAGTGCCGACGACTGGCGGCCGCTGCTCGATGCGCTCGACATCGCCTTGCCGACAGCGCAGGGCGCGCCTGCGCCGGTACCGGCCATGGACGCCGCGCCGCTGCAGAGCGCGCAGGCCGATGAAGAGGCGCAGTGTGACGCAATGACGGATGCGCTTGGCTGACGTGCCGGGAACCTGCACGGTCTACGCCTGTAACCGCTTGCAATTCCCGCGGTAACGGAATGCATGCAGGTCGGCCCGGTATAATGGGCATTCCCCCGCTGCAGCCATCAGGAACCGTATGAGCATCGAACAGCTTGCCGAAACCGCACAGGCAATGGTCGCCCCGGGCAAGGGCATCATCGCGATCGACGAATCCACCAGCACCATCGCCAAGCGCTTCGCCGGCGTGGGCATCGAGAATGTCGAAGAGAACCGCCGTGCCTACCGCGAGCTGCTGCTGACCACGCCCAAGCTGAGCGACCACATCTCCGGCGCGATCCTGTACGACGAGACGATCCGCCAGAAGACCAAGGACGGCGTGCCGTTCGCCAAGTACATGGCCGAGCACGGCATCATCCCCGGCATCAAGGTCGACAAGGGCACGCATCCGCTGGCCGGCATGCCGGGCGAGCTGATCACCGAAGGCCTGGACGGCCTGCGCGCACGCCTGGAGGAGTACTACAAGCTCGGCGCGCGCTTCGCCAAGTGGCGTGCGGTCATCACCATCGGCGAGGACATCCCGTCGGGCGTGTGCATCGAGACCAATGCGCATGCGCTGGCCCGTTATGCGGCGCTGTGCCAGGAGCAGGGCCTGGTGCCGATGGTGGAGCCGGAAGTGCTGATGGACGGCGACCACGACATCGAGACCTGCTACGAGGTCACCGAAGCCACGCTGCGTTCGCTGTTCGGCGCGCTGTACGAGCAGAACGTGGTCCTGGAAGGCACCATCCTCAAGGCCTCGATGGTCATCGCCGGCAAGGACTGCGACGAGCAGGCCAGTGTCGAGGAAGTGGCCGAGTCCACCGTGATGTGCCTCAAGAGCACCGTGCCGGCGATCCTGCCGGGCATCGTGTTCCTGTCCGGCGGCCAGACCGACGAGCAGTCCACCGCGCACCTCAACGCGATGAACCAGCTCGGCAACCTGCCGTGGCCGCTGAGCTTCTCCTACGGCCGCGCCATGCAGCAGGCCGCGCTGAAGCTGTGGGCGCAGGACATGAAGGGCAATTTCGCCAAGGCGCAGCAGGTGGTGTACGAGCGCGCCAAGGAAAACGGCCTGGCTGCGCTGGGCAAGTGGCAGGGCTGATCGGCCCTGACATCGCCTCAGAGGAAAGAAGAACGCCGGCATCGCCGGCGTTTTTCGTTTGCGGTCCAGCGCCTTGCGCGCGGCCACACGGGCGCTCCCGCATCGATGACCACGCTCCAGGACCGGCGTGAGCGGCGCCCGCCGCGCCGCATTGCGCTCAGGGCGCCAGCGCCGCCGGCGCGTGGAAGCGATAGCCGCTGTTGCGCAAGGTCTTCACCGGCAGCGGGCGTCCGCTGATCTCCTCCACGCGGCGCCGCAGGCGGTACATCTGCGTGTCCAGCCGCCGCCGGTCGTACTCGAGGAAGTTGACCCCCAGCGCGTCGGCGATCTCGCGGTGGCCCACGCTCTCGCCGGCATGGCGCATCAGGCAGGCCAGTACCAGCAGATCCTGGCGCGACAGCGGCACCGGCGGCGCGTTGGGAACGTTCAGGCGTGCAGCGGCCAGTTCCAGGACCCAGCGCGCCGCCGGTGGCGGCAGCGC
Organism: Xanthomonas protegens; assembly: GCF_038442435.1. Lineage (NCBI taxonomy): Bacteria > Pseudomonadati > Pseudomonadota > Gammaproteobacteria > Lysobacterales > Lysobacteraceae > Xanthomonas > Xanthomonas protegens. The sequence goes on along the minus strand of NZ_JAQJCQ010000004.1, from coordinate 3,586 downwards.
CAGGCGCCGGCCCAGCGACGCCAGTGTGGCAGCGAGTTCGTCCAGATCGACGCCCTTGCCCAGGTAGTGGTCCGCGCCGAGTTCCAGCCCCGCGATGCGGTCGCTGGCGGTGTTGCGCGCACTGAACACCACGATGCCCAGCCGATGGCCGGCACGCCGCAGTTCACGGACCAGTTCCAGGCCGCTGCCGTCGGGAAGACCGACGTCGATCACCGCCATGGTGTGGCGCGCCGGATCGAACCGCGTCCGGAAGCCGGCGATGCTGTCCACGCAGAGGGCGACATAGCCCAGATCCTGCAGGAACTCGCCGAGTTCCTCGCACAGCACCGGTTCGTCCTCGAGCAGGATCACTTCGGACATGGAGCCGCGTCCTCGCGCAGTGCGGTTTGCTGTAACGTCATCGGCTGGCAACGGTGCGGTGTGGCGAATGATGGCGCAATGGTGGCGCTGGCTGGTGGGCGCATGGCTCGTGGTGGTCGTGGGCGTGTGCGTGGCCGCCGACGCGGCGCCATCCCCGGTCGCGGCGCTGCCGCTGACCAGCGCGCACCACGATGCGAGCGGGTATCTGCAGCGCCTGGACGATCCGCACGGCCGACTGGACGTGGTGCAGGCCGCCGCCGCGACCGGCTGGACCCGCCTGCCCGCCGGCCTCAACGCGGGATTCGCCGACGGTGCCGTGTGGCTGCGCCTGCCTCTTCATGTCCAGAGTGTACCGCCCGGCGGCTGGATGGTGCGATTGAGCAATGCCTTGCTCGACGACGTGCAGGCCTACGCGCGGCCCGAGGGCGGCGCCTGGCGCGCGCTGGGGGACAGCGGCGAACGCGTGCCGCGGCGCGATTGGCCGGTGGACTACCGCAGTCCGGTCTTCCAGTTCGCGCCCGCGCATCCCGGCGATTACGAGTTGCTGCTGCGGTTGCGCAGCAAGAACGCGTTGGTCACCCGTCTGGACGTCTGGCAACGGCTGCCGTTCGATAACCACTCGCGGCGCGAGGGGCTGCAGTTCGGCCTGTATTTCGGCTTCTACCTGTTGCTGCTGTGCCTGCACGTGCTGTTCTGGCTCGCCACGCGCGCGCGCATGAGTGGCCTGTTCGTGGCCTATCTCGGCGGCTGCGTGTTCAACGAGGCGATGTCCATCGGTCTGGTGCAGCAGGTTACCGGCATGCCGATGGCGTGGAGCGACACGCTGTTGGGCATCAGCATCGCCTGCAGTCTGCCGGTGGGATTCCAGGTCGCCAGCCGGCAACTGAACCTGCGCGCCTTTCATCCGCGGCTGGTGCGCTGGGGCACACGTCTGCTGTGGGCGGTCGCGTTGGGGTGTGCCGTGTTCGTGCTTGCCGGCCACTACGCCTGGGGCATGCAGCCGGTGCAGTCGCTGGGCCTGCTGGAAATCCTGCTGCTGGCGGGGCTGGGCCTGCACCTGCTGTGGCGCCGCTATCGGCCGGCGCTGTTCTTCGTGCTCGCGTTCTTTCCGTTCTATCTGGGGGTGATGCTGGGCTTCCTGCGCAACCTCGGATTCGTCCCGGTCAATGCGTGGACCCAGTACGCCACCACGTTCGGCACCATGCTGCACATGACGCTGCTGAGCGTGTTCCTCATCGGCCGTTACGAGCGGCAGCGCCGGTTGCGCGAACGGCGGCATGCGGAGGCCGCGGTGGCACTCGCGCGCAGGCACGGTCTGGCGCTGGAGCGTGACGTGGCGCTGCGCACCGCAGAGCTGCGCAACGAAATCGGCAGGCGGCAGGCGCTGGAGAACGACCTGCGCGGCTTGCTGCAGACCGAGCGCAAGGTCATGCAGGAACAACGCGATTTCGTGGCGATGGTGTCGCACGAGTTCCGCACGCCGCTGGCGGTCATCATGACCTCGGCGCAACAGCTGGCGCGCAAGCTGGATGCGCCGCCGGAACGCAATCGCGTGCGCTGCGGCAACATCCGCGACGCGGCGCAACGGCTGCTGGCGCTGGTGGACGAGTATCTCGCCGACGACCGCATGGGCGAGGCGGCTTCGGAACTGCGGCTGCAGCCGTGCGCCCTGCGCGTCCTGCTCGACGACCTGTGCCGTGACTTCCCGCCGCAGCGCGTGGTCTGCGAGGTTCTCACCGACGACGACGGTCTGCTCACCGACACCGGACTGCTGCGGGTGGCCGTGCGCAACCTGCTCGCCAATGCCGACCGCCACTGCCCGGCGGGCATGGCCATCCGCGTGCGCGTCCGCGGCAGTGCCGGAGGGCTGCGGCTGGAGGTCGCCAATCCGGGTGAACGTATCGCGCCTGCCGAACGCGAGCGTCTGTTCCAGAAGTACTACCGTGGCGAAAGCGCGCGGCATGCGCCGGGCGCGGGGCTCGGTCTGTACCTGGTGCGGCGCATCGCCGAGCGTCTTGGGGGATGGGTCGGCCTGGCCAGGCAGGCACCCGACGAGTCGGTCTGCTTCGTATTGCTGCTGCCGCGCCGCCCGGATGCACAGCTCGCGGTGTCGCGCGTGCCGCCGGCGACGGAAGCCTGATCGCAGGCGGCCGTGCGTATCCCGACGCACGGTGTGCGCCAACAGCAAAACAATCGGGTGCGGCGGCGACCGACCGCCGCGCGTTGGTGGAGAGAGCCCGGTGCCGATTCGTGTGCCGGCGAGGGCCGTGACGGAAGCGGTGCCATGACCTGACGACACCGCGGCGCGATGTCGTCAGGTCATTCCCGGCTACTGCCGGATGATGCAGCTGTCCGCAGAGGCGTTGGACGCGCCCGGGCTGCAGGCGACCGCCGGGGCGCGGATGCCGCCGTCGACGATCAGGATCGAGTCGGTGGCGGCCGTCACGGTGCCGCCGCTGCCGCCACGTGCCGCGGCCGCCAGTTGCCTGGCCGTCTCGTCGGCCTTTTGCGGACTCGTCTCTGTCGTGCTGCCGGCATCGCCGGTCACCGTGGCGGCGGCGACCGAGGTGTTGATCGCCTGCACGGTGGTGGTGGGCAACTGGACAGCGCCGCCGCCATCGCCGCTGCCGGCGACCACGTTCAACAGGCCATCGACGTAGCTGATGGCGTAGTTGGACAACCCCGCACCGGTGGCGCCGGAGGCGGTGATGGCGTAGTTGCCGACCGCAGCGCCGCTGCCGGCACCGGCACTGTTCAGGGCGACGCCGGAGACGGTGTCGCGGTTGAGCAGGCCGGAGACACGGTAGCCGGTGAGGGTGGCGGTGCTGCCGACGGTCTTGCTGGCATCGCTGGCGACGATGCGCAAGGTGGCCGGATCGACGCGGAGGCTGCCGTCGACGTAGCTGACGACGTAGTTGGACAGCCCGGCGCCGGTCGCGCCGGAGGCGGTGATGGCGTAGTTGCCGACCGCGGCGCCGGCACCGGCGCCGGCGCTGCCCAGAGCGACGCCGGAGACGGTGTCGCCGTTGAGCAGGCCCGAAACACTGTAGCCGCTGAGATTGACGGTGCCGCCGTAGGTCTTGTTCGCGTCGTTGGCGACGATGCGCAGGGTGGCCGGATCGACGCGGAGGCTGCCATCGACATAGGTCACGACGTAGTTGGACAGCCCGGCGCCGGTCGCGCCGGAGGCGGTGATGGCGTAGTTGCCGACCGCGGCGCCGGCACC